>NZ_JAZGLY010000003.1:0-475403 GCF_036409055.1 Niabella digestorum | reverse complement strand
CCTCTTCCCATTCCGAACAGAGAAGTTAAGCCCCTTAAGGCCGATGGTACTGCACCACAATGCGGGAGAGTAGGTAGCCGCCGTATTTATTGAAAGCCTTCGTTATTACAACGAAGGCTTTTTTATTGCCCCGCCTATAGCAATGTTTGATATTTTGTTAAACGTAATAGCTATCTTACAATATCCATACGCGCGAATTTGTTTTCTAGCCATATGCTCCCTAAATTCGTCGTGTCGGCCCGTTTAATTTATTACATATGCTAAGTTTACATTCAATGCGAAAAATCTTCACTTTCTTTTTCAAAAATCATCCCTCTCTCATTGTCATTTTTGCTTGCTTATTCTTCTGTGTATCTGTGTCCATCGCACAGCATCATACCAGTAATGACAAACCAAATATTATATATATTCTAGTAGACGATATGGGGGTTGGCGATGTAGGGGTGTTTTATCAGAATCAAAGAAAAAATCAACCACGTATATATACACCACAGTTGGACAGAATGGCGGAGCAGGGCGCTCTGTTGGCACATAGTTATGTTAATGCGCCTGTATGTGTAGCTTCTAGGTCTTCTCTTATATTGGGTGTGACACAGGGACATACTACTGTAAGAGATAATCAGTTTGATAAGGCGATTGAGGATAATTATACATTAGCTAATACTTTGAAACAGGCCGGTTATACTACGGCTGCAATCGGAAAGTGGGGACTACAGGGACAAGGAGGAAAAAAGAACTGGATCGCCCATCCACTGAAACGTGGATTTGACTATTACTATGGATATATACGTCATTCGGATGGACACGAACACTATCCTAAAGAAGGGTTGTACAGAGGTACTAAAGAGGTTTACGATAATTATACTAACGTTACTCCCGACTTGGATAAATGTTATACCGGAGATTTATGGACTGCGCGGGCCAAGCAATGGATAATCGATCACGTGAGGAAGAATCACGCCACACCTTTTTTTATGTACTTGGCCTATGATACACCTCATGCTGTAATAGAATTACCTACCAGTGCTTATCCAGCAGGTGGAGGTTTGCAGGGCGGTTTACAATGGCTGGGAAAGCCCGGAAAGATGATTAATACCGCTGATGGTAACATCGACTCATGGATGGATCCGCAGTATGCCAATGCTACTTATGATCATGACAATGATCCTAAGACTCCGGAAATACCTTGGCCGGATGTCAATAAGCGATATGCAACTGTAGTATCGCGTATCGACCAGCAAGTAGGAGATCTGTTGCAGCTTTTAAAAGATCTGAATATTGATAGTAATACGTTGGTAATATTCACCTCAGATAATGGCCCCAGCCAAGAGTCTTACTTGAATGAACCTTATACACCGGAATTTTTTAAAGGCTATGGACCACACGATGGCATCAAAAGAGATACTTGGGAAGGAGGCATTCGGGTACCTACTATTGCTACCTGGCCGAAAATGATTAATAGAGGCACCGTGGTAACTACGCCACATATGTCATCCGATTGGATGGCTACATTCCTAGATGCTGCAGGATTGAAAGCTCCTGCAAGATCCGATGGAGTATCCATACTGCCTTCACTTACCGGAAAAGGTGAACAGCTACCTACACAAGTGTATATAGAGTATTTTCAGTCCGACAGAACACCCCGCTACGAGGATATTGAGGAGGGTAGAAGAGGTAAACGCAGAAATCAGATGCAGGTAATAAGAGTAGGTAACTACATGGGAGTACGCTACGACATTAAAAGTGCTTCGGACGATTTTGAAATATACGACGTGGTGAATGATCCTAAGCAAACCCAGGATTTGGGACACACTCCTGAAATGGTTACCATTCAGCAACTTATGAAGGAGCGAGTGCTACAACTCAGAAAGCCTGATTCTGCAGCACCGCGCCCGTATGATACTGCCTACGTTCCTTCGTTGAAGGATGATATAGAACAACAGCCAGGACAAATTACTTGGAAACTGTATCAAATGAATACTCCTTGGGTAGCCAATCCTGCTGGGATGAGACCGCTGCATACAGGGCATAGCAAGATCCTGCAAGTACCATCGAAAGTTATCACTAAAGATGCATTGATCGTGTTTGAAGGGTTTATCGATGTACCTATCGATGGGGCTTACACTTTCTATCTGCAAACCGGTGGCAAAGCGTTTGTACGCATTCATGATATTCCACTGATTGATCAGGATTATGGATATGTACCCCGCACAGAAACGTCCGAAACAATTTTGTTAAAAGCCGGGGTGCATCCTGTGAGAGTATTTTATAAGCCGGGCTCCGATAATTCTATCAAGTTGGAATGGTCAGGCCCCGATTTCACTCGTAAAGCTGTGTATTAATAACAGTGCAGTATATTACTTGCGTACTGCAAGTTTTTGCCCTTTCGGGATTTACGAAACGCTATCTCCAAGTAAATAGGAGAGGCATAATTCTGGAAAAGCGTGGGTGTGAATAATTAACTTCGAATTGTTCTTTTTGAAAAGGCATCTGAAAGTATTGTCGCCATTGGCATAGGATAGCAGACAGATGTCTTTCTTAAAGTCTACTTTGCCATTGCCGTACCATTTAAACACAGCCTCTTTAGCGCTCCATATGCGTGTAAAATCTTCCTGTGTAAGAGGATGGATGGCTGCCATTTCTGCATCACTTACGAACTTATGCTGCACTTTTATTACTTTATCGCTGGGTATTTCGATATCAATGCCTACACGATAATGGCGGCTTACTATGGCAGCAGCGTAATTGCCACAATGCGAGATGGAAAAATGATAGGTTTCGTCAGGCAAAAAGGGCTTTTTCGTATCGGCAATGCTGATAAGATGCGAAGGAAAATCAGGGTATAAGTATTTTAGTAGAAATCTACCGGCCAGGTGCTGCAGTCTTTTATGGGGATGGGTAACTTCGCGATGAATGGGAACGAATTGCTTGAAAAACGATTCTTCTTCCTTAATTTCCCATATTCCTAGGCGGGCGTTTGCATCAATCTCTTGCTGATAAAAAATCGGCATGCTCGTTTTAATAATTTATATTGCACAAAGTAAACAACAATTGTCAATTGAAACCTATAAATTCGAAAATATATGATTCTTTCAGACACTCGGATATTGGAAGAAATTGATAAGGGTACAATAGTGATAACTCCTTATCGTCGCGAATGTTTAGGTAGTAACAGCTATGATGTACATCTGGGAAAATGGCTGGCTACTTATCGCAACCATATATTGGATGCCAAAAAGCATAATGAAATAGAATATTTTGAGATTCCTGATGAGGGATTTGTATTATATCCTCACGTGTTTTATCTGGGTGTTACCGAAGAATATACCGAAACACATGCTCATGTTCCTTTCTTGGAAGGAAAATCATCCACAGGGCGTTTGGGTATTGATATACACGCTACTGCCGGGAAAGGCGATGTGGGTTTTTGTGGGCACTGGACCCTGGAAATATCTGTGAAACAACCCGTACGTATTTACAAAGGAATGCCGGTGGGACAGCTTATCTATTTCCCTGTAGATGGAGAGATTGAAATAAAATACAATCAAAAGCAGAACGCGAAATATAGTCGTCAGCCAGACAGGCCCATTGAAAGTATGATGTGGAAGAATAAGTTTTAGGATTTACCATTTTGTTTAAACAGCGGAAACTCGAGAGTGAATGTAGACCCCTTTCCCAGTGCACTTTCTACCCTGATGGTTCCGTTGTGCGAATCGGTTACCGATTTTACATAGTTCAATCCTAAACCAAATCCTTTTACATTGTGCAGATTACCGGTGTGGGCACGATAGAATTTTTCAAAGATGCGTTTCTGCGTTTCTTTGTTCATGCCTATACCGTTATCTTCAAACTTAATGACGATATTATTGCCTGAGTTGTGGGTAGAGATTTTTAAATGAATAGGCACATGCTCTTTTGAGTATTTAATAGCGTTATCGATAAGGTTGTTGACCAAGTTGGTAAAGTGTACTTCATCAGCTTTAATGATATCCTTTTGAGCTTGAAGTTGCAGTGTTGCATCTCCATTTTTTTCATGTAGCTGTAACTGAAAATTATCTACCACATTACCGATAACTTCATGTACAGATAAGGGCTTCAAATCGATCTCAGCTTCTTTCTTCTCAAACTGCGAAGCTTTAAGTATCGTTTCTACTTGGCGGTTCATCCGCTGGTTTTCCTCTTTTATAATGCTGCTGAAATAATCCAGCTTTTCTCTATTAGTTAATACTTTTTCGTTTTTTAAAGCATCCACAGCCAGCGATATGGTGGCAATAGGCGTTTTAAATTCATGCGTCATATTGTTGATGAAATCATTTTTAATATCACTCAACTTTTTCTGACGCAGCATGGTATGTACGGTAAGATAAAATGCCGAAATGATAATAAGTGTAAAGAGCACAGCGAAAACAATACTCCAGAATAAGGACCGCTTTACAAAGCTTTTCCAATTGAGCGCAACAACGGCAAGAGTTTCATCCGTAGTAATACTTTCCGAAGCTGTACCACTTTGGGAGCGAATGAGTTTATAATCGGGCGTATAGTTATGAACAGTATCAATCTGTGCATCGAAGAAGTTGGGTGAAAGTTTTTCAAACTTTACATTGCCCATCATAGGGCCAGATATAAAGGCATATTCGAAATCGATCTTCTCTAACCCCGCTTTATCAAATGCCGCTCGAATTCTTTTTTCTATTTCATTACTACTCAATATGGAGCCTATGGTCACTGCCCGAAACGGATCGAATACGTTTTTTTGAGAAAAGAAAATGGAAAAATCATTGGCATTGGCATTGATGTATTGCTCGCGCAGGTGTCCAAACTCTACAATCAAATTCTGATACACCTCGTCAATTTTCTGCTTTACCCGATCTTCTTGTAAGGCGATCAGATTTTTCAGCCAAGATACTTGCATTACAATAATCCCAATCAGGGACAACGTAATGAGTATGGTAATGTAGGAGAATAATTTTTTCACAGCAGCAAATATAGCAATAGGTTAGTACCGTTTTATGATTAGTACTAACGATTATGATATTTAACTTTTTATAAAAATTAATAGAAATCCGCTCTTGAATTTAGTGAAAAAGTATTTATATTGGCTTATGATCGAACCAAAAGCAGGAAGATTACTGGTTGCGAATCCACACCTTGACGACCCCAACTTCCTCAGGAGTGTGATATTTCTATGCGAACATAATGAGGAGGGGAGTTTTGGATTTGTGCTGAACCGAAAGTTGGATTATACTGTAGATGAATTGGTACCCGAGCTGGGCGATTTTCAATTGCCCGTATATGAAGGTGGACCGGTAGAGTTGCATACACTTCATTTCTTGCATCAATATCCTGAGCAGATACCCGGCGGTCAGGAGGTGATGGAAGGCGTATATTGGGGTGGTGAATTTGAAAAACTCATAGAATTGATTAATTCCCGTACTATAGATACTGATAAAATAAGATTTTATTTAGGATATAGTGGCTGGGGGGCCGGGCAACTGGCTTCCGAAATGGATGAAAACACTTGGATTGTTTCTGAAGCCTCAAAAAAGTTTCTTTTTGCTTCTAATGAAAAAGAGTTATGGAAAGCCGTTCTGAAAGAATTGGGTGGTACCTATGAGTTATTCATAAATGCCCCTGTAGACCCAAGGTTGAATTAATAAGAAATTAGAGAATTAAAACAAAAAGCAATGAAACGATTAGTATTGGTATGTATCATGAGCACAACTATATTCTTATCAGGTTGTGACACGTTGAAAAACGTTGCAAGTAGTTTATCAGCTTTTGAAGTGGCACAAGGACTGAAGGAAGCACTCACACAAGGACTGTTCAGCGGCTTTGATGCATTTGCCAATCCCAATAAGGGCAATCCATTGGTGCGGTTTGCTTTTCCAGGTGAAGCAGAAAAAATCGAAAAAACACTTCGTGATTTGGGGCTTAGTTCCGTAGTGAATAACGTAACTGCAAAGTATACTAATGCTATGTCTCAGGCGGTGAAACAAGCCAAACCCATATTCCTGAATTCTGTAAAGAATATGAACATCACTGATGCCATGAATATTTTGTTGAGTAATAACCAACACGCTGCTACGGAATACTTTAAAAAGTCGATGAGTCCGCAACTCATGACGGCATTTCGTCCTATCGTGGACAGTACGGTGCGGGTTAGTGGTGCCGGTAGTGAGTACAGTAAAATCGTATCAGCCTATAATGCTATTCCTTTAGTTACCAAAAAACTGGAACCTAATCTAAATGATTTTATTGCAGCTAGAGCTATTGACGCTATGTTCTTGTATGTAGCTAATAAGGAAGAAGAGATCCGTTCTAATATATCAGCAAGAAATACGCCTTTATTGCAAAGAGTATTTGGTTATGCTGATATGCATAAAGGAATCAATAGTGGGGGCAACCGCAATTAGATGATTACATTTTTTACGGAGCGATAAAGCTTATTAGGCAACAGGCCTTAGGTTATCCACCTAAGGCCTGTATTACGTCGTATTTAGTAATAATGTGATAATTGCCGATTTCATCCTTACTCATTACTGCTCCATTGTCCTTAGTAATGAGTGTTCGCAGTTTTTCAACAGGGGTATTAAAATCAACTATAGGGAATGGTGGCTCAATAACATGAGCAATAGGCTGATGTTTAATATCAGGATTATTGAAAACCTTTTGGAATAGTCCTCCCTCGCTAATCGAACCTACTATAGCTTCTCCACGTGTAACAGGGATGTGCTCAATATCGTATTGTTTCATCAAATCCACAGCTTCAGCCACTTGCTTTTCTTCGCTGATGGTGATGAGTTTCTGAACCATGGGGCGCCCGTTGACGATGTCTTTGAAGGTTTTTACGTCTAGGAAGCCGCGTTCCATCATCCATTGATCATTATATATTTTACCCACATAACGACTGCCATGATCGTGGAAAATGCATACTACCAAATCATCTTTAGTGAGTGATTCCTTGAGTTGCATTAAGCCTTGGAGGCAACTTCCAGCACTGTATCCGCAAAACAATCCTTCCTCCTTCGCTAATCTGCGTGCCATGACAGCGCCATCTTTATCCGTAACCTGTGTAAAGGCGTCAATAACACTCATGTCATAGTTCTTGGGGATAAAGTCTTCTCCAAAGCCTTCACTAAAATAGGGGTATACCTCATTGGGATCAATTTCTCCTGTATAGTAATATTTGGTAAGCAAAGAGCCGTAGGCATCTACTGCCCACACTTTAATATTGGGATTTTGTTCTTTTAGATACATGGCCGTACCGGTAATAGTACCTCCTGTACCTGCAGTGCAGACGAGGTGTGTAATCTTGCCTTCGGTTTGCCGCCAGATTTCAGGACCAGTGGTTTCGTAGTGTGCCAGTCGATTGGCCAAGTTATCGTACTGGTTCATGTGATAGGAATTGGGGATTTCCCTTGCCAATCTTGCAGCTACGCTATAATAGCTTTGTGGATCCTCAGGCTCCACGTTGCTGGGACACACGATAACTTCGGCACCCATAGCTTTCAGGATGTCGGCCTTTTCTTTTGATTGTTTATCCGTAGTAACAAAAATACATTTGTACCCTTTCACAATGGCGGCAAGTGCCAACCCCATACCTGTATTGCCACTGGTACCTTCAATGATGGTACCACCCGGTTTCAGTTTGCCTTCCTGCTCCGCTACTTCCACCATTTTCAAAGCCATGCGGTCTTTTATGCTATGTCCCGGATTGAAATAATCTACCTTGGCCACTACAGTGCAAGGAAGATGGCGGGTGATTTTGTTCAAGCGTATGAGTGGTGTATTCCCAATGGTTTCGAGTATATTATTTTTTACGTCCATTACTTTGAAGTTAAGGGTTACAGATATATTATTTTCCCAATTCCTCCAATGCTTTCAAAACTACAGAATCTTTGCTATTCATTACCTGATAAAAGCCAGAGTCTCTCCATTTGAAACGTGCTAATTGCGCTTCCATTCGGTCGATAACTCTTTTTTTCTCGAACTCGGGAATGCCTGATAGGTTCACGGTGTCTTTTTTTACCCACTCGGTAAATTGTGTCCACATATCTTTGGAGGGATCAAAGTGCTGTGCAAACTCTTGTGGCGTTTGATAAGGTGTGAGTAGCTCTTGATGGCTCAGGTAATAGTGAAATACAAAATCGTTGAAAGAACCATTCAGAAAAACTTTATTGATTTCACGTGAATATCTGGAAGTATCTAATCCTACAAATACATCGGGCATAATACCGCCGCCACCGTATACAGTTCTACCACCATGGGTTTTATAAGGAGTACCATTGGTTATCTTATTACTATCAGCATAATACAGCTGACCGCTGGCATAGCGTTCCCATACTTCATCAAGGTACACTTTTTTACCTCCAGTATAGGGTTTTTGTATGCTACGTCCGATGGGCGTATAATAGCGGGCTACGGTAAGACGTAGTGCAGAGCCGTCGCTTAGTAAAAATGGCTCTTGAACCAAACCCTTTCCAAAAGTGCGTCTTCCTACCACCACAGCTCTGTCCCAGTCCTGTAATGCACCGGCCACAATTTCACTGGCACTGGCGCTGAGTTCATCTACCAGTATAGCAAGCTTTCCTGTTTCAAAGATACCTGCCCTTTTGCAGCGGTATTCTGTTTTAGGGCTATGTACTCCCTGGGTATAGACAATCAGTTTATCACCGCTCAGAAATTCATCTACGATTTCGATAGCCTGATCCATATAGCCGCCACTGTTGCCCCTCAGGTCAAAGATGAGTTGCGTCATGCCCTGATTTTTCAAATCCTGCAGAGCTTCCATAAATTCTCGATAGGAGCTGTTGGTAAACTTGCTGAGCTTGATAAAGCCAGTTTTATTATCCAGCATATAATAAGCTGTAACGGAAGGGGTGGCTATATTATCGCGGGTTACAGTAGCCGTAAGTGGTTTCCCGTTGCGTAACAAATCTAGCTTTACTTTAGAGCCTTTAGGACCTCGAATTGCAGTTCTGATTTTGAAAATATCAATATTTTTTCCTGTCAGGCTTTTATCATCTACTTTAATAATCTGATCTCCGATGAGAATGCCTGCTTTGTCACTAGGCCCTCCTTTAAATACATAAGTCACATTTACAGTATCCCGAATTTGGTTAAACTCGATGCCGATACCCTCAAAATTTCCCGAAAGATCTTCATTGGCTTCTTTGAGTTCAACAGGGGGGAGGTAAATGGAATGCGGATCAAGCTCATCCATCATGAGGTTGATAGCGTTCTCTCGCAGGGTGTCTATATTTACCGAATCTACATATCTGGTACGGATAATGTCAAAAACTTCCTGTAGTGCATTAGCAGCATCTTTCTTGAATATCTTTTTGTTGGGTTGTTGTACTGCAAAACGGTATCCAACGAACATACCAAGAATCATCACAATGGATAACAGCAACGGGAGCCAAACCTCAAACTTTTTTTTCATCTTAATAGACCTTATGTAGTGTTTTCTGCAACGATTGCAAGATAGATAAAACTGATCCTTATTATTGAAACATTATCCTGCAAAGTTAGGAGGATGGCAGGATCAGCCAGTTAGAAAAAATGTTAGTATGTTGGTAAATCACTATAATCTGCTTTTGAATTCATATTTATCATGGTTTAAACTGTTTTGATACTTATATTAGCGGAACTTTTTAAGCTTCTTGTTAAAATGTCAAAATCCATATTAATAGCTGATGCCGGCTCAACGAAAACGGAGTGGTGTCTTCTTACCGATCGTAAAACAAAATCGGTATACACCCTAGGAATAAGCCCTTATTTCCTCAATCAGGAGCAAATTACAGAGTTGTTAAATAAAGATTTGGCTCCTAAACTTAAAAAATACCAGATTAGTGAAGTGTATTTTTATGGAACGGGTTGTTTGAATCCTGCCAATAATAAAATTGTTAAGAATGCCATCCGTTCCGTTTTCCCGGAAGCTTCAAAAATAAGTGTGACAAATGACGTAGAGGGGGCTGCTATTGGCTTATGTGGCCGTAGCAAAGGGATCGCCTGTATTTTAGGTACCGGCTCGAGTAGTTGTTATTTTGATGGTAGAAGGATCAAAAAAAACAGTCCAGGGCTGGGGTATGCCTTGGGCGATGAGGGTAGTGGTGCCTATTTGGGAAAAAAGGTGCTTCAGTATTATTTGTATAATACATTTGATGATGAACTACGTGCCCGCTTTGATGCTACCTACGCTACAAATGCTACCGAAATACTAGAAAATGTCTATAAAAAGCCACTTCCCAATCGGTATCTGGCATCATTTACCCGGTTTTTAGCCGAAAATAGAGGCCATTATATGATTGAAAATATTATAGAAGATGGTCTGAATGATTTCTTTTTCACGCATCTTTGTAAGTATAATGAGGCATGGAAATACCCCATCAATTTTGTAGGAGGGGTTGCTTATGGGTTCCGCGACGTAATAAAAGAACTATGTAACGCTTATAATTTTGAATTGGGACGAATATTGCAAAAACCTATGAAGGGATTAATTGAATTTCACCGTGAAAACTAAAAAAATGCGAGATTACTTACTTATATGTCTTGCCGAATGAATAATTTTGACAGACTGAAGATGCGTTAGACAAAAAGCCGTGATATGATTGAGACGAAAATCACCGAACAACCCAGTAGTTACGATCATTTGGAAAAAATGAGCATAAGCGAACTACTGGTGTCAATGAACAAAGAAGACAAAAAAGTCCCCCTCGCCGTAGAAGCGGCAATTCCTCAAATAGAGGCATTGATTGAAACCATTGTAGATTGTATGATGGCCGGCGGCAGACTGTTTTATATAGGTGCGGGCACCAGCGGACGATTAGGAATACTCGACGCCAGTGAAATCCCTCCGACCTATGGCATGCCTCCAGGGGTGGTTATTGGGGTAATAGCCGGAGGAAATAAGGCGATTACCACTCCAGTTGAAAATGCAGAGGATGATGAACACCAGGGCTGGCTGGATTTGTTGGCGCACAATGTAAACCAGAAAGATGTAGTGGTGGGCGTAGCCGCTAGTGGCACTACCCCTTATGTAATGGGAGCCCTTAAGCACTGCAAAGAAAACGGAATTGCTACAGGCAGTATTTCATGCAATCCAGGAGCTGCCATCAGCAAATTGGCCGATCACCCCATTGAAGTAATTGTGGGGCCCGAATTTGTAACCGGTAGCACAAGAATGAAAAGCGGTACCGCTCAAAAGCTGGTATTGAATATGATTTCTACTACGGTGATGATTCAGTTGGGAAGAGTAGAGGGTAACCGTATGGTGAATATGCAGCTTACCAACGATAAGTTGGTGGACAGGGGTACACGTATGGTAATGGAAAAAACCGGAATTCAGGATTACGAAGTTGCGAAGAAGATGCTACTGGAACACGGTAGTGTAAAACGTGCTATAGAATCAGTATTACCAAAGAATGGACAATAAAAAAGGAAGGGTAAACCTTCCTTTTTTATTTGAATCAATATCGTAACACAAGTCTAAATTAATTGCCAGCTGCACCGGCAAGACTATTAATTTTTTTCGCCAGCTTGCTTTTCAGGTTGGCGGCTTTATTGCGATGGATAACCCCGCGTTTTGCTAATTTATCAATCATGCTCATAACTGAAGGCAGTTTCTCGGATGCTTCATTCGCGTCAGTTACAGCTCTTAATTTTCTAATGGCATTACGGGTAGTTTTACTATAATACCTGTTTCTTTCACGACGTTTAGCCGCCTGACGTGCATCTTTCTTTGTAGCTTTATGATTGGCCATCTATTTCTAGTTTTATTTTAGGACGGCAAAGGTAAGGCATTTTCTGGTATAAGCAACTTTTTTTTCGTTTTTTTACATCAATCGATTGAAAAATCAAAAATATATGCGGTTGATTATCCCTTCGTATTTTTAGCAGTAAATTTTGTAAATAGGTTTTAACGCTTTATATGATATCTTTATTGTGCTTGAAGCAAATTAAATCCTAATTTCGCAGAGTCGAAAATCATCGATAGCAAAAATTTCCCGATTTATATCGATTTAGATTATTTAAATATATATTAACGGTTCATTTATAATGAAAGACTTTTCGTATATCACTAATTCGTCTCCCGCATTCATAGAAAATATGTATAAGGAGTTTGTGGCCAATCCGGAAAGTGTGGATGTGGAATTCCGTAAATTTTTTGAGGGTTTTGATTTTGCTGTGACGAATGGGTTGGCTGCTCAAAACGGAACATCCTATACCAGTCAGAACGGAACGAGTAGTGGAAGTGGAAAATCTGAATGGAGAAAAGAACTGGCGGTATATCGCCTGATTCTGGGCTATCGAAATAAAGGACATTTGCTAGCCCATACCAACCCGATTAAGAAAAGAAAGGATCGGGGGGCTAATTTGGAACTTTCATTTTACGGGCTTAGTGAAGCTGACCTCGATACGAAATTTGAGGTGGGTAGCTCTATTGGACTAGGTACTGCTACCTTGAGAGATATTCTTGCTCACCTACAGAGATGTTATGCGCATCATGTAGGAGTGGAGTTTAAATATATCAGCGACCAAAAGAAAATAGACTGGATAACCACCGAAATCGAACAAAATTTTTCAAAACCACTACCCCTTGATCAAAGAAAAAGAATTCTACAAAAGCTCAATGAAGGGGTAATGTTCGAAAAATTCCTGCATACAAAATATGTAGGACAGAAGAGGTTTTCGCTGGAAGGTGGTGAAACTACGATTCCTGCACTGGATGCTATTATCAATAAATCAGCGGAACTGGATGTAAAGGAAGTGGTAATTGGTATGGCGCATCGCGGCCGTTTGAATGTACTCGCTAATATATTGGGTAAAACCTACGAACAAATTTTTAGTGAGTTTGAAGGCACCGGCGAAATCAATCAAACCATGGGTAGTGGCGATGTGAAATACCATCTAGGATTTGGAAGTGAGGTGGAAACCCCCTCAGGTAAAAAAGTGCATCTGAAGCTGATGCCGAATCCTTCTCATCTGGAAGCTGTGGATCCTGTCGTTGCGGGCTTTGCCAGAAGTAGTGCTAATAATATTCATGACGAGGAGTATCACAAAGTACTCCCGATTTTAATACATGGTGACGCTGCTATTGCTGGCCAGGGTATAGTGTATGAGCTGTTGCAGATGTCTAAGCTGCCTGGCTATTATGTAGGCGGGACCATTCATTTTGTAATTAATAATCAAATCGGATTTACTACAGATTTCTCAGAGGCGCGTAGTACTAATTACTGTACCTCTCTTGCAGCGATGACGCAGAGCCTGGTACTGCATGTAAATGGTGATGACCCCGAGGCTGTGGTGAAATGCGCCGAGATCGCTGCACGCTACAGACAAACCTTCCACGAAGATGTGTTCATCGATATGGTTTGTTACCGCAAGCACGGTCATAATGAAGGTGATGATCCTAAGTTCACCCAACCTTCAATGTATGCTTTGATAGAAAAGCATCCTAATCCACGTGAGGTTTATGTAAAATATCTTTTGGATAACGGTGAGGAAGATGTACGGGAGTTGGCCAAGGAAATGGAAACTAAATTCTGGGCCGATTTACAAGATCGACTAGATGAAGTAAAACAACGCCCGTTGCCTTATACTTATCAAACACCGGAATTGCTGTGGAAACAGTTGCGAAAAGCAACGGAAGGAGATTTTGAGAAAAGCCCGGACACTAGCGTTTCTGGCGAAAACTTCCAAACAGTATTCGATGCCATTATGCATCTGCCTCCAGATTTTAAGCCACTTAAAAAAGTGGATAAGCTGCTGAAGGATAAAATAAAATTATATAATGAGGAAGGAAAGATTGACTGGGCTACAGCTGAGCTAATGGCCTTTGGTACCATCATGCTGGATGGTGCTGATGTACGCATGAGTGGTCAGGATGTGGCTCGTGGTACATTTAGCTCTCGTCACTGTTTGTTAAGAGACGAGGAAAATGATACACAATACAACCGTCTTTCTAACATTCCGGGAGCGAAAGGTAAACTCAGAATCTACAATTCATTGTTAAGTGAGAGTGCTGTTTTAGGTTTTGAATACGGGTACTCACTGGCATCGCCCAATGCATTAGTAATATGGGAAGCTCAGTTTGGCGATTTTGCAAACGGCGCCCAAACCATCATTGACCAATTTATCACCAGTGGTGAACAGAAGTGGAATAGGATGAGTGGATTGGTAATGTTATTGCCGCACGGTTATGAAGGACAAGGGCCAGAGCATAGTAGTGCACGTATGGAACGCTTTCTCATAGCTTGTGCAGAGCTCAATATTGTTGTAACCAATATTACCACTGCAGCTAATTACTTCCATGCATTGCGCCGTCAGCTGGCATGGCCGTTCAGAAAACCTTTAATCAACTTTGCACCTAAGGCATACTTGCGCCATCCGGGAACTTATTCCTCAAAAGAAGAATTCCTGAATGGTTCATTTAAGGAAGTAATTGATGACAGCGACGCTAATCCGGCGGATGTGAAAAAAGTACTCTTTTGTACTGGTAAAGTGTATTACGAATTATTGGAGAAAAAATTGGCCGATAACCGTAAAGATGTGGCCATCGTAAGACTCGAACAGATATATCCTTTACCTACTAAGCAATTGGAAGCATTGTATGCAAAATATAAAAATGCCGTTTGGTATTGGGTACAGGAAGAGCCCTTGAATATGGGTGCCGCTTCCTTCCTACAAATGAACCTCAAGAGTCTGAACTATGGCATTATCGGCCGTAAAGCGAGTGCTTCTACCGCTTCCGGATTTATGAAAGTGCACAAAGCTGAGCAGGCAGAGATTATCAATACTGCTTTTTCTATTTAGTAGCTGAATTAACAAATTAGGTATAATAAAGTATCGGGCGGAATAGACATTCCGCCCTCTTGTATTCAAAACTAAACATGAGATGTTTTAAATAAGCTTTTTGTTCAAGGCTTTTACTACAGCTTCCGCCACAGAATTTACCTGCAACTTTTCGTATATTTTTTTGATATGAGTATTGACGGTGTGAATACTTAACCCACAGGCAGAAGCTACCATTTTATGACTATAGCCTTTTACCAGGAAACCTAGCATTTCTCTTTCCCGGGGTGTTAATGAAATTTCCTGGTCATTCTCATAAAACACGTTTTTTTGAAAAGCAGTTAATACTTTTTTGGCTATAGAAGCAGTCATCGCTGCATCTCCGTTATATACGTCTTCGATCGCTTGTAAGAGTTGTGCAGGACTCGATTTTTTTAAGATATAACCCGATGCCCCCGCGCAAATGGAAGCAAAGATTTTATCATCATCTTCAAATACGGTTTGCATCAACACTTGAACTTTTGGGAAATTCACCCGGATTAACTTTACACCTTCGATGCCGTTTACATTAGGCATGTCAATATCCATCAATACCACATCGGGGGCCGATCTTCTCACATCGGCAATAACATTACTACAGTCAAAGAATGCCCCAGTGCAAGTCATTTTTGGCGATGAGTTAATCAGCATACACAGACTTTCTCTGCGATATGCATTATCATCAAATACTGCAACTCTAATTGTTGTATTACCCATCTTATAATCAAAGATAATTGATAAGGTGTTAGTAATTCATCACTAATTCATGGGATAGGTAGCCACAATTTTTAGTTTATGTGAAGTATACTTACTTCCTGAGAATGTGCAATAACCCAATAAGTTCTGAGTAGGCATTTAAGAGGAGTTTTTGAAGCATTTCAGTAATGGAGTTTCTTAAAAGTGGTGCTGTGCTGAATGGGGAGGAGATGTTCTTTATGTTTAAAATTGTTAAAACGAATACGTAATTATCAATTTATTAAATATACATTTATTAATATATTATTGTTTATTCTATTTTTGTAGTTGCTTGGTAGCTAGGGAAATATAAGTGCAGATAGTTCTTGGGTGCTAGAAAGGTGCTATCGGTACCTATGGAAAGAGGTATGATGTGTGGGCGTATATGCGAAAGAGTTATTAAATCAAAATTGTTGCATCCTTAAAGACTAAGGTGGAATTCTTGAGGGATTAGGACCTTTAAAAGTATAATTAGTGGCTGGTAAAGAACCTTAGTATACGAATATTGTTAGTGATACAAACGCATAGCAGATAGCAGGGGGTAACCAAGCAAGTATAACTCCAAGGCTCAGAGGAAAACTTGTAAAAGCTTATCTCGGGACTATACTGGTGGTTGGACATGTAAAAATTGGCGCTCATTTGTTACTTTCGGTATTGTCATTTTTACGTAATTTGCCGAACTATTACAAAAAGTATTATTTATGGCTGTTGAAATAAAAGTGCCTACGGTTGGCGAGTCGATAAGTGAAGTAACTTTATTGCGATGGGTGAAAAAAACAGGTGATTATGTGGAGCGTGATGAGGTAATAGCTGAACTAGAGAGTGAGAAAGCCACTTTTGAGGTAAATGCGGAAAAAGCAGGTGTGTTGACAACCTTAGTTGCTGAAGGGGACTCCATCAATATCGGATCGGTAATTGCCTCAATAGATGATTCAGCAGCCAAGCCTGCATCAGCACCTGCACCTGTTGAAGATAAAGCCACTGAAGCAAAAACTGTAGCTCCTGAAGAAATACCAGCAGCGTCCTTGCAAGTTACCGGCAAACAGGTCGAATTAAAGATACCTACAGTGGGTGAATCCATCAGCGAAGTAACCCTTCTGAGATGGGTGAAACAGTCTGGTGATTATGTAGAGCGCGATGAAGTAGTAGCAGAACTGGAGAGTGAGAAGGCCACATTCGAAGTAAATGCTGAAATTGCGGGATTACTCGAAACCTCGGTAGCTGAAGGCGATACTTTGAAAATTGGCGATGTTATCGCCGTGATTAAAGAAACCACAGGAAAACCTGCAGCAGCCAAACCGGCACAGCCTGCTCCAGCGGCAGCTAAGCCGGAAACAAAAGTTGAGACCGATACCGCCATCAAAAAGCCCGATGTTAAAGCTACGCCTGTGGCTTCTGCTATTATAGCCGATAAAAAAGTTGATCCCAAATCGATAAAGCCTTCTGGATTTTCGGGAAGAATTGTAAAAGAAGATGTGTTGGCTGCTATTGCCAATGCAGGGCGCAAAGCTTTTGATGGTGCTGAGTTGTTCAGTCGTAATGAGCGTGCGGAAAGAATGTCTAATCTGCGCAGAACCATCAGCCGCCGTCTGGTAGAAGCTAAAAATACTACGGCAATGCTGACCACTTTTAACGAAGTGGACATGCAGCCGATTATGGATATACGCAAACAGTATAAGGATAAGTTTAAGGAAGTACACGGTGTGAATCTGGGCTTCATGAGTTTCTTCTCCAAAGCTTGCGCTATTGCCCTCTCTGAGTGGCCCAGCATCAATGCGTATATCGATGGAGACAATATTATTTATCACGATTATGTAGATATCAGCATAGCAGTAAGTACTCCTCGAGGATTAACCGTACCGGTAATCAGAAATGTAGAAAGCCTGAGTTTAGCCGAAATTGAAAGAAAAGTGTTAGAACTGGCGGCCAAAGCTCGCGATAGCAAGCTTACAGCTGAAGATCTTACTGGAGGTACGTTTACAATCACCAATGGCGGTGTATTTGGTTCATTACTCAGTACCCCCATTATCAATATGCCTCAGAGTGCTATCTTAGGTATGCATAAAATACAGGAGCGCCCGGTGGCAATAAACGGTCAGGTGGTAATCAGGCCGATGATGTATGTTGCATTGAGTTATGACCATCGTATTGTGGATGGTCGAGAGTCGGTGAGCTTCTTGGTGCGTGTAAAAGAGTTGCTGGAAAATCCTGCATTACTCTTGATTCAGAAAGACCCGATAAAAACTTTATTGGAAATCTAAGCGTATATAATTTTAAGAAAATAAGAAGCTGTCTTAAGAGCGTTTCATGCTCTTAAGCAGCTTTTTTAATAATGGGAGGATGCAAAATTTAAAGCTCAATCATTTCTATTCTTATGTGAATACGGCATCGGCCATCATACAGTCATATGATGGCAGCATCCCTTTTGCACATTTTATCAAAGACTATTTTTCCAGAAACAAAAAGTTCGGCAGTAGAGACCGTAAGTATATTACACAGTTTTGTTACAGTTATTTTCGGTTAGGAAGATCTTATCCTCAGTGCAGTGTGCATCAGAAAATACTGAAAGGTCTCGAGTGCACCGGATTTAAACTCGATCCCACACATGTAGCTGTTTTAAAGGGAGCTGCGCTACCCCAGGATAAGCCCCAAAAGATTTTTAATTATGATGCTCCTTTAAGTGAGCATATTGACCAAGCTGCATTTGAACAATCCCATTTAGTACAGCCGGATCTGTTTTTACGTATTCGGCCTGGGAACGAAAATGCAGTCATTAATAAACTACAATTATCTGCCGTAAATTTTACTGTAGAAGGGAATTCGGTGCGGCTGCCTAATAGTTTTAAGGCGGAATCGGTTATTGCCATCAATAGAGAGGCCGTTATACAGGACCTGAATTCGCAGAATGTAGGAACTTTATTGGAGCTTTATAAGGAACAGGCTGCAAAGGATGCTAAAATAAAAGTATGGGATTGTTGTGCTGCCAGTGGAGGTAAATCTATTTTGGCAAAAGATATTCTATCAGATATCGAACTTACTGTATCTGATCTTAGACCCTCGATTATTAGCAATTTGAGACGGCGATTTGAAGAAGCGGGTATTAAGCGCTATAAATCCTTTGTTACAGATGCCACTAAGGCTCGCCCCGATCATCTTTTTGATTTGATAATAGCCGATGTGCCCTGTAGTGGAAGCGGTACCTGGGCGCGAACACCTGAGCAGTTATTATTTTTTAGTGAAGATAAGATTGGTGATTATGCTGCATTACAACGTGCCATCCTCTCAAATGTGATAAAATATCTAAAACCGGGGGGCTATTTGCTGTATATAACCTGTTCGGTATTCCGTCAGGAAAATGAAGATCAAGTACATTATCTTCAGGAGCAAGGGGTGCAGGCCATTCAGCAGCAAGTTTTTAAAGGGTATGAGATAAAGGCCGACACCATGTTTGGCGCATTGTTAAGAAAGTAAATCGGTAGCGTGGAACAAAGACTTATCCATTATATATTTGCAGCATGACACAGGAAAAGTTACAGGATATGCGGTCCCGCATTCTCGGGATAAGGAGGTTTCTTTGACGTCGATAACCGCGAACAAAAAATTCAACAGGATAAGCAGTTATCGCTAAGCCCTGGTTTCTGGGACGATAACAAGAGAGCAACCGAGATACTTAAGTCGTTAAAAATAAACGAATATTGGGTTGACTTGTACCGTCGTGCTGAAACGGCGGTAGAGGATTTTGCCGTACTATTTGAATTCTGGAAAAGTGGAGATGCTACGGAAGAGGAAACCCAGCAGGCTTATGATCAGGCATTGGAGACATTGGATGAGGTAGAATTCAAAAGCACGCTGAACGAGCCGGAGGATGAACTTCCAGCTATATTACAAATTAATTCCGGAGCAGGCGGAACCGAGAGTCAGGACTGGGCTGAAATGCTGGCTCGTATGTATCGTATGTATGGCGAAAAGCAAGGCTGGAAGGTTACGGAGCTAGATTGGCAGTGGGGTGACGGTGCCGGCATTAAAACCGCTACGCTACAATTTGATGGCCCCTTTGCATATGGATTCTTAAAGGCTGAGTCAGGCGTGCATCGTCTGGTGCGTATTTCTCCTTTTGATAGTAATGCTAGGAGACACACTTCGTTTGCTTCGGTATTTGTGTACCCACTAGTGGATGATTCTATCGAGATAGAAATAAAAGATAGTGATGTAAAGATGGAAACTGCCCGCAGTGGAGGCGCTGGTGGACAAAACGTAAACAAAGTAGAAACTAAAGTGATGCTGACGCACATACCCACAGGAATCGTAGTAGTTTGTCAGACCGAGCGCACGCAGCTAGGCAACCGTGAAAAAGCCATGCAAATGCTGAAAAGCCGCTTATATGAAGAAGAGTTACGTAAGCGTGAAGAATTGAAAAACGCCGCCAACGCCAATAAAAAGAAGATAGAATGGGGTAGTCAGATCCGCAGCTATGTATTCCATCCTTACAAAATGATTAAAGACCATCGTACCGATTATGAAGTAGGTAATGTACAGGCCGTTATGGATGGCGATCTGGATGGCTTCATAAAGGCTTATCTCATGGCCAGTAAAAGTGACGAGTAGGCAAATCGATAGATGTAGTATTGTGCTCACCTTTGCTCAAAGGGACTGAAAACCATGGGAGATCTTTTTGTAGGCCGCGAAAGCGGCTTACCTTTGTTACAGCTATTGTAAACCATTCATATAAAAAGTATATATGTACCAGGGAACATTTTCATATCCGTTACCAGCCAATGAGCCCGTACTCAACTATGCTCCGGGTTCTAAAGAAAGAGAACAATTGAAAGCAACGCTAGCCCAATTGAAAAGCGAGCAGATTGAAATTCCTATGTATATAGGAGCTGAGAAAGTGTATACAAAGAATAGAGTGCCTATACATCCTCCTCACGAAAGAAATTTTATATTGGGATATTTTTCCAGAGGCGATAAAAAACATGTGCAACAAGCAATAGATGCGGCTTTGGCAGCAAAAGAGCAGTGGGCCGCTATGAGTTGGGAAAATCGCGCCAATATATTTTTGAAAGCAGCCGACCTTATCGCTACCAAGTATCGTTTTCACATGAACGGTGCGACTATGTTGGGCCAGAGCAAAAATGCATATCAAGCAGAAATAGACAGTGCTTGTGAAATTATAGATTTCCTCCGCTTCAATGTGCATTACTTAAGTGAAATCTATAAGCAACAGCCCATTAGCAGTCCGGGTATGCATAATAGAGTTGAGTATCGTCCGCTGGAAGGGTTTGTATTAGCTGTAACGCCGTTTAATTTTACCGCAATTGGAGGCAATCTCCCTACTTCGGCTGCTATGTGTGGCAACGTGGTGGTGTGGAAACCTGCCGATACACAAGTATACTCCGCCCAGATGTTTATGCGCATTTTGAAAGAAGCTGGTTTGCCCGATGGTGTAATTAATCTCATTTATGTAGATGGTCCCGAGTTGGGAGATGTATGCTTTAATCATAAAGACTTTGCCGGTGTCCATTTTACCGGCTCTACCCGTGTATTTAATACCATGTGGGAAACCATCGGCAGAAATATTGGTAAATACAAAAGTTATCCCCGTATTGTAGGTGAAACCGGTGGTAAGGATTTTGTGATTGCACACAAGAGTGCTGATCCTGATGTGTTAGTAACAGCATTGTTGCGTGGAGCTTTTGAATATCAGGGACAAAAATGTTCTGCAGCCTCACGTGCCTATATTTCTTCCAATATCGCAAAAGAAGTAAAAAAGAAGCTTGTAGATGGCGTGCGTAGTTTCAAAATGGGAACTGTGGAAGATTTTAGCAATTTTATCAATGCGGTGATTGATGAGAAAAGTTTTGATAAAATTAAAGGATATATAGACAGAGCGAAAAAGGATAAGGATGCGACTATATTGGTGGGCGGCGATTATGATAAAAAAGAAGGATATTTTATCAGCCCTACTATTATCGAAACCAAAAATCCTCAGTATGTAACTATGTGTGAGGAGATTTTTGGGCCGGTACTTACATTATATGTTTATCCTGCCAACCAATTTGAAAAAACTCTGGAGCTGGTTAATCAAACCTCACCTTATGCACTTACCGGTTCTATTATTGCAACCGACCGTTATGCGGTAGAACTGGCAACCCAAAAGCTTTCCAACGCAGCCGGAAACTTTTATATCAATGATAAACCTACCGGTGCCGTAGTAGGACAGCAACCCTTTGGTGGAGGCCGTGCATCGGGAACCAACGACAAGGCAGGTTCTATGCTGAATCTTTATCGCTGGTTAAGTGCAAGAACTATTAAGGAAACCTTTAATCCGCCAACTGATTACAGATATCCTTTTCTTTCAGAGGAGTAGCTTGGTTACTCTTCTGAAAGGAAGTTGTAATGCTCTATGAAAAGTGTGTGAAAAGATTTATCTTCCGATTTTCATTTTAAAGGAGATACAAAGTGAAGTCGATATTAAATAAAGAACATATTGCAATTACCATTAAAAGACTGGCACAGCAGATTATAGAAAATCATGCTGATGCATCGAATGTTGTAATCATTGGTTTGCAGCCTCGGGGTATATATCTTTCCGATAGAATCTATAAGGAGATCTTGCAATCGGAAAAGGATGCGAAATTGCAGTATGGTAAGTTAGACATAACTTTTTATAGAGATGATGTTCGCAATGCATTGCATAAAGCCAACACAACAGATATTCCTTTTAGTATACAGGATAAAACAGTAATCCTGATTGACGATGTGTTGTACACAGGGCGCACCATTCGGGCTGCGTTAGACGCCCTATTGGATTTTGGCCGTCCTGCAAAAGTGGAACTTTGTGTATTAATTGATAGAAGATTCAGCCGAGAATTTCCAATACAGGCGGATTATGTAGGTAAGTCGATTGACAGTTTCGAAAATCAAAAAGTATTAGTACGCTGGGTCGAAAATAGTGATAAGGAAGGCGTATTTATACAAGGATAGAGCGTGCAGTATAAGATGTTATAACTGATTTCAGTTACAATTAGTTTTCCAAAATATCAATCCGATAATAAGTATTCCCATACTTGTTATCGGATTTCTTTTTATTGAAACCCTTTCCTATAAAGCACTTCAGACGATGTTTTAAAGCGCTTGATGCCTGTTGTCGAGCATCACTCATTTTAGTTATCCTCTCAAATTGAAAAGCTAGGTAATTTTACTTGTAAATCTAAAGTGATTGCTGTGCAAGTGGTAACCGAGAAAAAGCAACTACAATTAATGCACTTTTAACCTTGTAAAAATTAATATTATGCCTATTGAACCCTACGGAATTGGCGGAACCGAAGTAAAAAACGATGCTTCTGAAGCCTTTGCTGACATTCCTCAGAATCGCGTATTAATGGTTGAAAAATTAACCGATCTGCCGCCTGTACGCCCCGAAATTGTTCACGGGCTTACAACGATTGAGGCTGTATTTGAACATTACAATCCTTCGGTGGAAATGGAGTTTGAAACTGAAGACGGAGCTTCAATGCAGGAAGAGCTTCATTTCAAAGGTCTTGATGATTTTGGCTCCAAGGGTATTATCCGCCAAAGTCAATATTTAAGTGAGTTAGATATGAAGCGTACGCAATATGAGAAAATAGTTAAGCAGCTTAAGACTAATAAGCTGTTAAGACAAGCCTTGTCCGATAAAAGCATGAAAGATAATCTTGTGTCAGCATTAAAAGTACTGGTGCAGGAACTTGAAGGCAAATCAAAATAATTATTCAAAAACTAATCATACCGTTATGTCTACAACTCAAAATCAACTTTCTCCCGAAGAGCAAAATATGCAGAAAGAGTACCGCGAACCTGCGGCAGCGGAGTTGGGTACTCTGGATTCCTATTTGCAACCACTTGCTAAACTAGGTGGGTACGATTTGTTGGAATCCGCAATTGATAATGTGCAGAACCTCAATCCAGAAAGAAAGGCAAGAAAGAAAATCTTTCTAGAAGAAAATAGTAAAAAGCGGGAAAGAGAAGAACTGAAAAATACGCTCAACTGGTGGATTGGTATTCTGCAGTCGACAGATGATGTAGGAGAGATGGTGGAGCATTGCAATCAGCTTGCAGAGCAGGCCGATAGAACGCTTAAGACGAATGTTAAAAAAGCGTTGGAGCGCACTGCCGATTTGGAGCGTTCCTATCGTTCTGTAGGATTGTTCTTTAAGAATACTGAAAGTTCAAAGGTGAAGAATGTGTCCTTTATGAACGCTGAGTTGGATCAGCTTAAAGACTTGGACAATACGCGTTTTATTGATTCTGTAAGGGAAGAGTTGGTTAACAATTTTGATAGACTTGATCTCCGTAATAATTATGGCATTTTGATTATACCGGGTTATCTGGGCTCAAATAAAGTTGTAGAGAAGTGGGCAAAGATTGCTCATGAGAATAAAGTGATGATGGTGACCGATTTTGAAAATTTGGACACACCTGACGATGTGATGGAATTATTCGAAGCAGCAAATCTTACAGGAGGTGATATCTATCGCTCCAATGTAGTAATGACTTGTAACTGGCTGGTAGGCCGTGAAAAGGATACACAGGTAGGGGAGGAAGAGGATTTATATGTGCCCCCTTCTTCAGCATTGGGAGGAAAGATTTATTACACACTGATGTCGCAGGTAACGGCCGGAAAGAAGCACGGGTCTATGAACGAGGTAGACGGCGTACGGTTCGATCTAAAGAAAAGTGAAATCGCCAGTCTGGAAAAATTAGGGTTGGTGCCTATGGCAAAAGAATACGGAAAGGTGATGGCATTTTCTGCAAAGACTTTGTTTAATGGCGACAATATAGGCCTGCAAACCTATTCGGTAGTACGTGTATTTGATTATGTAGCAAAAGTAATGATGGATTTTCTCAACAGAAGAGCTTTCGAAAACTTTAATGCCAATACCCGTAAAGAGTTGAATAGCCAGATAGTAAAATTCCTGGATAGCATTACAGGCCCGAATAAACTTATTGAAAACTTCACTATTAAAAGGTTTGAGCAGGATCCCCTGCAAAAGGATAGAGTATTTCTGGATATACATCTGAAACCGTATTTCCCTGCCAAAACATTTCTTATTAAACTGGATGGGCAGAAAGGTGATGACGCTGATGGTGTGGCATGGGCTTCCAGTTACGAACAAGATTAAAGATTCCGTCTATTTAAACTTTTAGTAAAATCTATTTATTCACTAATAAACTAAAATACTCCAGTTATGTCATTTAAAGCACAATTAGAAGTAGCAGGAACCAAACACAATATCCTTGACCTTAGTTATGCAATGAAGCAAGAAACCGATGCTACCGGACGTCCTTCATCCATTACCAGAGGCGGGCAGATTACTATTACGGTAGAGTCAACCGGCGACACCAAATTCTTTGAATGGATGTGTAATAATTTTGAAAGAAAAGATGGTAAAATTACTTTTACCAAAAGAGACTCTGACGCTACAATGAAGGAGCTGTCTTTTAAGGAAGGCTATCTCGTATCTTATCATGAGCATTTTAATGCTACGGGCGAAAATCCTATCATCGAAACATTTACTATCAGTGCTAGAGAAATCAGCATGGGGAATGCCAGCCATGTTAATGAGTGGGCTGTGTAGGTGTTGATAATAACTTGCTTCATGCAAGTTTGTTTTAACTCTCATTATGTGCATGATGATGAGGCTTGTACAGGCTGAGTCGGATGCTACGCTAACCTGTAGGAAAAGAAGCTTATAGGTTATATTGATCAGTTATTGAACAATGTTCTAACTGTTGGTCAGCTATTGTTCATTTTTTACCTTACTGTATAGGTGAAATAGGCTTCTGTTTTCTGTTGTTTTATCCCTGACTATTAATTTATGCAATTATCCCCGACGCTTCAAAAGGCAATTAACATAGCCAAGGCTATTGCCAAGGAAAATATGCATCCACGCTATGCAGCTCCACATTTGTTAAGAGCATTACTTCACGACGATGTGGAGCTAGATGCATGGCTGATGAAAGCCGATATCGATATGTATTATCTTGCCGAATGGGCTGATGTACGTATCGAGAATTTACCTAAAAGCACTGCACCAAAGGATGAGATCCCGCCGGCTGATGACGTTACTGCTATTCTTGATGATGCAGATAATATTCGGCTAAAACTTCAGAGCGACGAGATTCAGCCTCTTTATGTATTGGCCTCATTGAGCACCCCGGGCGTAGCTTTTTCCTTCGATCAGCTGAAGACTTTTCCTTTAAAGCGTGATGATCTTATCGGGCTGGCTCAGGTAGGAAGCGATGTAGATCAACTGTTGCGCGATATTCAAGTAGGAGCTTCGGAACAGCGAGGTCCCCTTCCGGCAAACAATGCGTTGCAGAAATACTGTATTGATAAAACTTTACTCGCATTAGAAGGGAAACTAGATCCTATCATCGGCCGCGATCAGGAAGTGCGGATGATGGCAGAGATTTTATGCCGTCGCAGTAAACCCAATGTGATTTTAGTAGGGGAGCCTGGTGTAGGGAAAACGGCACTTGTGGATGGTTTTGCTCTTGCCATTGCCGATGAAAAAGTTCCCGCAATCCTGAAAAATGCCAGA
This sequence comes from Niabella digestorum, assembly GCF_036409055.1. Lineage (NCBI taxonomy): Bacteria > Pseudomonadati > Bacteroidota > Chitinophagia > Chitinophagales > Chitinophagaceae > Niabella > Niabella digestorum. Next base: position 449,250 of record NZ_JAZGLY010000003.1, on the reverse strand, counting down.
GTGTTTGAACTCAATAATGGGGCTATGGCTGCTGGAGCTTCTTATAAAGGAGAAACAGAGGAAAGGTTAAAATCGGTAATAACCGAGATTAAAAAGTTTGAGAAAGCAATTTTATTTATAGATGAGATTCATGTATTGCTGGATAAAAGTGGTCCGTTTGCCGGTGCTGCTAATTTATTAAAGCCCGAACTAGCGCGAGGAGCCATTACCATCATCGGAGCTACTACTATTGATGAGTACCGGAAGCATATCGAACGTGATGAAGCTTTTGCACGTCGCTTTGAGATGCTAGATGTTGATGAACCTACTCCAGCTGTGGCATTCAGAATGATGAAAATGGTGATGCCCTTATATGAGCAACATCACAAAATATCGGTGCCGGACGAAACCATGCAAGAAGCAATCCGCTTGGCAAAAAGATATATTAAAGATCGTCGCTTACCCGATGCCGCTATCGATCTGATGGACCGATCTATGGCAGCATTACGATTAGTATCAGATACCGGTGCTACAACACTTGCATTACGCAAATCTGATTATGAAAAGCTGAAGGAATCTTCTGATGCCGATCTTGCAGAATACAAATGGCATTATCACCAGCTTAAAACAGGAATGAGCCCTGTAGTATGGAGTGCCGTTCCAGCTGCCGATGATCCAGAAAAAATGCAGTCTGTAAAAGAAATTTCTGATTTTCTTGATAAAGTATATGAAGTATTGCAGCCTTTGACAAATGAGGACCGTACTGTGTTGGATAAGCATGATGTAATTTCCATCGTAGCTGATAAAACCGGTATTCCTTTAGGAAAACTCCAAGCTCAGGAAAAGGAAAGACTGCTAAATATTAAAGAAATTTTATCACAAAGAGTAGTAGGACAGGATCACGCTATTAAGGTAGTAAGTGATGCGATCCTAGAATCCCGATCAGGATTGGGTAAGCCGGGACAACCTATCGGTTCGTTTTTCTTCCTTGGCCCTACTGGAACGGGTAAAACAGAGTTAGCCAAATCGCTGGCGGATTTTCTGTTTCAAGATTCTTCGAACATTATTCGCTTTGACATGAGCGAATTTAAGGAAGAACATTCAGCTGCATTACTGTATGGGGCACCTCCCGGATATGTAGGTTACGAAGAAGGAGGTTTGTTGGTGAATAAAATTAGACAACAACCTTATGCCGTGGTATTGTTTGATGAAATAGAAAAAGCCCACCCCTCTGTTTTCGATCTTTTCCTGCAAATACTGGACGAAGGTAAATTACATGATAAGCTGGGTAAGGAAGGTGATTTTTCCAATGCACTTATCGTATTTACTTCCAATATTGGCAGCCAGTATGTGGTGGATTCGTTCAATAGTGGTAGTGTGCCCGATCATACACATTTGTTAGGTGTGATGGGAAATTATTTCCGTCCAGAATTTTTGGGGCGTCTTACTGAGATTGTTCCTTTTGCTCCTATGACACAGCAAATGGTAGAACGCATCTTAGAAATTAACTTAAAGGATCTGCATACAGCATTGGAGAGACAACAAATTACCTTAACGATTACTGCCGATGCTAAGGCAAAGATTGCTCAACTGGGTTTTACCCCTGAGTTTGGAGCCCGTCCTTTGCATGGTGCCATACGGTCACAGATTCGCAGACCTTTATCTCAAAAGATTATTGCCGGCGAATTGAGCGCTGGAAGCCATATTACGTTAGATCTAGAAGAGTATGAGTTAAAATGGATATTAGAATGAGTTATAAATGTTGTTCTTTGAAATTGTCCTTTTCTAAAATAGAAAAGCTATGTTAACATGGGAATGCTAGATCTGTACATAGCCGTTCCGAATTGTTCAAGCGTATATGAGTAGGTGATGTTGAAGGGGGATGTAGGTAGTTCCCTTGGTGTATTATTACAGTATAGCATCTAGGAGATTCACAATAGGATCTACACTTGCACTGAAAAGTATGCATATCGTTGAGATAAAAGACAGTCAATGAAACAAAGGAAAAAGAATTGCAAAAGGAGGCAAGGAGCTGGTATAAATGGTAGGTCATACACATATCGTAATTACCCTAAGGAATTATCCAATAATTGTTGACTCCGAACGAACTACATGGTTTAGGGAAGAGTATTCGAGTATTAAATAATAAAATCTATTTTTTTATGAAGAAGATAAGTTTATTACTACTTGTGGCACTAGCAGCATTGGCAACACAATGTACTAAAGAAGGGCCTGCTGGCCCCGTTGGCCCCGAAGGACCTCAAGGACCTCAGGGTATGCAAGGTCCGAAAGGAGACAAGGGCGACAGAGGCGATCGAGGCCCGGCAGGGGCGCAGGGACCTCAGGGCCCGCAAGGGCCTCAGGGACCACAAGGTCCTGCAGGCACTGCCAACGTTATTTACAGTGACTGGCTAAATTTTGCGCAGGCACAGCGGGATTCATTGATTGACGGGAGCAATGTGAAAGTCAATCACTTCACTGTACCCCGGTTAACGCAAGCGATTATCGACGGTGGAGTCATTCAAGTGTATATGAGATTTGCAAGTACCGTCATACCATTGCCATATACCTCCGATGCCGGTACAGGAACCGGCCCCGCGAAAGCCAGCACCGTTAGTTTTATACCGAAAGTGGGCGGTCTGGTGATTACTCGCTATACACACGATAATTCTGCATCAATCGGGTTTGGTGGTGTGCAATTTCGTTATGTACTTATTCCCGGAGAAGTTTGGGCAAGCTCGTTAAGCTTGAGCGAAAAAACGGTTGAGCTAAACGGCAAAATGTACACGGAGAGTGAATTTAAAGCCATGCCTTATGAGCAATTATGCCAGTTGACGGGCATTCCGAAATAAGTAAGCAATATTATACATCACTCACTATTAAAGTCGTCTCATAAGATTGAGACGGCTTTTTTTATAGGCTTTCGATGGGTTAGAATTTGCATTCTGAGTTGGTGAAGGAGCATTGTGCCTTATCTAAATTTGCTTAAGTGAGAAACGTCTGGTTTATGATTGCCCCAATGAATTATTTAATGATTATTGAACCCAAGCGGTCAACTTTATTTAGGGGGATATGTATATTGATATATTTTGTGACATGGGAAAATGAGAATGTTTTAAAAGAAAAATCTTAAATGTAGTAGCGTATTTACAATCTTGTTCTGTTCTCTTGGTGACAAAAAAAGAGCCTGCTTCAAACTTGTGAGACAGGCTCTTTTGGTGTGATTAAATCTAAAATTATTAAGGGAAAATGCCTAATTCGGAATAAGTAGTTGCAACTTTGTTGATAGCTACTACATATGCTGCAGTGCGCATATCGGGAATGCGAGGGTCGGCTTTCCATTGTTCCATGATTTCTCGAGTAGCTGAAATCATGGTTTCTTCCAGACCACTGTACACCAGATCGATTTCATCGGCGCCATGTTTTATCAATGAGCGACTGCCATCTTCAACGCGTTTGCCGGTGAGTTTTTCCATTTCATCCAGTATCCGTGCATTCATATTTTCGGTAAACCTTTTTTCTAATCGTCCATAGCGCACGTGGCTCAGGTTCTTCAGCCATTCGAAATAGGAAACGGTGACACCTCCTGCGTTCAGATAAATATCGGGAATGATCAGTACGTTTTTCTGTAGCAGAATTTCGTCGGCTTCGGGTGTGATAGGTCCGTTGGCCGCTTCTCCGATAATTTTTGCACGGATGCGTGGAGCGTTCTCGGCATTGATGACATTTTCTAAAGCCGCAGGAATGAGAATGTCACAATCCAACTCCAGTGCAGCTTTCTTGTTCTCCAGATTCTCGGCACCGGGGAAGTTCAGGATGGAGCCCGTACTCTTGCGGTGATTCACAAGCTCGTTGATATCAATACCATCTGCTTTATAAATAGCTCCTTCATATTCTGCTACGCCGATAATGAGGGCCCCTGCTTCGTGAAAGAATTTTGCGGTATGGTATCCTACGTTACCCAATCCTTGTATCACTACTCTTTTCCCTTCCACGCCGGGTGTAAGCCCCCGTTTGGCCATTTCATCTTCCATAGAGCACACCTCCTTTATTCCGTAAAACACACCTAATCCTGTGGCTTCTCGACGTCCTCTCACACCACCTTGGGATACCGGTTTACCTGTTACACATCCTGCAGCGTCAATGTCATGCGAATGCATAGCAGTATAAGTGTCAAGAATCCAGGCCATTTCACGCTCTCCGGTTCCGTAGTCAGGAGCAGGAACATCTACGGCTGGGCCGATAAAATTTTTCTTAATCAGTTCTGAGGTGTAACGGCGGGTAATTTTTTCCAGTTCGTAAGGAGTATATTTTTTAGGATCGATTTTAATACCTCCTTTAGCTCCTCCGAAGGGTACGTTTACAATGGCACATTTATAAGTCATCAAGGCAGCAAGAGCCATCACTTCGTCTTGGTTTACCGCTGTAGAAAAGCGAATACCACCTTTACAAGGGGTTTTGTGGTGGGAGTGTTGTACACGATAAGCTTCAATTACTTCTATTGTGCCGTCTTCTTTTTTTAGTGGGAATCGTATACGGTATACCGCATTGCAGGCACTGATCTGTTCTAACAACCCCTTATCCCAGTGGGTAAATTGAGCTGCCTTGTTAAAACTCTTTTCCACAGCTGCAAAAAAGCTGTAATTATTAATGCTTGACATAGGATTTATATTTAAAGTATTCTAAGCAATCCGTTAGGTGTGTTTGATGCAATAGTAAGGTACGGTGAAGTAGAGGAAGGTTAGCTGCTTTCCTTTTCCAGTCTGTTCAGTTTGCGTTCAATTCTTATGAGGTATAAAATAACCCCTAAAAGAATAATTAGTAAAACGGCAATAACCACATAAATTCTTCCACTGCTGTACATGAAACTTTGTTCGGTTTGCGTTTGTGCAAACACCCATGAAGGAAGCAGCAATAAGAGGATGGATAATAGTTTCATTATTGAAAGTTTATTTAAGTAAATGTTTTTCTCTGATATAATGCAATCTTATCTTAAGTGTCGCAATCCATACACCTAATAAGGTCCATCCGATAAAAGCCGGATATTCAATCATGCGCAGCTCTGGACTGGCGTCTTTGAAGTTGAGGGCCGGATTACCTTCCTGTCCGGGATGCAGACTGGGTAGTAATCGGGGTACGATCATAATAGTTGGGAATAGCATTGCAAATGCAAATATGTTATATACTGCACTGATTTTAGCTTTCTGGTCTATATCCTGAATAGAGCTTCTTAAAATGAAATACGCAAAATATATCAGCAATGCTATAGCAGTACCTATTAATTTGGGCTCTCTCGCTACGGCACTGAAAGAGTCGAACGCGGGATTATTGGGATCGGCCCAGGTGTAACTAGCCCATACAGCGCCGGTGGCGTAACCTAATATACCAAAAAGGATACCTACTGAAGCGTATTGGCTGGCTGCAATATCATTCTTTAAATTGGAATTTCGCAAGTAGCGAATAGAGTGTACTAGTGAGCAGGTGAATAATACAAACATGGCTGCCCACATCCCTACATGGTAGAATAGATTGCGAATGGTTTCTCCTAAAACAGGCAGGTTAGGAATTTTTACCAGCATACCGCCAACAATGGCATATACCAGCAAAATAACACATAGAATTTTCCACCATGCCTTTTTCATATAATAAAAATTCAGTTTAGATTGATAAACGCAAAAGTAAGAGGAAAGTTCATATTATGAATTGATTAATTGGATGATTAAAATTTTATGCTCCTTTTTAGCTTCTATGTTTGAATTTAATCTTTCCAGAGAAAAGGAAACAGGATGACCGACAGCAGTCCCACCAGTAAATCCATGGCAATCAGTAAAAGGATGTCATTCCAGTGAAAGGGTATATCGGCACGTAAAGTACTTTGCGAAAGTTTCATTAACAGCATAAGTTGGGGAATAATCAGGGGAAAGCCGAGTACAGCCATGATGGCTGCATTCTGTCTTGCTTTTGCGGCAATGGCCGCCAGAAAGGTGAAGACCATACTGAGGCTAAAACCACCCAATAGCGCAATACCAAAGAAAGCGCCTATTTTTTGAATGGGATTACCGATAAATGCAAAGAAAAGCCCTAAACTAATGGTAGTCATGGCCAGCATGAGTACACTATTGAACAGGATTTTGGCCACCACGAAATGTACTGGAGACGAGACCGTGTAGAAATAGAGCATTCGGGCCTTGGTTTCCTGCATAAAAGATTTGGCTACAGCATTAATGCAGATAAATAATTGTATTACCCAAAAAAGTCCATTCCATATTTCTTTTTCGGGCTCCTCCACTGCCATGAAAAGCACAAAAATAGTCGCCGCTATGTATAGAAGAATACCATAAAAGCTGTACTGCTGTCTTATTTCCAGCAACAAGTCTTTTCGAAATAAAGTGAAAACGGCTTTCAAAACGGGTTGAGTATGATTTTGCTGATTAATAATATTCAAAATTAGGAACTTTTAGTCCTCCTTCTCATAATAGCATTTGCGGCAACGGGGTTCATATACATCCATGGCCCCCAACATCAACTGATCGTCATCGGGCAGTTTTCGGTACGAGTATTGTGCTATAGCGCCGCATTTCACACAAATAGCATGCAATTTGGTTATATAATCCGCTTTTGCCAACAAGAAAGGCATCTGACCAAAAGGTTTCCCGGCGTAATCCATGTCCAAGCCAGCCACAATGATTCTAAGTCCTTTGCAGGCGAGTTGGTCACAGACGTCGGGCAAACCATCGTCAAAAAATTGAGCTTCATCAATTCCAATCACATTGGCATCCTGTGCCATCAGCAATATTTCCTGAGAGCTAGTTACAGGAGTAGAACGGATGGTATTGGTATCATGCGAAACAATATCCGATTCATCGTAACGCGTATCGATAGCGGGTTTAAATATTTCCACCTTCAGACCCGCAAACTGAACCCTCTTTAATCTCCGGATAAGTTCTTCTGTTTTTCCGCTAAACATGGAGCCACAGATCACTTCAATCCAGCCATTTCTTTTACCACTTAGGTTTGGTTCAATAAACATTGTTAATATTTGTTTATTTATTGATGTCGGAACAATAATTGTGTTTTCTGTTCGTATATAGTTTTAGCCCAAACGTACAAGAAATTTTTCATTCGCTGGATAGGATTGTATGAAATCCCGATAGCGTTTTCAGGTTCTTAAACCGGGGATGTGTGCTATTTTTAGTAATTGTATTAAATTTTTTGATAAATTTATATGCTGTATGGCATTGAGTTTGTAGCCACACTTCCCTTTAAATCCTTTATTTATTAACAATGGGAATGGAAAAAATCAAAAGCCTTGTTGAAAAGGTCAAGAGACAGACTGAAGAGGGGGCTCCCTTGGAGCAGTTATTGGCTACGGTTCAAATGTTACAAAAAGAAATCGTCGGTTGTCAGAAAGAGATTAGTGTGCTTGGGGCATCGCGCATCGCGGTGATGGGACCTGCTGTTCCTCAGGCAATTGATAGTGCCGAAGTTAGCATTGTTAAGGAGGAGAAGGAGTATTTTGAATTAAATGTGGATGCCGACGTATTCAGTGAAGAAGAGCTACCTCCTGCAGGTATTCCCACTTACGAAGAAGTAGAGCAACTGATGAAACATTCACAGCAGGGAGCTAAAGGAAGCGCGGTGATAAATATTGTTGCAGACCCTACGATGGAGGAGCTGCCTACACTTGCTAGACAGCCTAAACCTCCCACCCGAGTAGCCAAGCAAGCACCACGCTCGGGGAAAAGTAGTATTAAAGATTTACGCAAAGCGATCAATGCTCAGGATCGGCTTCGTTATATAAAGGAACTTTTCCGGGGGGATGAAAGTACGTTTGATAGAAGTATTCAGACGATTAACAGGTTTAACACTTATAATGAAGCTGACTACTGGATTACCCGAGAGCTGAGGACTAAAAACGGCTGGCTGAGTTCCAATCCTACCGTCCAAGAATTTGAGCAACTGGTTAGGAGAAGGTTCTCCTAACCCATGTAATAATCTTTTCTGTGGCGCCGGTATTGTTTTTCACAAATTGATCGGCTGCGGTACCGACTGATTGTAATTTTTGCTCATTTCCCAATAAAGATTGTACCACTTTAATCAGTTCGTTGTCATTTTGATAACTAAATCCACCACCGCAGTTGATTAACCCCACGGCTTCTGCAAATTTTTGATAATTGGGCCCGAATACTACTGGTTTGCCATATACAGCAGCTTCTAATGTATTATGTATGCCAGATTTATTAAAGCCACCACCAATGTAGCTTATTGTACTGTAATGATAAAGCTTTGAGAGCATGCCAATATTATCGATTATCAGTACGGAGCCATTTAGTTGGGGATTTTGCTTGAGCTGCGAGTAGAACACGCAGCCGGGGAAGGTATTGTTTACAAATTGTAAATGGGTTTCGGTGATTTCATGAGGCGCTATTATCAGCAACATCTCATCCTCAAGCTGATCCATAAGTTTTTTCAGCTGTATTTCATCCTCAGGCCAGGTGCTGCCGGCTACAATTACTTTTCTGTCTTTAATAAAATCTGCAATAGCCGGAATCGGTTCGAAGCTACCTGCAATCTCATATACACGGTCAAATCGAGTATCGCCTGCAAGCGTAATTTTTTCAGAAGAAACGAATTGTTTGACGCGTTCAACGCTATCGTATGTTTGCACAAACAGGTGACTAAACAGTTGTAGCATCTTTCGGTGCAAGGCTCCATACCATTTAAAGAATATGGCATTCTCTCTGAAAATGGCAGATATGAGTATCGCAGGAGTGTATGTGTTATGGAGTTCGTTTAGATAATGATACCAGTATTCGTATTTAACAAATACGGCCAACTTTGGCTGTACTAACTGTACAAATGTGCGAGCATTGGATTTTGTATCGGCAGGCAGATAAAATACCCAGTCGGCCTGATTATAATTTTTTCTGATTTCGTAACCAGAGGGAGAGAAGAAAGTCAGCAAGATTTTATAATCCGGAAACTCTCGTTTGAATCTTTCAATAAGAGGACGGCCCTGCTCAAACTCCCCCAAAGAAGCGCAGTGCACCCATAAAATGGGGTGTGTATTACCGGATAAAGCGTTACTCAATTTGGTAAAAATATCTTTTCTACCATTTACCCATAGGCGGGCTTTTTCATTGAACAGCGCTGCTATGCGAATGGCTGTCTGATACAGAAAGATGAATGTATTATAAATTGCAATCTCCACATACTTGTCTTTCGGCAAAAGTAAAAGCAATCAATATAAATTGCCGTATTTTTGTTCACTTTAAAACTAAAATATATTTGATGCGTCCTATACAAATGGTTGATACACGCAACCAGTATCTTAAGATTAAGAATGAGGTTGATAAAGCGGTGTTGGAAGTGATGGACAGTGCTGCTTATATCAACGGTCCTGCGGTTAAAGAATTTGCCAGTAATCTGGCGGCTTATTTACAGGTAAAGCATGTGATTCCCTGTGCCAATGGTACTGATGCACTGCAGATTGCTTTAATGGCATTAGACTTAAAACCCGGGGATGAGGTAATCACGCCGTCCTTTACCTATATTGCTACAACTGAGGTAGTGGCTTTGTTGGGACTGAAACCGGTGTTCGTGGAAGTTGATAAGGATACCTTTTGCATGGATATTGCCGATCTGGAAAAAAAGATCACCCCCAATACAAAAGTAATCGTACCAGTGCATCTGTATGGTCAAGCGGCAAATATGGAAGCTATTATGCAGATAGCCGAAAAATATCAACTGTATGTAGTCGAGGATAACGCCCAAGCTATCGGTTGTACCGTAACTTTTACCAATGGCGAAAAGAAAAAAACCAGCACTATTGGGCATATTGGCTGTACATCATTTTATCCCAGTAAAAATCTCGGCGCTTTTGGCGATGGGGGTGCAATATGTACCAACGACGATGACCTAGCTGATAAAATGCAAATGATTGCGAATCACGGGCAAAGCCGCAGATATTATCATGATGTAGTAGGCTGTAACAGTAGACTGGACAGTATACAGGCTGCTATACTAAATGTGAAGTTGAAGCACCTAGATGTTTATAATGCAGCAAGGCAAAAGGTAGCTGCGTATTATGATCAAGCATTTAGTGGTAATAAAAAAATTATTACGCCGATTACGGCTGCTTTTACAAATCATGTTTATCATCAGTATACCTTAAAACTGAATAATGTAGACAGAGATGGATTAGTAGCCTTTCTCGCAGATAAGAAAATCCCTGCTATGATTTATTATCCTGTACCTGGGCATAGACAAAAAATGTTTGCGCATTTTAAAACCGAGCAACAGGATATGCCGGTTACAGACTGGCTTACAGAGCGTGTGATTTCTCTTCCCATTCATACCGAAATGGATGAGGAGCAGCTTCAATATATTACACACTCTGTGTTGGAGTTCGTAAATCAGTAATGCCACTTGTGTAGCAATGTATAAAGACCTATTAGAAAAGCAGACAAAATTGGCAGTTATAGGGTTGGGCTATGTGGGGAAGTCCATAGCGCTGTAGTTTGTGGATTGAAGTTGATTAATGATCTTTGATACTGAATAATGAAATTTTTTGAAGCACCAGCTGGCGATAGATGGTTATTGCCGACCTAAAGGGTATCTATAGAAATAAAATTATTAACAGAAGTTACTTTAGCTTGTAGTATGGCTTTTACGGAAACAGGTATAGAAGGGTTGTTGATATTTGAACCCAGAGTTTTTGAAGACTATCGGGGATATTTTTTTGAATCCTACAACCAATCGGCATTTGAAGCGGCTGGCCTGCATTACAATTTTGTACAAGACAATCAGTCTTTTTCAAAATATGGGGTAGTGCGGGGGTTGCACTATCAGTTGAATCCGTATGCACAAGCTAAACTGGTCAGGGTATTGCAAGGCCGGATTTTGGATGTCGCTGTAGATATGCGAAAAAGTTCTCCTACCTATGGTAAACATTTTGCTATTGAGCTCTCTGATGAAAATAAGAAGCAATTGTTGATACCTAAAGGTTTTGCCCATGGTTTTTCCGTATTGAGTGAAACTGCTCTTGTAATGTATAAATGCGATGCTTTCTACAATAAAGAGAGTGAGGCCGGTATTATTTATAATGATGTAGATTTAGCTATTGATTGGCGGTTACCCGGAGGCGCGGCTATCGTATCAGAAAAAGATTTGGAGCTGCCTTCCTTTAAAGAGTGCATCAATAACTTCGAATAAGGAATGGATGAAAGAAAAAAAATACTGGTTACAGGTGCCAGAGGTCAATTGGGATCGGAAATAAAGACTATTGCAGACAAGTACCCTGCGTTTGAATTTTTATTTACCGATCGTGAAACCCTTTCCGTAACGGATGAAGCAGCCATTCTATCTTATTTTCAGCAGCATCAGCCGCAATATTGCATTAACTGTGCTGCCTATACGGCGGTAGATAAAGCTGAAGATCCTGCAGAGCGTAGTCTTGTAGAAGCTTTAAATAGCGAAGCGCCCGGCTATCTTGCAAAAGCTTGTACTGCTTATGGAGCTAAACTGATCCATATTTCTACAGATTATGTGTTTGACGGAAATGGAACTGTTCCTTATAAAGAAGAGGATCCTACCGGCCCTGTCAGTGTGTATGGTATTACTAAGCTGGAAGGAGAGAAAAAGGCGTTGCAGTATACAGATGCCATCATTATCCGTACGGCGTGGGTGTATTCCACATATGGGAAAAACTTTGTGAAGACTATGATACGGTTAATGCAGGAGCGTCCGCATATTAATGTAGTATGTGATCAGTATGGTACACCTACTTACGCCGCAGATTTAGCCGAAGCTATTATGCAAATTATTGTTTCAAAAAAATGGCGTTCGGGTATTTATCATTACTCTAATGAAGGGAAAATTAGTTGGTACGACTTTGCTGTGGCTATTAAAGATCTCATACATGCCGATACGGAGATAAAAGCTATTCCCACTGTAGCCTATCCTACACCGGCAAAAAGACCGGCATGGAGTGTATTGGATAAGACGAAAATTAAAGAAACATATAATGTCCCTATACCAAATTGGAGCAACAGTTTACAAGCTTGTATTCAGAAATTGCAATAAGAACAATTTGAATAGCTTATTGTTGTTATCTTAAGTGCCTAAAAGCTTTGTATTACTGAAAAGTACGGGGAAGGTGTTTAAATATTGTATTAGAATAAATTACAAATACATGAAGCAATTGCTTATTATCCTGATGTCATTATGGGTGGGCTGGGGTGTAAGTGCTCAGGATTCGACGCATGTGAGATTTTCTTACGCGCACAAAAGAGTGAATAATCAAGTAGTGGAATTCACGATAACTGCTCATGTATTGCAGTCTGATACCCGCCTTTACCCGTTGCAGCAAAAACCTGAGGATGCTGTATATTCTCAAGTAGTATTTGATAGCAGTGTTTTTTCATTTTTAAATGGGGCTATTGTAGAGAAAGGCACTATCGAAACGGAGTACGATGCTATTTTATCGGTCGATGTACGGTGTGTCAAGGACTCCGTACAATGGGTACAACAGCTCAATATCCCTGCTTCGGAAACTGCTGTAGTAAAGGGGCAAATTAATTATATGTATAAATCCGGCGATACGTTCTCGTCGGCAGAAGCAGTTTTTCGTGAAATTATAGAACCCAATGCTGGAGATGGGCCAACGATAGGCGTAGCCCCTGCTGACACAGAGGGCGCTAATCCCAGGGATAATTCGTTATGGTGGATCTTTCTGGCTTCCTTTGGTGGCGGGCTGATAGCATTAATCACTCCTTGTGTATACTCTATGATACCGGTTACCGTAAGCTTCTTCACCAAAAGAAGCAACACGAAGGCCAAAGGAATACAGAATGCCATTGCGTATTCTTTATCCATCATCATTATTTTTACTTTACTAGGATTTGTAATTACACTGATTTTCGGGCCTGATGCACTTAATAAGTTGGCCACGCACTGGCTAGCCAATTTGATATTCTTTTTAATATTTCTGGTCTTTGGTATTTCCTTTCTGGGCGCCTTCGATATTGAATTGCCAGCTAAATGGAGTACGGCTGCTGATAGTAATGCCAACACTAAAAGTTTTAAAGGCATCTTTTTCATGGCTCTTACTTTGGTGATTGTGTCGTTTTCCTGCACTGGTCCTATTATTGGCAACCTATTGGTGTTGGCTTCGCAAGGTAGCCGGTTAGGTCCACTCGTGGGTATGTTCGGTTTTTCACTGGCACTCGCTTTACCATTTGCATTTTTTGCCTTTTTCCCCAGCAAGTTAAACGCACTGGGAAAAGCAGGGGGGTGGCTTAACTCAGTAAAGGTAACTTTAGGTTTTCTGGAGCTAGCTTTAGCGCTCAAGTTTCTTTCCAACGCCGACCTTACACAAGGGTGGCGCATTCTGGATAGAGAAATCTTTTTAGTACTCTGGATTGCAATTTTCCTTTTGTTAAGCTTGTACTTATTGGGAAAGCTCAAGTTTAAACATGATGACGAATTGCCCAAAAATGATTTCGGATTACCATATTTATCTATCACACGTTTATTTTTCGCGATAGTTTCTTTGTCATTTACGATATATCTAGTTCCCGGTTTGTGGGGTGCTCCGCTGCATGGAGTAAGTGCTTTCTTGCCGCCCATGGGAACTCAGGACTTTAATGCAGATGATATTCCCTCGGGGCATTCTTTAAATAGTGTTCCTTATGTCTCTGGTGCCGCAGACGCTGAAAGTGGAGTACTTCCTAGACCTAAAAAGTTTGCAGAGGTGATGAAGAATAATGAACCCGCTGTAGTTGTAAATAATGGGCTGGTTACGTATTTCGATTATGAAGAAGCGTTGGAAGTTGCTCGGAAAGTGAAGAAACCATTGATGCTTGATTTTACCGGTGTGAACTGTGTCAATTGTCGAAAAATGGAAGGACAAGTGTGGAGTCATCCCGAAGTTATGCGTCGTTTGAAAGAGCATTTTGTTATAGCGTCTTTATATATGGATGTACATGGCAAGGGAGTAGTTTTGCCCGTTGAAGAACAGTACTACTCCAAACATCTCGGAAAACATGTTGAAACACTTGGTGAAAAAAATACCGATTTGCAAATATCTCGTTTTGGCTCTAATGCACAGCCTATTTATTTCTTTTTAGACCAAAACGAATCGCCTCTGGCTCCCCAAGGCTACGGTTATGATGCATCAGTAGAAAAATTTATCAATCATCTCGATAAAGTAGTCGAAGAATATCGGAATAGGCAAGAAGAATAAAAGCATTCTTATGAAACTCTTATTTTAGTACTTTCATAATGAAAGTTATTGTAATGAGAATGCTTATGAAATTTCTGTTCTGGATAAAATTCTTGCAAAACGATTTACATCGGCTTCAGGAAGGATAGGAGCATTTTGAGTAATATGAGCAACTAATTGCGCAGCAAAATAAGGCGCAAGGGAGCAACCTTTAGTTCCTAATCCGTTTAATATGCCCACATGAGGATATAAAGGATGAAATCCTACAAAGGGTCTGCGTTCTACAGTTGCAGGACGTATAGCAGCTTTATGCTCCACAATGCGAAAAGGTATTTTTAGCCAGCTTTTTAATACTTCTTCGGTATGTTTTCTGAAGGATTCGGTAGGCATATCGTCGTCAAAGTCCCATAAATAATTAGTACCAACCCAAAACAGTCCTTCCTTGCCAAAGGGAGCTAGTGTCATTGATTTTTTATAAACCATGTCGGATGGTAAACCAGGTATATCCAATATGAGGGCCTCGCCTTTATTGAGTGCAAAAGGAAGCAGAGAGAAGAACGGATTGTGGTTGCCCGGAGAGCCATCGCAGAAAATGATTTTTTCTGCCGCTATATTTTGATAGTTAATTTGATTTTTGTCAACCTTCAGTTCCGAAAATTTAAAACTGCTTGATATGAGGAGGTTGTTCTTTAATAGAAACTGACGCCAGGCGGGCAATAGGTTTTGCAAGTGCACAATATAGGCAGGCGCTATTTTCCCGACTCCGAATTCATATTGAAAATATTCCGAAAAATAGTTTTTTTCATCAATAATACTGATATAAGGAGCTCCCTGGCTGATTTTTTTCAGGAAGCTTTCTTTCATAAAAGGATTAGGAAAGAAATCAATAATACTGGTGGAGGAAATGGCAGTAATATTTAAGAAGTCTGCCATTGTCTTATAGGTTCTTTCAGCAAAAGGCAATAGTATATCATCCATCCAGACGGTTACCACACGACGACCTGTTACAGGATTAATTATTCCTGCTGCAGTTCTGGATGGGGTATTGCTGATATTATCATCTATAACGACAAAATCAATCCCTTCTTTGTATAAAAACCAAGACAGCATGGTGCCTGCAATGCCCTGACCAACGACGATAACCTTTGTTTTGTTCATTCAGGCTAATTATTAAATATTTTATTAAAGATAAATCGGTTGTAAATATGTTAAAAATTTTAATGACTTAAAGCCACCTTTAAAAATTATATCGTATGTGCAACTTATTGACTTAATTTGCCATCATTATGAGAATGTTATTAACCCGTTGACTATTAGGGATGAAATTGTTATTATTTTGTGCAAGAAATATATTGATAATAAAATAAATTGGAGTCATATATGAGTAATCGAATATTGAAAGCTTCACTGTTTCTTATAATCAGTGGCATATTGTTTTCGGGGTGTGTAAGTACCAAGAAGTTTACGGCTTTACAGGAAGACTATAATAGTCTTAACAGCCGATATCAAACGGTGGTGAGTCAACATCAGAATACCCAGATAGAATTGGCTGCAAGTCAAGCACGTGTGAAAAGCTTGGAGGAGCTATTGAGGCAGGAGCGAGCCAATAACGCATCGCTTAAAAAATCGCTTGCTTCACTACAGGCTACGCTGGATAAGAGCATTACCCAAAATACACAAGGTAATATCAACATATCAAAACTGGTGGATGAAATTAATGCCTCAAATCGCTATATCCAGCATTTGGTAAATGCTAAGAACAAAAGCGATTCTTTAAATATTATTCTAATTAACAATCTTACCCGTTCTCTCAGCCGCGATGAGTTGAAGGATGTAGACATTAAGGTGCTGAAAGGGGTGGTATATATCTCCTTATCTGATAATATGCTTTACAAATCGGGAAGCTATGAGATCTCGGAACGTGCAGGAGAAGTATTGCGTAAGATTGCAAAAATTATTTTGGACTATAAAGATTATGATGTGCTGGTAGAAGGTAATACCGATAACGTACCTATTCATCGTCCGAATATTCGTAATAATTGGGATTTGAGTGCCCTGCGTGCATCATCTGTAGTTCAAGCTTTGCAAAACGATTATGGAGTGGATCCCAAACGCCTGACAGCTGGAGGACGTGGTGAGTATAATCCCGTGGCTGATAATGATACCGAAGAAGGGCGCACCAGAAACCGCCGTACCGAGATTATCATTACGCCTAAATTGGATCAGTTTATGGAGTTGATTGAGCAAGCTCCCAAAAATGAGGAAAGCTCAGTAACCAACGGGTAATAACGAAAAATGATTAAGGTATGATAATGGCCGCTTCCTAGCGGCCATTCTTTTTATATCAGTTGTTTCCCATTTTTTATATACTCCGAAGGACCGATATTAAAGTGCTTTTTTTAAGTTATTCCCCAGCTGAGTTATATCCGCGCTATATGCTACTTCATTGAGCCTTGCTGAGGGATTACTCAACAGTTCAGCAGCTTTTTTCAAGCGTACCAGATTGATCATTTTGGAGGGAGATAGATTGATATGGAGCTGATTTTTCTGTAGAGGTTGGTGCGGCTCATGTTCATGCATTTGGCCAGTAAAGCTACGTCCAAATCGGGGTTCATGAATATTCTCATTAATATATTTGTCCAGGGTTTCCATAAATACTTTATCAGTATTTGTATGCGCAATAGTGGTGATATGCACGGTAGGGGACTGGCATAATAATTTTGGATTTTTTCGCTGTTTCTTAAAAGACTTCTGATATATCGAAAGTCGGATTTTATAGTATCGCAGAAGCTGAGCCCATCTATCTCTGGCATCATAATATCTGTGATAATAAGATGTCCATTTTCTTTATCAAGTTCGTTTATGGCTGCTTTAGCATTTTGGGCGCATATGGAATTGTATTGTGTATTAAAGCCATCTGATAAAACGAATAGTAAATCTTCGTTATCGTCTACAATCAGAATCTTTGTTAGTTTGTTGTCCGTACAGATAAGTATTATGTAAATGTTAGCATTATTGAACTGTAGGAAGAGTGAGAATAAAGGTGTTGGGATTATATTTTATTAACCCTTTGATGCTTCCTAAATAGTGCCTTCGTCATCTTTAAAGATGGATTGGTAATTAAACTGATTATTTAAGAGACCGCTTTGTTGTGTAAATATCTTCATTTTACGATTGTGATACTCCATGCGAACCAGTCCATGTGAGGTAGTGATCCCGTAATTTGGGTGATTATCCTGAGCAATGTTGTAAATAATAATCCTGGGCAATTCATTCTTAGTTGTATAATGTTTTGTATCCAGATTGTTAAAATTGACACTGTAAGGGCTATCTGTTGTTTATATCCATAAAGTGTTATTCCTATCTTCCATCAAGTAGACAATACGCGTTGCGTTCAAAACGTTCATATTATTTATATGGATTTTGAGTGAGCCCATTTTAATATCTTCTCAATAAATAAGCTTCTGTATAGTGTTCCAATCCAAATGTTGTTTATACGGGTCTAAATAATTGCAGAATGAAAGCAATTGGGAGGGGAATCCTTTAGTGCTTGAAAATATTTGTTTTTATATTAAACTCAAAAATACCTTCTTCGGTACAAATCAAAATACGATTATCGAATGTTTGTACAATATTTCTGTAAATATTTTTCTGACCACGTTTTTGGGCATATAATAGTTTGTGTACTGATATTTTTCGTATCAAACATTAAGGCTCCTTCTATAGAAGTTTTGATTATCACTGTATCGGTGGTATGGTTTCAATGCTATTTTGTTAGACTGCGAGATGCTGTGGATGTGTAAGGTGTCATGTCTAAAGTTGCCCATTTCTTCGTTTGCGAAGTCTATTCAGATAGCAGAAGAAGATTAGCATGTGATCATTGATGACGATATGTATTAATACTTTCCCGAAATTTGTTATAAATAGGCGTAGTTTTGGTACAAATTGAATATTCTCTTTAATAAAGCCCAGTTGTTTTACGTTTCATGGAACAGGTATGTATTTCCTTGTAAATGCAATCTTATTTGACAGAACAATAATTTTTTGTCCGCTGCAAATAAGACTGGAGTTAGAACTAAATTTTAAATATTAATTAATATGATTAGGTATTGTGTATTATTATTAGGTTTTTGGCTTGCCTCTTTATTTACCATTGATGCTCAGATACGTAAGGCCCCGGCATATCCGCTAATTACACACGACCCGTACTTTAGCGTCTGGTCATTTACTGATGATGTTACTGCATCTACAACAAGACACTGGACGGGGACGGAGCATTCGCTTACAGGGTTTATTAAAGTGGATAATAAAATATACAGATTTTTAGGAGATGTAGAGCGTATGTACGACGTAGTACTACCTGCTACAGAAGATAATGATTACACTGTAAAGTATACAGAGCAAAAGCCCACTGACGATTGGAACCATATTCAGTACGATGATAAAAACTGGAAAGAAGGGCTAGCGCCGTTTGGTGATGATAAAGGAGTGGTCAAAACTTTCTGGAAATCCAATGATTTATGGGTAAGACGATCATTTACGTTGACCGATAATAAAATGGATGATCTTTATCTCAAGCTGAATCATGACGATAATATAATTGTGTATTTGAATGGTGTTGAAATATACAACACTGTGGGATGGGTGCACAAGTTTATTTATATCCCTATTAGAAACGCCTCATCTATTCTTAAAAAAGGGAAAAATGTGTTAGCCGTTCATATTAAAAATACAGCAGGTGGACAACATCTGGATTTTGGATTGGTAAAAGAAAGGAAGTTCGATGTGTCAAAAGATTTATTAGTTGCCAAGCAGCAAAATGTTGAAGTAAAAGCCACCCAGACTACCTATGATTTTAGCTGTGGACCTGTAGATTTGAATGTGACTTTTACTTCTCCTTTGATTCTTACGGATATTGATTTAATGGCTCGCCCCGTTTCATATGTGACTTTTACTGCTACTTCCAAAGATGGAAAGCAAAGAGACGTTGAGATTTTGTTCAATGCTTCCACAAATTTAGCAGTAAATACACCTTCGCAAGAAGTAATAGCCAGTAGGTATAACTCCAGTAATCTTTCTGTCCTAAAAGCAGGTACTACTGCTCAACCTGTATTGGAAAAGAAGGGAGATGATCTCCGTATCGATTGGGGGTATTTGCATATCGCTACGTCAAAAAATGCAGCGTCAAAGCAGTTTATTGTTGCTTCTGGTGAAGAAGCTTTGAAGGTGTTAAATAAAAAGATTAAAGCCCCTGAAATATCTCATCGCAAAGGAAAACAAATGGTTTTAAGTACCATATTAAAATTAAATACAACCCAATCTGCTAGCAGTAAGGTTTTGGTAGCATATGATGATATATGGTCTATTCAATTCTTTGGACAAAACTTGAGACCATGGTGGAACCGCAACAATAACTCAACCATTGAACAACAATTGCAAGCTGCTTACCAGGATTATGAATCCGTTTTGGCTAGTTGTAAAAAGCTGAATGAGACAATTTATGGAGATGCTTTACGAGCTGGAGGTGAAGAGTATGCACGACTTTGTGAAATTAGCTACAGGCAGGTAATGGCTGCTCATAAGTTGGTACAGAGCCCACAGGGAGAACTTTTGTGGTTGTCTAAAGAAAACTACAGCAACGGCTGTATCAATACGGTGGATCTTACTTACCCATCAGCTCCGTTATTTTTAGTATACAATCCTGAACTGCAAAAGGGAATGATGAATGGGATTTTTTATTACAGTGAGAGTGGCAAATGGAAAAAGCCCTTTGCCGCACATGATATTGGTACTTATCCTTTAGCTAACGGACAAGTATATGGTGAGGATATGCCGGTCGAGGAATCAGGTAATATGGTGATTCTAGCGGCTGCTATTGCTAAAGTGGAAGGGAATGCAGCATATGCTAAAAAACATTGGGAAACCTTAACTACTTGGACTAATTATCTTGTTGAGTCAGGGTTTGACCCGGCGAATCAGTTATGTACTGATGATTTTGCTGGACATTTAGCACGGAATGCCAATCTTTCATTAAAAGCCATTATGGGTATAGCAAGCTATGCAATGCTGGCAAAGATGCAGGGCATGCAGGATGTGTATGAAAAGTATCACAATATCGCTTTGAAGATGGTCCCTGAGTGGATACGTCTGGCCGATGATGGTGATCATTATACACTGGCATTTGAAAAGAAAGGCACCTGGAGCCAGAAATATAACCTTGTTTGGGACAGGGTGTTAGGTTTTAATATATTCCCTAAAGAAGTAGCACAAAAAGAAATAAAATATTATCTACGTCAACAGCAGCAATACGGTCTTCCACTGGATAGTCGTAAAACTTACACCAAAAGCGATTGGATTCTATGGACAGCTTGTTTAACAGGAAATGATGAGGATTTTCGTGCATTAATGCTACCAGTTTATAAATACGCATTGGAAACACCAACCCGTGTTCCTCTTAGCGATTGGTATGAAACTACAAATGGTCAGAAAGTAGGATTTCAAGCTCGTAGTGTTATAGGTGGACATTGGATGAAAGTTCTGGACGCTAAACTGAAAAAATAGTGCATACTTTATTTATAATAGTTTCCTGATGCTATGAAATATAAAAGCCCGCAAATGCGGGCTTTTATATTGTTAGTGCTGACCTTTATTCAATAGTGATGCGCATCCCCTCGCTATGAGCAGTGAACTCGGGCGCATACATACATTGAATACTGGTAATACCGTTGCTGAAGTTGCCAGTAACACTTGCATGTAAGCTATACTCAAATACATATGTACCCTTGGGAAGATAGTCGAAGAAGAAATGGGTGCCAGCGTCTTTTGTGGTTTCATAATAGTCTAGCCCACCTTGCCATTTGTATTGGCTTAAAACGTTTACGGGTTCCAGTGCTGAGGCTCTCATGTCTTTCATGTGTACGAACTCCATATCTCGATCTACTTTCAGCTCTATACGCACTTTGATTTTATCGCCTACTTTTATTTTGTCCTCTACCGTAATAGGCATTAATACAGGCCCTCGCTCTGTATTTCTTTCAATAAACAGCTTCTTATTGAGCTGTAGGGGGGTGGCCGCGGTGGTAATTTTGTCAAGATCTTCAAAGTACTGCCAATACACACTTCCCCAGGTTGGTAAGGAGGCATTAGATGGAGTTTGCTCCACGTTTACGGTTATATTGCCCATATCCGGTCTTACCTTATAACCTTCTATTACTTTTTGGAAATAACCTGTACCGGCTTCACTTTCTGTATTATCAAATGTAGTATTTCCGAGTGCAACACTTACTTGTGGTGTTATACTTGTCCAGTCAGAGCCACGCAGTAAAAGTGCATACACTGCCTCGGCAGTGGCTTTTGTGCTTTCCCATTTGTTCGTTTGTTTATTCTTCAATAACCATGTTCTTAAATCATCGGCAGTTTTACTGTCTTTGGTGATTTCTTCAAATGCTTCTATAATCAATGATTGTGTTTCAATGGGTGCTTCATACCACCACCAGCTTCTGTATGTATTTTTATAATACATACCTAGCTCTTCATGTCGTATTGCCGTTTCATCTAAAGATTTTAAAATAGCTTTAGGTGTAATCTGATCATTATTTCTATGCAATGCCAGAGCAATCATTGCCTGCATATACTTATTTTGTTTTGTCCAAGTCTTTTGAGCTCGTTCAATAAGGTATTTTACAACCGGCTCGGTAGCTGTCGGGATTTTGTTTTGCGGGAAGAAACTACGCATGTAGAGATAGTGAATGAAGATATAAGAAGGAGTATATCTCTCGAGGTTTATTTTGCTTTCTTTGAGCATGTCATACTCCCGTTTAATTCGTGCATCTACATAGGGTAAAGCTTTTTGTAAAATACGATTCAGATTGGCTTCCTGCACGCCACTTACTGCTTTTAATTTTTTAAGATGCCCGATTCCAGTCAAGATATACTGCGTGATATAAAGATTATCTAATCCGCCTTTAAACCAAGCGAAACCTCCATTGGGTGTTTGTAGTTCTTTTAACTTTTCATATGTCTTGTGTAGTGCTGCGTTCATTTTTATCAAATCGAAGAGCAGCGCTATATTTTTCTTTTGTTGAGATTCGTTTTTAGCAGCCAGTACCCATGGCGTTTCTTCCAGTAATATCGATTTTAATGTTTCATTTTTGTGAAGATTACTTAACAGGGCACTGCTATCCTGTGTCTGCCAATGTTCAAATATTTCTTTGATTTTAGGTATTTGATCTACGATGTGATGTGCTAGTGCATTAGCGAAATAACGATTCCAAGTTTGCTCGGAGCATTCGTAAGGATATTCCATCATATAAGGAAGTGCCTGCACAGCATACCATACCGGATTGGATGTATATTCAATTGTGAGAGATTGAGTAGTTAAAGTTTCGCTATTGCTGCTATTTATTAATTTATCGAACTTAAAGGTTCTCGAACCATTACCTCTCATATGGAGAGGCATAGCTTCTGTTACTAACATGCGGTTTGTTAGAACTGGAAGTATATTCTCTTCTCCATCACTCAAATTCTGTCCCTGGGCATTTACCGAATCTGTTTTAGCGATAATTCTCCAGGCGATTGCTTTATTAAAGTGATAGGGCACTTCGATAGGGAATTGTATAGCCTGACTTTCTCCTGCACCGAGGGTAAAGTATTGTTGCGGAATAACATTTTTAAACCAACCATCGACAGTGTCGTAGGTTTCCGCATCAAATAACTGTAAAGAGGCAATGCCGGTAATTTCTTTATCAGAAAGATTTACCACTTTAGCGCTAAAATGTAGTTTATCTCCTTCTCTTAAAAATCTGGGTGGATTGGGTTGTACCATTAAATCTTTTTGTGTGATGATTTCGTGGGTGCTATATCCAAAAGCCAGATCCTTGGTGTGCGCAAGTGCTTGAAATTTCCACTTTGTAAGCGCTTCAGGAATGGTGAAGGTGAAGCTGATATTATCGTCCTTGTCTGTCTTCAGTTTGGGGAAGAAAAAGGCGGTTTCATTAAAGTTGGTACGTATTTGTATATTGTCGTTCTTGAGATGATCACTTTGTTGAGTATCGGGTAGCGGTGCTATTACTTCTTCATTTTTTACTGTCGGGGCTTCACTCATATTTACAAATCCTTCGGCATTGCTGTCTACTGCTTTCGCCATGGCAAGACCAGATACTCTACCAGATAATACATGATCAATGGTATTCTCGTATAAAATATTACTTGTAGATATGAATATAAATCTGTCGTACTCTTTTTTAAAGCTTTCTATTGATGTGGAATAGCTTCCTTTTTCATAAGCATCTACTTTTTTAAAATTTGAATATGCTGTCCAGTCAGTTCGGTTGTAATAGTTGTTCCATATGTATGGAACTTTCCAATGGTGAGGGTAGAACTGGTCTAAAGATGCGTCATACATACTTGCCATTACTTCTGCCAGTACTTTCTCCTTTTTATTGCCTGATATTTTGATAGTCCATTGTTCTTCGGATCCCGGTAGTGTTTTATCTCGGAATGTACTGTATTCAACTTTTAATTCTTTGTTAGACCAAGGAACAACTATTGTATGTTGCTTTTTGAAGAGTCTGTTATGCCTTACAAATACAAAGTTGACACCATAGCCACCTCGATCGTTTTCGGTTGCAGCAAACACAAATGTTTTATTTCCGTTGTTGAGTTTGTGGTAATCAAATTGACTGTCTTCTTTTTGAATGTGTTTGATTAAAAAGATATCATTTGCAGCTGTGGTGAATTCGATATTTGCTTTTTCTCCAGGTTCTATTGTGCGTGGTGTAGATGTTTCTATATAGCTTAGAGCGTTTGAGTGTTGCTGTTTGCCATAGATTTCTATGTAACGAACATCTTTAATCTCGTTGCCATCACTATCTTGAGTGGTTACCTGTAGTGCGTATCGTCCTGGTTGTATTGCTTTTGTTGAGTGCAGTGTGAATATACCTGAATCTTCTGTCATGCCCGATTGCTGTAGTACCACTGCGCCTCTTTTCCAAGAATTTGGATCGTCTTCATTGTCATAAATGTCATTTGGAAAATTGTGTACATAAGTAGCCTTGTCGATTGCGAACTGATCAGGTTTTTCCCAGTAACGTGGGCGTAATAATCGTTGTTCGGGTATCAACTCCGTAATAGTTACTTGAATATTGGTTGGGACGAAATTGCCCGCCATATTTTCTGTACGGATGTGCAAAGTTTTCAGACTATCTATGTGTACTTTTTCATCGATGGTTGTTTTCAGTAATATAGATTTGTACCCAGCTGATACATATTGGCTACCGCTTCGGGTTTCACCATTGATATCGGTAACATCCACATAGATTTTATAATGAAATACAGGGTCGGTTTTTTTATCCAGTTTTAAATCCGGAAGAGCTGTAAATGAAATTTGGAAGAAACCTTTATCATCTGTACTAGTTGTGCCATGAGCGATTTGTGCCGAAGCTGTTCTGGGCCAGAACCAGCTACGTAATAACCAGGGATAAGGAAAATAAACTTCTCGCACTATACGATATTTAACTTGTGCTCCACTGATATTGTTACCGGCATAAGCTTTCGCAAATCCAGTTACTTTTATTTCGTCATTTACCTTATAAGCTTCTTTAATCGCTTCAAACTCTACATAAAATTTAGGGCGCTTGTATTCTTCCACTCGGAAGGAAACGTTGCCATAATTTTTTTTAGTGCGAATGCTGAATAGCCCATTCAACCCGCTTGCGGGTAGTGTAAATTGCCCGCTAAAAGTACCATATTCATTTGTGGTAAGCTGAAGTGTGCTTACTTTCTGCCCATTTGCACTGTAAAGTATGATGGAGTCTTTGTATCCTTCATATACGACCGCTTTTTTGCCATCACTTTGCTTTTTAATGACAAGTCCTTTAAAGTATACCGTTTGTCCCGGTCTGTAGATACTTCTATCGGTAAATAAAAAAATTTGGGGTTTGGTATCTGTAGTGTGGTTGTCAAAATTTGAA
Organism: Niabella digestorum; assembly: GCF_036409055.1. Taxonomy (NCBI): domain Bacteria; kingdom Pseudomonadati; phylum Bacteroidota; class Chitinophagia; order Chitinophagales; family Chitinophagaceae; genus Niabella; species Niabella digestorum. The sequence goes on along the minus strand of NZ_JAZGLY010000003.1, from coordinate 424,077 downwards.
TAGCTGTAATATGTGAAGTTGCTTTTCTCAAGAAAGAGTCTGTCATTTTCATGTTCTATTTCAAAAAGTAGCTCTTTTCTTTCATTTGGGTTTAAGTTGGATGTAAGAGTTATTGTAGCCTGTCCATCTTTATTTGTAATGTAACTACCCACTTTCTCTTTTCTTTGTTTTGATGTAGTGTAATTGTAACGCGATTGCCACAAGTGTACTTTTGCATTAGATAAGGGGTGTCCTGTATTGCGATGTAAAACGAATATGTTGTTTTCAAATGTTACATAACTGATATTAGAGATATGAGTAAGAGCGGCCGCTAGAATATTATCCTTAGTGCTGAAATTATCTTCAATTGATGCAATAATAAAGTATTCTCCTATAGGTAATGGATCAATTTTGATTTCCACCAGATGTTCTTGTAGATCGTTAGTTTTAGGTAGTTCTTGAGCCCAACTTCTGATAGGGGTTTTATGGAGAAGACTGGACCAGATGGAATCTCTGTAGCTATAATCTGCAAAATCTTTTTTCAATGCTTCATTTGCTGAAATTATGCGTAGATGAATATTCTGAATGTTTTTATATCGAATTAGCATTCTGAAGGGTAAATCCGGAATGTTGACGTTTTCCACCTCACAGCTAAGTTGTGGAGTAAGGAGTTGTTGTTTGAGGTTGTATGCATTGACCCAACCTTCACTTTTTTCTTGTTGCTTTAAAATAATAGCTGTTATTTCTCTGGCTTTTATGCGTTCGTAACGATAGGCGGTATCTTTATTGGGAGTATATTCTTTTCCTAAATCAGCATGCCATTCGGCCATTAAAAAATATGCTTGAGCTGTGGCCGGTATATTCCCAAATTTTTGGGTAATCTGTTTTAAAGCATGATAATAGAGAATATCATTTAAGTTAGCAGGGGAAGTGGTAATTGGTAATTCGGGATAAGAAGATATACTTTTAGTAATGACGTGTATGGCCCCGTTTAAGGCTTTGTTACCGTATAGTGCAACAGCTTCTTGAGGAGGAATGATTTGAACCGATTCGATCAAATCCATCGGCATATCTAGAGCGTGAACGGGTTGTCCATCTACTATATAGAATGAACGGGTATGATCTTCGGGAACTACAAAATGGGATCGTACAAATTGTAATCGTTTAAGATCTACGTCTATTAGAGCATCCGGTTTGGGATCATTTAAGTGAAAGCGTATCAATTTCTGATAAATTAGTAGCGCTACGTATTTAGGTGCAGTAGAATCGGTCGTAAGTAATTCGGTATTTGCAAAGGCGGTGGCAGGAGCAAAAGCATCAGCTTGTTTGATTTCGAATTTATTTTCTGGTTGGATGATCTCTATTTCGTCGTTTTCAAAATAATCTAATGCTTCATGAGCCAAAAGGTCAAATAGGGTGGGTCTTAAATGTCGACTGTTGCCTTTCTGGATGAGAGCATCGTACGGCTCAAGTTTTGTTTGCTGAAGTTGTTTTGAGTTTTGTAATGAAGCGAGATATAATTCAGTAATTTTTTTATGAAAATCTTCGGCACTCCATGTGGCTATGTCATCTTTTTGATATGTGGGGGTATTCGTTCTATTGTATAATTTGTATCGGATGTCTTGAAAAAATTCCCAGTAAAGCGTTGCGAGATAATTTCGAAGTATGGATGCTGCGGGTTCTGTGCTTTGGGTGATTTCATCTTCTATTTCTTTGATGCTTTTTTCCAGATTGTCTTCGCGATTCTCATCTTGTAGTTGTGTAATATACATCAGCGATTTAATCACTTGCGCATCTTGTTTTTGGGCCTTGGCTTTTTGGTATATATCTTTTACTATCTTTAAGGCAGAGATAGGGCGTCCTTCCTCTATCAATTTTTCTACATTCATCCAGTCCGTTTTGTAGTATTCAGTTTGAGCATTACTTTTCATCACGGTAAAAATTATAATGGTCAGGATTATGATGGTATGTAAAGATTTTTTCATGTTTTTCAATAAACTTTTAAGATTCCGTTTCAATTGATGCAAAAAAATTAAAACTGCATAAAAGAAAGCTTGTATTTTTATGAAATAACGTATAACTATGGTTCGCTATTTATTAAGTATAGTGCTTTTTCTTTTTTTCACTTCGTTTGGTAATGCCCAGTATTACGACTCGGTGTGTGTAGTAAATGCACCTTGGAAGGTGGAAAAACTGGGTCCTAAAGTAAAGTTATATCATTATCACTTCACTAATGGCAAATTATTTAAAGCCAATCAGCATATTAGTTTTATAGTGGCGAAGAATAAGAGGGCTTGGTATGAGTTTGCCATGGCGGCCGAACCTCGACAATTGCGTACCGTAAGTGATTTTGCTGGACAATATGAGGCGATAGGGGCTATTAATGGTAACTTTTTCGATATGAAGAATGGAGGTGCTGTGGACTTCACAAAAGTGAACGGAGATGTTATCAATACAAATAAGCCGGGTAAAAATGGAAAACCGGAGTTCCACCAAAAGGCTGCTGTGGTAATTGACGATAAAGGAAGTATCGGGATTAAAAAATGGGATGGGCTAGTAAACTGGGATGAGTGGTTGAAAGAGCCACATGTGATGTTTACCGGGCCTTTGTTACTCCTAGATAGACAAATAGAGAAACTGGACTCGAATAGTTTTAATGTAACCAGACACCCGCGTACTGCTGTTGGTATTGCGAAAAGAGGAAAAGTGATTATGCTGGTGGTGGACGGCCGTCATACTAATTCGGCGGGGATGAGTCTTTTTGAGCTCACCAAGGTGATGCGCTGGTTGGGATGTGTCAGTGCTATCAATTTAGATGGGGGAGGGTCCTCTACTTTATGGGTAAAAGGAAAAGGTGTTGTAAATTATCCCTCCGATAACAAAAAATGGGACCATGAGGGTGAAAGGAAAGTTGCTAATATCTTATATTTGAAAAAACGTAAATAATATTTATTCGCGAAAGTCAACTTCAACTAACTGCTAGAAAAAATGCCGAAGGGTAAAAATCCTCGGCATTTTTATTTGATTAATTATCAAATACAATTGTTTTGTTGTGGTATACGAGTACTTTATCCTGTAATACCAATTGCAGAGCATGTGCCAGCACCGATTTCTCTATTTCTCTTCCGAGTTTTACCATATCTCTTACCGAATGTGCGTGATTTACCGGAATTGTTTGCTGGGCAATAATGGGCCCTTCATCCAATACATTGGTGACAAAATGTGCAGTGGCCCCGATGAGTTTTACTCCACGCTCATGAGCCTGTTTGTACGGATGAGCTCCTACAAATGCCGGCAAGAATGAATGGTGAATATTGATGATTTGAGACGGGTATTGTTGTACAAACTCTGGTGAGAGGATGCGCATGAACTTGGCTAGCACGATATAGTCAAATTTGTATTGAGCAAGTGTTTGCAAAATTTCCTGTTCAAATACATGTTTTTCTTTGCCTTCATGCGTGATGTAGTGAAAAGGAATATCAAATTTTTCGGTGAGTGACTGTAAAATGTCATAGTTTCCTATGACACATTCTACTGAAGCTCCAAGTGTGTTAAAATAATTGCGCAGTAGAATATCTCCTAGGCAATGGTATTCCTTTGTTACCAGAACCGCAATTTTCTTCTTGACATAAGGGCGTATGCTGATTTCTGTATCTGCAGGTAAGCGGTTCTTAATTTGATTTTGGAGTTGTTCTAAATCGGTCTCTCCACTAACTTCCACACGAATATAAAAGCGATTTTCATCTACATGAACATACTCCTTCATGGATACGATATTTAGATTAGCGGCGGCCATGATAGCCGCAATATCTGCCACTAGTCCTACTCTGTCGCTACATTGTAATAGTATAACCATCTTACTTTATTAGCTTTAATGTTAGTTGAGGTATATTCACTCTTTAAATCTGATCAACAAAGGCTTTTAGACTTTCGAACAGCAAATCTATATCAGAATGCGGTAATGTAACATTTTTATTGGTTGTAGTTACGAAAACCGTGTACATGCCCGCATAGCGTCCAAATTTCATATCACTAAGACTATTACCTACGATAATGCATTTCTCCGGCTGAATGTCAGGAAAGTCCCGAATAGCCTGAAAAGCCATGCCCGGATTCGGTTTACGGTAAAATGCCAGGTCATCGATATCGGTACAGTAATAAATGCGCTCAATATTTCCTCCGACTTGCTTTACGCTTTGCAGCATTTTTTCATTCATGGTTATGAGATCCTCGTGTTGGATAATACCTCTGCCTACGCCACGCTGATTGGTGACAACAATAATACGTTTAAACTTGTCGGAAAGCTTTTTGAATAATGCGGGCGCCCCTTTTGTGAATACGAATTCATCGGGGGTTGTGATATAGTCTCCCGGCTTGTCTTCATTAATCACCCCGTCTCTGTCGAGAAAAAGTGTCCAGTCATCATGGATGTCTGATAAATTCAATAGAGGCCTAGCAAATTCTTGCTGTGCACGGTTATAATCTTCAGGAATACCGATATCGATAAAATAAGCATCTTGTTCTACTCCTGAGAACTTTTTATCAGTAATAAACCGCTCCAAATAATCCTTTTCAAAGGAAAATTTTGTGGGAAATAGTTTTTGTAAAAAACTTTCTTTATTAATAAGGTATACGCCTGCGTTGATCAGTCCTTGAGCGTAATATTGTTTTTCCTTAAAATGCGTAATAGTATTGTCTCCGGCCAGCGCTACCACTCCATATCTATCAAAGTGCAGCATGGGTTTTAATGCCAGCGTACATGCTGCATTGGATGTAAGATGTTGCTGCAACATTTTTGCTGCATCAAAACGGAATAGGGTATCCCCATTAACGATAAAAATGTTCTCTGTTTTTGTTTTCTGCAAAGCAAATTGAATGGCACCTCCGGTTCCCAGAGGTTCATCTTCGATAACGCATTCATAGTCCAGCGTGGGATATTCTGCTTGAAGCCAGTTCAGGATGGCCTCATGCATATATCCTAGACTAAAAATTAGTCGACTGATTCCCTGCATGCGCAGATGATTAATAACGTAGTATAGAAAAGGTCTCCCTGCTACAGGTGCCATACATTTGGGTAAATCAGGAACGGCACTTCGTAGGCGTGTACCCAAACCTCCAGCTAGAATAATGGCTTCGGTCTGTTGTAGATTCTTAACCGTAAGATGTTGCTGTTGGCTCATCAAAAACATTCCCATTGATATGTTATCCAAAAATTCTTTCTTCAACCAGCTGACAAATAATATGCCCTAGCAACATATGGCTTTCCTGTATGCGAGGGGTATCAGTAGCAGGTATATTAATGAGGTAATCACTCAGGTCTTTCATGGCACCACCTGTGCTACCTGTAAATCCTACTGTAATCATGCCTTTGGCTCGTGCTGTTTCAAAGGCTTGTACAACATTTTTAGAATTTCCGGAGGTACTGAGGCCAATTAGTACATCGCCGGGTTTCCCCAATCCCTGAATCAGCCTTGCATAAATAAGATCAAAACTGTAGTCATTTGCTACAGCTGTGAGGTAGGAGGTGTTGCAATGTAATGCTTCTGCAGGCAGTGCTTTTCTATCTTTATAAAATCTTCCGCTGAACTCTGCTGCCAAGTGTTGAGCATCTGCAGCGCTACCGCCATTGCCGCAAAAGTAAACGGTGTTGCCACTCTGAAATGCCGCTACAATAGCGTCGGTTACATTGCTTACGATTTGCAATAATGCTTCGTTTTGCAACACTTGCTGCTTTGTGAATATAGATGCCTGAATAAGTTCCTGTATCTGTTGTTTCATTAAAAATGAATTTGTATTATGATATTTGCCTGCTAAGTTAAACCGTCCAGGTTTTTAGGCCATGCTTGGTAAACTGATAATTGTGTGGTTTGCCGCCAAACTGTTCTAGTGCTTGAATGACTTTGTATTTGGTATTGCCAGGGCAATAAAAAATCATAAACCCGCCGCCCCCTGCACCACTTATTTTCCCTCCGGTCGCTCCTGCACTTTTAGCAGCATAGTAAATATCATCGATAAGCTGGTTATTTATTCCAGATGCCATTCGTCTTTTTTGTTCAAAACCGATGTCAAGAATATGGCCTATCTGTTCGAGCTGTCCTTTGAGCAATGCTTCCTTCATCAACTGAGCTTGTTCTTTTAATTGATGCATCGCTTCGATGGAGCTTTGATTTCTTTTGACTACATTTTGACTTTGCTCCTCTATAATCTTCGCCGATTCTCTACTGGTAGAGGTGTAATAAAGTAGTAAATTATTTTCTAATTCGTCCAAATAGCGTTGACGGATGCGCAAGGGGTTGACAATAACTTTGTCATCACTGTAAAACTCCATAAAGTTTACGCCTCCAAACGTTGCGGCATATTGGTCTTGGCGTCCTCCGGCTAATTGAAGGTCTTTTCTTTCGATATCATAAGCATAATGGGCGATGTCGTATTCTCCCAATGGTAGTTGTAGCATTTCTGCAAAAGCGCCCACGATTGCCACTACAAGTGTGGAAGAGGTGCCTAGGCCTGAGCCGGCTGGTGCATCTACATAGGTGCTCAGCTTGATACCTTTTTTCTCAAACGGATAGTCTTTCTGAATACGGTTGTATACGCCTTTTAATAGATCCAAATGTCCGTTTAAAGGGAGCATGGTAGCCCACTCGAATATTTCTTTTTCATCTCGGTCAAATGCTTCCAGAATTATTTTGTGTTCTTCAATCTCTTCAATGGTGGCGTAAGCATTCAAAGATATGGTGGCATTGAGAATAGCGCCTCCAAACTCATCGCAGTACGGGCTTACATCGGTACCGCCTCCGGCCAAACCAATTCTGAGAGGTGCTTTACTTCTATGTATCATACTGATATTTCAAATCGTTTAGTATATGTTTAATAAGAATATTTATACTTTGGAGATAATGGCTTCTGCTATATTCCCCCAACCGTATTTTTGTTTTTCATTTTGAAGATGAGGGATAAAATGTTTTTCTCCCAATTCATAAAACCGACGGATACCCTCTGCGATGGACTGTGGTTCCGGTTGAACGATTAATCCACATTTTTCATGAGGCACTAAGTCCGGCAATCCGCCTACATTGGTTACAACCATCGGTTTTTCGAAAAAGTATGCCAAAGGGGTTACACCGCTTTGAGTAGCATTTTTGTAGGGTTGTACCAACACATCTGCAGCACACAAATAATACTTTACTTCACTGTCTGCAATAAAGTTGGATTTTAATATTACGATATCCTGAATTTGCAATTCTTGGATTAAATCAGAGTAAGGTTTTTCATCTTCGTAAAATTCCCCGGCTATTAAAAGTTTGAGATTAGGAATTTGGTTTTTTAGTAGGGCAATGGCATTTAATAATAAATCCAGTCCCTTATATTTCCTTATAAATCCGAAGAATAAAACAATATTAGCCTCTTGGGGTAAATTTAGGTGTAGTCGGGCTGTCTCTTTAGAAATGATAGCTCCGAAATTATCATATAAAGGATGTTGCACCAATGCAGCAGGAGCTTGAGTAGTAAAAGTTCTGAGATCCTTCATTACCTTTTCACTCATGGTAATGAAGCCATCCACAGGTTTAATAAAATATTTCGTAAAGGCAGTATCGCCAGGTCTCTTTTCATGGGGTATGATATTATCGGCAATGCATACGATTTTAGCTTGGCCACTTTTTTTAGCTGATCTTAAAATAGTACCCAGTGCAGGTCCCATAAATGGCAGCCAATAACGCACCACAATAATATCGGCATTTTCTTTTTGTAACTGCCGTCCTACTTTCAGCCAGTTTAGTGGATTTATGGAGTTGATAACTGTTTTAATCGAAATGCCTTCCGGAGCCGGTTCATCCGAATATTGCGTCTTACCGGGGAATAGCAGAGACGGATATTGCAGGCTAAATGAATAAATAGTACAATCATGACCCATTGCAATAAATTCTTTTGCAAGTCGATGATTAAATGTTGCCAATCCTCCGCGTAAAGGATGCGCCGGGCCTATGATAATGATTTTAGCCATATATAGGGCAAATATAAATGATAGTTGTAAGGTATACATATCTGCTATTTTTAGTGGAAAAGATTGTGATAAAATAAGTTCTGAAGGTCGCTTCTCGTCAACTTATTAACTAATCATTTACATTTGCTGTATGAGGCGTAGTTATGAAGATACTTACAGGCACAAGGGATTAAGAAAAAAACTTGTTGAGGGTATCCGGAGCAAGGGTATTAAGGATGAAAATGTGCTCAACGCCATCAATACGGTACCTCGACATTTTTTTCTGGACTCAGCATTTGATGATGTGGCTTATGTAGACAAGGCTTTTCCTATTGGCGAAGGACAAACCATTTCTCAGCCTTATACTGTTGCGTACCAGTCGGCGTTATTGGAAGTGAAAAAAGGAGAGAAAGTATTGGAGATCGGTACGGGCAGCGCTTATCAGGCGGTGATATTGGCTGTGTTGGGCGCGATGGTATATACTATTGAGCGGCAGAAGAAGTTATATGATGAAAACAAAAAGTTTACTTATCTCAAACAATTTCCTACAATAAAGTTTTTTTATGGCGACGGCTATGAAGGCCTCAAAGCCTACGCCCCCTTCGATAAGATTATCATTACGGCCGCCGCACCGGAAATTCCTCCAAAACTTCTGGAGCAGCTGAAGGTAGGAGGGAAAATGGTTATACCTGTGGATATTGGTAACGTGCAGCAAATGCGTCGTATTACAAAACTGGAGGATGGTATCGATATCGAGTATTTTGACAACTTCTCATTTGTTCCCATGTTGCAAGGTCGAAATTCATAAATACTACCCATGAAAGGCGCGCTACGGATTTTTTTTACCGGAATGTTGGTGAGTTTTTTGGGTAGTCTACCATTGGGTACGCTCAACATTGCCGCTATGCAAATTGCCATTGCAGAGTCGGTGCGAAACGCGTTACTTTTTTCATTGGGTTCATTGACTGCAGAAATGATATATGTGCGTCTCTCGTTGGTAGCCATGGACTGGATTCGGAGGCAGGAAAAAATTTTTAAACTTTTCGACTGGCTGGCACTGCTTATTATTATAGCCCTAGCAGTAAGTAGTTTTATAGCGGCATCACATCCTCATGAAAACAGGAATGTTATCCTAAATAATAATTTACCGTCTTTCCTTTTGGGGTTAGCTATGAGTGCGGTTAATCCCATGCAAATTCCTTTTTGGTTTGGTTGGAGTACGCTATTATTTGCCAAGAAAATTCTATTGCCTGTAAAGGTTCATTATAATTTTTACACTATTGGCATCGGAATAGGTACACTATTGGGTAATTGTGTTTTTATATTTGGCGGAAGGCTGATTGCATCTAAAATTCAGAACAATCAGTCTGTTGTTAACTATGCCATTGCTGGAATCTTTGTGCTTACAGCACTAATTCAAATATGGCGGATGGTGGTAAAAAAGAAAGACTTCAGTAAACAGCTACATGAAGCTGAACAAAAAAAACAATAGCGGTTTAGCTTTCTGCCATCCATTTACTACGGTCTTCGGGACTAAATTTCCAAGGTGCAAAATTGTTTTCGATATTGCTAAACATGGCATTCCATTCCTGTGGAGCATTACTTTCTTCCATGATCAACTGACGACGTAATTGCAGAATAATGTCCAGAGGATTGATGCTAACCGGACATTCTTGTACACAAGCATTGCAGGTGGTGCAGGCACGCAACTCTTCTACGGTGATATAATTATGCAACAGGCTTTTACCATCACCGTTCCAGGCTTCGTCTTTAGATTTTTGTTGGATGATTTCTTCGGCCCGGTCGCGTGTATCCATCATAATCTTACGTGGCGAAAGCTTTTTGCCGGTAATATTGGCAGGACAAGCGGCAGTACATCTTCCGCATTCGGTACAGGAATAGGCGTCTAGAATATTTTTCCACGAAAGATCGGTTACATCTTTAGCTCCAAAACGTGTAGGTGGAGTCGCATCCGTAGGAGCCAATTCGGGCTGCATGGCATATAATACTTCCTGCTGCACCTGTGGCATATTCTCCATCTTTCCCAAAGGAGTAAGTCGCGCATAATAAGCATTGGGGAATGCCAGAATAATATGTAAATGCTTAGAATAAGGCAGATAGTTAAGAAATGCAAATATGCCGATGATATGCAGCCACCAACAAGTTCTTTCTACTCCAATAAGCTGGGAATTGCTCATGCTTTGTAATAACGGATGTAGCCATTGAGAAATTATGAAGTTGCCGGTATTGGCTTCGGTATAATGACTGATACCTCTTTGTTGCAAAAGGGTATCGCCACTGTTCATGGTGAGGAACAGCAGCATCAATATAATTTCGGTAAACAATATGTAGTTGGCATCACTACGAGGCCAGCCGTCCAGTTCTTTGCTGATGAAGCGCTGTAGTTTGATAATATTTCTTCTGATAAGAAATATTGCACAGGCAACAATAACCAGCAATGCCAGTACTTCGAAGGCATTAATCAAAAAAAGATATAAAGTCCCTAAACTGTTAGCAAATAATCTATGCGTGCCTAACAGTCCGTCTAAAATAATTTCTAGTATTTCTATATTGATAATAATAAATCCGGCGTATACCAGAAAGTGCAATACTCCCACTAGCGGGTTGCGGAACATTTTTTTCTGTCCGAAAGCCAAGAGCAGCACATTACGCCAACGTTGCGCTTTATTGTCGGCGATCTCTTCCTCAACACCAAGCTGGATAGCTTTTCTTATTTGTCGGATTTTTTTAGTGAAAAGGGTGACCGCTGTAACGACAAGCAGGAGGAATAATATTTGTTGCAGAATATGCATACAGTTTGGATTATAATTGCTAATTTACGTTATGTAAGCGAGTATTAATATTTTTGTTGATTTAAGTTAGGATTTAAATGTCCAAGGAAACATGGCTAAAGAGAAAAAATATATTTTAAGTAGCGACATTGTGAACCGGAAGTTGAGCCGGCTGGCACTGGAGATAATTGAGGGCAATATGGGGGAGAAGGAGCTTGTTTTTGTGGGAATAGAATCCACGGGTGTTATTCTTGCAAAACGGCTGCAACAACTGGTGGAGGCTCAATCTGTTTTAAAGGTAGAGCTCCTAACAACGTCGATGAATAAGCAAAAGCCGGAGGAAATTGTATTAAGCAAAGAATTGAATTTTGATAATAAAGTTATTGTTATCATTGATGATGTTACCAATACCGGCAAAACATTGCTATATGCGATGAAGCCTTTTCTAAGATTTCATCCACGTGCCATACAGACATTGGTATTAGTAGAAAGAAGCTATACCCAGTTCCCCATTAGAGCCAATTATAAAGGGTATTCCCTTGCTACTACCTTTCAGGAGCATATTACAGTAGAAGTAGAAGGCGATAATATTACGGGTGTATATCTGTCTTAATTAGTGATCTGTAGAATCTTTTTTCCACAAATTAGGTATGTCATTGGGTGCAGGAGTTCTGTGCTTGCGTGCATTGGGCATCTGTTCGCGATAAGCGGGCAAGATGCAGGGCATGTTATCCTGTTTTAGGCGTCCTACCTTTCCATATTTGTAGGTATACTTATGCGAACTGTCTAGTAAAGACGGATACTTTCGATCTGAGTGCGTATCGGGCAAAGCAGGGCGTTTCTCTCGAAGCTCATCCTGAGCATTGACGGCTGTGCTGAGTAACATTAAGGCAGCCATGAAAACAGTTTTCATAATTAATGATTTTTAGGCCGTGATGTTGTTCCCTCTTTATAGGGATGCTTGTAGGAGATAAATTACACAACGCGGGCATGGATTTTTTTTAGATTTGAGCAATAATGGTTTATCATAAAAACAATAAAAAAGCAGGGTAGGGATCCCTGCTTTTCAACGTGATATGTAAGGACTTTTATTGTCTCATTTTTTTATACATATTGATGAGTGCATTGGTGCTGCTATCATGACCTGTCACCTCTTCATCTCCCTGTAATTCGGGTAGAATTTTGTTTGCCAATTGTTTGCCTAATTCAACCCCCCATTGGTCAAAACTGAAAATATTAAAGATAATGCCTTGTACAAAGATTTTATGTTCGTAAAGCGCAATCAGTTGACCCAGTGTAAAGGGCGTGATTTTTTTAATTAGGAAAGAGTTGGTTGGTTTATTCCCTTCAAATACTTTGAATGGCGCCAATTTGGCAATAGCTTTACTGTCCAATCCTTGTTTTTTCAACTCGGCTTTTACTTCGGCCAATGTCTTACCATTCATTAAAGCTTCTGTCTGGGCAAAAAAGTTACTGAGTAGTTTGGCATGGTGGTCGCCAATGGGATTATGTGTTTGTGCCGGCGCTATGAAATCGCAAGGAATGAGTTCTGTGCCCTGATGAATGAGCTGATAAAAAGCATGTTGGCCATTAGTGCCGGGTTCTCCCCAGATGATTGGCCCTGTCTGGTAGGTAACTCTTTTGCCGTTTCTGTCTACACTCTTTCCATTACTTTCCATGTTGCCTTGTTGGAAGTAGGCCGCAAAGCGATGCAGGTATTGATCGTAAGGTAAAATCGCTTCGGACTGGGCACCCAGAAAAGTGGTGTTCCACAAGCCTACCAGTGCCATAATTACAGGGATGTTTTTTTCGAAAGATGTTTTTTTGAAATGTATATCCACATCGTGGGCACCTCTCAACAATTCCTCGAAGTTGTCATACCCGATGGTAAGCGCAATAGATAAGCCGATGGCGCTCCATAGTGAATAACGTCCGCCTACCCAATCCCAGAACTCAAACATGTTCTTGGTGTCGATACCAAATTCCTTTACGGCAGCAGCATTAGTACTGAGTGCCACAAAGTGCTTAGCAATATGTTTTTCTTCCTTTGCCTTTTTCAGGAACCATTCTCGAGCTGTATGGGCGTTGGTCATGGTTTCCTGAGTTGTAAAGGTTTTGGAAGCAACTAAAAATAGCGTGGTTTCGGGATTTACTTTTTTCAGTGTTTCTGCTATATGGGTACCATCGACGTTAGAAACGAAATAGGTTTCGATGCCCTTTATTTTGTAGGGTTTCAATGCCTCGGTTACCATCAGAGGTCCTAAATCGCTACCGCCGATTCCTATGTTGACAATGGATTTTATTTTCTTTCCGGTATACCCTACATGTTTTCCCGAGTGTACCGCCTGGCAGAAGTTTTTCATTTTTTTCAGTACGGCTTTTACTTCAGGCATTACGTCTTTGCCGTTGCTTTTGATAGGGTCTTTACCAAAATGGCGTAATGCCACATGCAATACAGAGCGATTTTCAGTTTGGTTGATTGCAGCACCACTGAACATCGCTTTAATGCCGTCGGCCACGTGGGTTTGTTCGGCTAGTGCTAAAAGGGTTTGTAGTGTTTTTGAAGTAATCAGATTTTTTGAATAATCGAAGTATATATCTCCATGTTGTAGGGAGAAAGCACGGGCGCGGTCAGGGTCTTCCGCAAAAAGCTGTCGCATATTCCAATGCCGCGCTTCTTCGGCCTGCTTGAGTAGTTGTTTCCATGCTTTTGTTTTAGTAGGATTAATTGTTGGAAGAGTCATAAATCTCGTTTTTCGGTTTAAATAAATGAAGTTAAATATTTAAAGTGCATTCAGCACCTCGATGGTTCTTGCTACCATCGCTTCAGTAATATCTAAATGAAGAACCAGTCGCACTCTGTAAGGTGCAATGGCATAGCCCAGAATCTGATGTTGTTTCAATTTTTCAACCAGCTCTTTTGCTGTAATACCTTTGGTTTCAAAGATGATGATATTGGTTTCTATAGGTAAAATGCTTGCCACAAAAGGCTTATTTTCCAAAGCCGCTTCAATGAGTCTTGCGTGTTCATGGTCTTTCTGCAGTCTATCTATATTGTTTGTTAATGCATAGATACCTGCTGCGGCTAAAAAACCTGCCTGTCTCATTCCTCCGCCCAGTACCTTTCTGATACGTCGGGCTTGCTTAATGAATGACTTACTACCTAGCAATATACTTCCTACCGGACAGCCCAGGCTTTTGGAAAGGCAAATGGAAATACTATCGAATAACGCACCGTATTGTTGAGGCGACTGGCCTTTTGCTACCATAGCGTTGAACAGGCGAGCCCCGTCTATATGAAATGCCAAATGGTGCTCGGCCCAAACCTGTTTTATTTTCTCCAGTGCTTCCCATTCATAACAACTTCCGCCGCCACGGTTGCTGGTATTTTCTACACATACTAGGCTAGTACGTGCTCTGTGCACATCATCAGGCTGAATGGCTTGGCGTACTTGTTCGGCATTGATACGCCCTCTGTCGCCCGATAATAATTTTACAGAACACCCCGAATTAAAGGCAATCCCGCCTCCTTCGTATTGGTAAATATGTGCATCTGCATCGCAGATAACTTCATCACCCGGTTGTGTATGACATTTGATGGCTATCTGATTGGTCATGGTACCACTGGGGCAGAACAAAGCCGCTTCCATACCAAACATCGAGGCTGCTAGGCTCTCAAGCTCATTGGCGCTAGGGTCCTCACCAAATACATCATCTCCCACACGGGCCTGCATCATGGTATCCAGCATAGCGGGAGAAGGGCGCGTAACCGTATCGGATCGAAAATCGATATAGGTGTTCATAAAATCAGTTGTGAATTCAAATTTACAGGAATGACAGTATTTGCACGAAGTTTGTGTGTATATTTGACAATACCTGCTTGCCTTGCTGGTGTTTTATGCAGGATATCATTAAGAGTGATTTTATAAGATTGCCTACAGATTTCAGGGGCTGTAGGCTTTGTATACTTATATCGTTTGAACTAAAAGTAAATTTGGAAATATGCCTTCATTCGATTTTGTTAGTAAAGTAGATGCGCAGGCGCTCGATAATGCCGTTAATGTAGTTCATAAGGAACTCTCTAATCGTTTTGACTTTAAAGGCTCGCATCTAGTCATTGATTTGGACCGTAAGAATTATATCTTGAAAGTGGAAACAGAGGATGAAATGAAAATGAAGCAGCTGATTGATGTGTTAATCAATCGAGCTCATAAGCAAGGAATTGCTCCGGAAGCATTTGACCTGAGTAAAGAGGGCGGAATGGTTGGTAAAGCGTGGAAAAAGGAAATTTCAGTGCGCAATGGTATTAAACAGGAAGATGCGAAAAAAATCGTTAAGCTGATTAAGGATACCGGACTGAAAGTACAAGCTTCCATTAACGATAATCTGGTGCGGGTAACCGGTAAGAAAATCGATGACCTGCAGTCTGTTATTCAAGCATCCCGCGGCTGGGATCTGGGAATCCCCCTGCAGGTAGAAAATATGAGGAGCTAGGTAAAAATTTCAGGTTTTGGGCCTAATATTTCTTATTTATCAGTTAATATCTTACCTTTGCGCTCCCTTAAGCGCGAAAAAATTATTTAATAATTGTACGGCAAAATCCGTACAACCTTAAAAATCATATAGTTATGAAACAAGGTATCCATCCTGAAAATTACCGCCTCGTGGTGTTCAAAGACATGAGTAACGGTGATGCTTTTTTATGCAGATCTACTGTAAACTCTAAAGAAACCATAAAATGGGAAGACGGTAATGAATATCCGCTGATCAAATTGGAAATTTCCAATACATCACACCCGTTCTTTACTGGTAAAAATGTGTTGGTTGATACTGCAGGACGTATTGATAAATTCAAAAGAAAATACGCAAAGAAGTAATCTTTCAGGTTTAAAAAATATTTATTATTCTATGGTACCCTGCTTCAGCAGGGTATTTTTTTGCTTGCTGGGTTTCGACAATCGTGTAATTATTACACCTCACATTTTATTATCTTAGCGCCTTCAACATGCGGCTGTTATTTTCCCATACCAATATAGATGTGAAAAACTTATATCCTTTTACTCTTACTAGAAGGGTTGAAGATATCAGGGTGGGGATTTTTACTATTCGGGAAAAATGGCTTAAGGGTTTGGGGCTGCGTGAAAGCGCTATTGTAACCTCCTCAGCTGATGATACGCTTATCATTGCGGCTAATATTGTTCCGGGAAAGGGGATGATAAATAAGGTGAAGAAGCTAAAACCCGGACAGCGCATGAGTGATGAAGCAGGCAATACGCTGGTGCAATATGGTATGACAGTCTCCGGTGAACCTGTTGTTGTGGACGATTTTCTAAGAATTGAGTATTCCTGGAATATATTTCAGTATAACGGTCAGGCGTTGACATGGGACTTTGATCTGGCAAGAAAAGGACGGAAGCCGATGAGCAGCCTGAAAAATATCTACGTAAGTAATAAAAAAAATGTTTTTATAGAGAAAGGGGCTGTAGTGAAGCATGCTATTATTAATGCAGATGAAGGTCCGGTGTTTATTGAAAAAGGGGCATTAATAATGGAGGGTGCGCTATTGCGTGGTCCGCTTTATATCGGTAACGGTGCGGTAATAAAAATGGGCGCTAAGATATATGGTGCCACAACTATAGGTCCGGGGTGTACAGTAGGGGGTGAGGTAAAGAACTCTGTACTGTTTGCTTATTCCAATAAGGCGCATGACGGTTACCTAGGCGATTCCGTAATTGGTGAATGGTGTAACCTTGGAGGGGGAACCTCTAATAGTAATTTGAAAAATACAGGGGGGGATATCACAGTGTATTTACAGCGTCAAGCATTTAAAGTAGGTAAGAAATGTGGTGTGTTGATGGGCGATTACACGCGTACTGCTGTAAACACTTCTATTAATTCGGGTACCGTAATAGGCATTAGTGCCAATGTATTCGGTACGGGTCTTACTCCTAAGTATATCCCTTCATTTAGTTGGGGATATGATGATAAGGTAAAGTACAAGCTGGATAAGGCATTGCAGGATATTGAGCAGTGGAAAAGTTTTAAAAATGCCATACTTACTGAAGAAGAAAAACAACTGATCACTAATATTTATAAAAGTAAAACAAAGTAAAATGAGAAAACAAATTGCAGCAGCAAATTGGAAAATGAATCTGACTTATTCGGAAGGTCAACAATTGTTGAGCGATATATTAAAAGAAAATATTGGCGGTAAAGAAAATCATGAAGTGATTTTTGCCGTTCCGTTTCCTTATCTAGCAATGGCTAAAGAAAAAACCAATGGTATTCAAAATTATCATATAGCCGCTCAAAACTGCAGCCATAAAAAATCCGGAGCTTATACAGGTGAAGTATCTGTAGGTATGCTGAAATCTATCGATGTAAATTATTGCATCATCGGGCACAGTGAAAGAAGAGAGTACTTTAATGAGACCAATGAGGTGCTGGCAGAAAAAGTGAACTTGTTATTGGAAGCTGGTATGACGCCTATCTTCTGTTGCGGGGAACCTTTATCTATAAGAGAAGCGGGTACGCAAAACGAATTTGTTGCTAATCAACTGAAAGAATCCTTATTTCATCTGAATGCAGATGATATTAAAAAAGTAATCATTGCTTATGAACCTATCTGGGCTATAGGAACCGGTAAAACCGCTACCACCGAGCAGGCTCAGGAAATGCATGCTTACCTGCGTTCTGTAATTGCAGCGCAATATGGAGCCGATGTAGCTAATGAGATTTCGATTTTGTACGGAGGAAGCGTAAAAGCTAACAATGCAAAAGAATTATTTGCTTGTGCTGATGTAGACGGCGGACTTGTAGGGGGAGCCTCTTTAATCGCTACAGAATTCGTAGAAATAATAAAAGCGTTGAAATAAAATTCAACGCTTTTATCTTTTTATAAAGCTGTATTTATACTTAAAATACCAGATTATTGAGATAGGCGGCACCTTCCTTCACACAATCCAGAGGTGCTTTTTCGTATGCTTCTTGTTCCAGTATGTAGTACTGCATTCCCAGATTTTTAGCTTCGCCTAAAATAGTTTTGAAATCGATAGAGCCGGTACCCACGATACAGCTATTATTGTCATCGCCGTTAGGACGTGCATTTTTCTTACGGTCTTTGATATGGCATAATTTGAAGCGCCATCTGTAGCGTTTCATCCACTCTACCGGATTTTGTCCGGCTGCAACTACCCAATACATATCCATTTCAAAGTCTACTAAGGCGGGGTCGGTGTGTTCCATCAAAATATCCTGTGGAAACTGATTATTTTGCTGACGGAAGCTGTAGTCGTGATTATGATAGGCAAACCGTAATCCGTTTTTCCGGCATATTTCGCCCGCTTTGTTAAATTCATCCGCAATTTTCTTATAATCGTCTAAAGATCTTTGTGGGTCTACCCATGGGCATATCAGATATTTCATGCCAATTTCTCCGGCTTGGGCAGCCTTTTTCTCAAAATCTTTTGTATGGTCACAGTGGCTGCTCACTATAGTGAGACGTAGACTGTCCATGTATTGTTTAAAACCTTTGTGCCCGAGGCCCCAGAACATGCCTTGAGGTCCTTCGTAACTTTCAATTTCTTTATACCCGAAAGAAGCTAGTTGCTTTAGTACGCCTTTTGGGTCTTTAGGCAAATCGTCTCTGAGCGAATATAATTGAATGCCTAGATTTTTGATGGTGCCTTTGTTAGTATTAGCTTTTCCTCCGAAGCAGGAAGCAAATGCTGCACTCATGGCAGCGCCCCCGCTGAGTTTTAAAAAGTCTTTTCTGTTCATGTCCTCGAGTTTAAATGTTTTCGTTTATGAAAAGTCCTGAAGGACCTCTTTGAATACGGATTGCGCTATTTTCTATACATCACATACATGTACCGCCTCTTCTAGGGCTTTAAGTCTATCTTCCTTGGTTTTTCCGGTGGGAATGAATTCCTGAGCCACATATCCTTTAAAACCGGTTTCTACAATGGCTTTCATGATGGCAGGGTAATATAGTTCCTGCTGGTCATTCAGTTCATGTCTTCCTGGTACACCTGCTGTATGATAATGTGCAATGTACTGATGGTTATCTCTAATTGTCTGTATGACGTTGCCCTCATCTACCTGCATATGATAGATATCGTAGAGCAACTTGAAGTTTTCACTTCCTAGGCGCTTACATAGCTCTACACCCCAGGCAGTATGGTCACACATGTAATCCTTGTGGTCTCGTTTGCTATTGAGCAATTCCATTACCAATACCACTTTGTGTTTTTCAGCAAGGGGTAGAATTTTTTTCAAGCCTTCCTCACAGTTTTTTAATCCGGTTTCATCATCCATACCTCTGCGATTACCGCTGAAGCAGATGAGGTTTTTATATCCTGCTTTAGCTACCAGAGGAATACCTTCTTCATAATCTTTTATGAGGGATGCATGAAACTCTTTTCCGGCAAAGCCATCAGTCAGACTTACTTTTCCGGGAATGTAGCACATGCTACAGGTAAGGCCGTGTTTTTGAATAGTAGGCCAGTCTTTAGGTGCCAGCAGGTCTATAGCTGTTATTCCTATTTTTTTTGCAAATACACACAATTCATCCAGCGGCATATTACCATAAGTCCACTGGGTTACACTGTGATTGATATTGCCCTTTAATGGATACATAATTTTTTCGTTATTAGCATAAGTACTCAGTGGGGAAAGACTTGCAGCAATAGAACCGGCGGCAAGCGTTTTTAATACATCTCTTCTGCTAGGCATTAATTTCAACTTTTTTATCGTTTTTAAATACAAGTGCAAATAGTACACTTACTATAGCCGCGATGGCTGCAGGCACCAACCATACATTGTGCCAGTAACCGACATTGTCAGGATTGGTTGCTTTATAATGTTCGGTTACGAACCCTGCTACCCAAAATCCAATGAGCATACCTACACCGTAGGTGGCTAATGTAATTAGGCCCTGTGCTGAGCTTTTGTATTTTTCACCAGCCTTTGCATCGGTATAAATCTGACCTGATACAAAGAAGAAATCATAACAAATACCGTGCAAAGCAATACCGATAATGAGCATAAATGCTAGTTCGCCGGCATTACCATAGGCAAACAATACATATCTTACTATCCAGGCCAGCATACCAATAAGAATGGTATTCTTAAATCCAAATCTATTAAAGAGGAAAGGTATTAAGAGCAGGAATAATACTTCAGAGGCCTGGCCGATGGCCATTTTTGCGGTAGGGTTCTCAAGGCCTACAGCTGTTAAAAATGGATTGGCATTTTGATAGTAAAAAGCCAGTGGAATACAAATTAATATAGATGCAATAAAGAAAATCAAGAAGTTTTTATCCTTTAGTAGTTTCAAAGCATCCAGTCCCAGTATCTGACTTATCGAGGCTCCTTGTTCTGTTTTAGCAGGAGGCGTTTTAGGAAGGGTAAAGCTAAATAATCCCAGTAGCAACGATGCTAGAGACGTCATGAGGAACGTATTTCTTAGTGAGTCGTTAGTAATATTATTTTGTTCATTATCCCAATGGAATACATAGCTGATCAGTACTCCTGCCACAATCCAACCTATCGTTCCGAAAATTCTTATGCTAGGAAATTCTTTTTCGGGATTCGACATCTGACGGAAAGAAACTGAATTTACCAGCGCCAGTGTGGGCATGTACAGAATCATATATACCAGTACATAGGGATAGAACTGTCCTACACTTTCTGCTTTAAACATCATGTACATTAATCCCGCACCAATCAGATGCAATAACCCTAATATTTTTTCTGCATTGAAGAAGCGGTCGGCAATCAAACCAATGATAAAGGGTGCAATGATGGCTCCCCATGACTGCGTGGAGAAGACGTTGGCAATTTCCAAGCCATTAGCCTTGAGGTTGGTTCCTAAGAAGGTTCCGAGGGTTACAAACCATCCTCCCCAGATGAAAAATTCCAAAAACATCATGAGGGATAACTGGATTCGAGTTCCTGATTTCATATGCGTTCGTTATTATGATTTTTTAGAGAAGATTTGATGATAAATGTACAATTATATCCATAAAAAAGCATGTAGCTAAGAAGATTTTCTTCTATTCTTATTGTTATATATAGAGGCAAAATAAATACGGCCCTTACGTTGTGTAAAGACCGTATTTATGATACTTCAATTATATAAGATGTAAAATAATTGCGATGGGGTGAATTACATCTTAGCCATTTCATTTTGATTTTTGTGTGTTTTGCATGCTGCACTATACTTCATGGCAGCTTTCACAAAGTTCACAAAAATAGGCTGCGGGTTTTCAACTGTACTTTTCAGTTCGGGATGATATTGTACACCGATGAAGAAAGGATGCGTTGGCAGCTCTATAATCTCAACCAAGCCACTATCCGGATTTTTACCACTCGCTACCATACCGGCTTGCTCAAAACGTTCCAGATATTTATTGTTGAACTCCCAGCGGTGACGATGTCTTTCACTGATGGTGTCGGTACCGTAAATGGAGCTGGCCAAGCTATTGGGTTTAAGTACGCAGGTATAAGCCCCCAGTCGCATGGTACCGCCCTTTTCGGTAATCTTCTTTTGTTCTTCCATAAGGTCGATTACGGGTTCGGGCGTGTTTTCGTCCATTTCGGTAGAGTTGGCTTGTTTAATGCCTAATACATTTCTTGCAAATTCGATAGCCGCCATCTGCATCCCCAAGCAGATTCCAAAGAAGGGGAGTTTATGTTCACGTGCATACTTTACGGCAGTGATTTTTCCTTCTACACCTCTGATCCCAAAGCCGGGCGCCACCAATAAGCCATCCAGTTCCGACAATTTTTCGGCTACGTTTTCTTCGGTGATGTATTCGCTATGAATATTGACAATCTGTACTTGACATTCGTTCACGGCTCCTGCATGTACGAATGCTTCCAGAATAGATTTATAGGCATCTTGTAATTCCAAATATTTCCCTATAAGTCCTATGCGAACTACTGATTTGGGATATTTCAGTTTGTCTAGGAAGGTGTACCATTTTTCCAAATCCGGCTCTTTATATCCTGTGATGTTCATTTTTTTCAAACAAATGACATCCAGTTTTTCACGAAGCATTGCCAGTGGTACTTCGTAAATGGTGGATTGGTCGGCCGCTTCAATTACTGCTTCCTGTTTTACATTACAGAAGAGAGCGATTTTTCTTTTCAGTTCTGGTGTTAATGATTTTTCGGTGCGGCATACAATGATATCAGGACTTACACCTTCCTGGCTCAGCATTCTTACACTGTGTTGGGTAGGTTTGGTTTTCAGCTCTTTTGCCGCTTTCAGATAGGGGATATAGGTAAGGTGAATTACCACTGTATCTTCTTCGGGTAGTTCCCATTGTAATTGTCTGATGGACTCTACAAAGGGAAGACTTTCGATGTCACCGATGGTACCCCCAATTTCCGTAATCACAATATCATATTCGCCGGTATTGCCCAGCTCCATCATGCGGCGTTTGATTTCATTGGTGATATGAGGTACTACCTGAACGGTTTTCCCCAAGTAGGCACCTTGCCTTTCTTTGTTGATAACAGTTTGATAAATACGACCTGTAGTAACGTTGTTGGCCTGAGAAGTGTAAATGTTCAGAAAGCGTTCGTAGTGCCCCAAGTCAAGGTCGGTTTCGGCACCATCTTCGGTAACAAAGCATTCTCCATGTTCATAAGGATTGAGTGTGCCGGGATCGATGTTGATGTAAGGGTCGAATTTCTGAATCGTCACCCTGAAGCCTCGTGCTTGCAATAGCTTAGCCAGTGATGCAGCAATAATACCTTTTCCCAATGATGATGTTACACCGCCGGTAACAAAAATATATTTGGACATACCCGAAAAAATTTTTTATACTAAGATTTCAGATTTATACGAATTAAATCAATCCCATCCCAATAACTTAATCTTAATCCAAACGGAAAAATAAAATGACCGGCAGAAATAATCCTGAGAAAGGAAATTTGTGTGGTCATGCAAAGATATGCATTATTGGGATAATGGGGTGAGTGGTTTTGCACTTTTTATCCGCACCTGCCTTGCGCTGTTAAGCGCAAGTGCTAATCTTTTGCGATTTTCTTATAGCTGGTAATGATTCCCCGTATTAGGGATGAGCTGAATCCTCTGTGTTCCATTTCGTTCAGCCCTACAATAGTGCAGCCTTTAGGCGTAGTTACTTTATCGATTTCCTGTTCCGGATGGCTATGATGTGTGAGCAGGAGTTCAGCTGCTCCTTTTACAGTTTGAGAAGCAATGAGGCTTGCGGTTTTGGCATCAAATCCAATTTCAATACCACCTTGAATATTGGCGCGCACATAACGAAGGGCGAACGCAGTACCGCAGGCGCCCAGCACGGTTGCCGCATCCATGAGCTTATCATCGATAACGGCTACTTTACCTACAGTGCCAAACATTTTTGTTACCAATTGCACCTGTTTGTCTGTAGCATTTTCATAACTGATGCAGGTCATGCTTTCTCTGATGGCAATGGCTGTATTAGGCATTGCACGAAATACAGGCAATGCTATTGAGGCCATATTTTTCAGGTCGTCTAAAGTTACTCCCGTAATTACCGATATAAGAATATGTTTTTTGGTCAATACAGGCACAATTTCTTTCATCACATTTTCTATCTGGTAAGGTTTTACCGCCAGAATAATTACTTCACTGGAAGCAACAGCCTGAACGTTATCGCTTGTAATATGAACAGTCTTGGGTAGTTCGCCTTTAAGCGTCGCAACATTTCTTTTGGTAATCGTAATGTCTGCAGCATCGCAGAAAGCGCTTTGAATAAGGCCCTGCGCTATGGCAGTTCCTAAATTACCTCCACCTATTATAGCTATTTTTTTTGCCACGGGAATGCGTTTTAAGCTTTATACTTAAATGAACAACATGAAAAGCCTGCCAGCATCTCATTAGGAATGTAAAATGCCGATTGTTTTATAAGCTACTCAGGGCATCTGAAGCAGTTTCCTTGCTCAAATATTTTTCAATGGCTGTATCGTAAATGTTCTGCCATGTTGTAATCTGTCCCCAGTTTTCGCCATCTACCAGTAAGTCCCCAGCGGTTACTGTACCTAGTTGTGCAAACGGTACATCGGTGGGGAGTGCTGCTTCAAAAGCTTTTATTTTATCAGCTGCCACACTTACCACCACTCTGCTTTGCGCTTCTCCAAACAGGAATGCATCTTTACGAAGATTGCTGTTGCTTTTAATATCGAAGCCGAGAGCACGATGGAAACCACTCTCGCAGAGTGTTACAAACAAGCCGCCTTCGCTCACGTCGTGCGCCGAACGAATTAATCCTTCGCTAATCAATTTCAGCACGGCTTGTTGAAGCACATATTCTTCATCCAAATTGAAGTAAGGTGCCGGAGACTTTTTCACTCCGTGAATATGATATAGATACTCCGATGAATTGATATCGTCTTTTTGCGCACCGAGAATATAAATTACATCGCCTTCTTGTTTGAAGTCGAGGGTCATCTTTTTATTGATATCTTCCAGCAGCCCTACCATTCCGATGGTGGGGGTAGGATTTACCGGTCCTTCGGGATTTTGATTATAGAAGCTTACATTACCTCCGGTTACCGGTGTATCAAATTTGCGGCAGGCATCTCCCATGCCTTTAATAGCGTGTACAAATTGATAATATACTTCAGGGTCGTAAGGATTGCCGAAGTTGAGACAGTTGGTAACACCCAGTGGCTGGCCGCCACTGCATACGATATTTCTGGCAGCTTCGCTCACTGCTATTAAAGCACCTTTATACGGGTCGGCATATACATAGCGGCTGTTGCAGTCGGTTGTTACTGCCAGTCCTTTTTGAGTGCCTTTCACCAGTACTACAGCTGCATCTGAAGGTTCATTTGTGGATGTGTTTACAGTGCCTACCATGCTGTCGTACTGATCATAAATCCATCTTTTGGATGCGATAGAAGGCAGCGCAATGATTTTTTCTGCAACTGCTTTCAAGTCTGCAGGTTGTGGAACAGTGGAGGCATCGAAAGCAGCTATCTCTTTGAGATAAGCGGGTTCTTTGTATTCACGTTCATACTGAGGAGCACCACCGCCCAATACTAGCTCTTGTGCAGGTATGGATGCTTCAAGTACTCCGTTCATGTAAAATTTAAGAATACCGTCGTTAGTGACGTGGCCTATAACGGCGCAAGGTAGATCCCATTTTTCAAAAATGGCTTCAATTTCTTTTTCTCTACCTTTTTCTGCTACCAGCAACATGCGCTCTTGGCTTTCACTAAGGAGCAGTTCCCATGCTTTCATATTTTTTTGACGGGTAGGTACTTTCTCTAAATCTATTTTCATACCTACACCACCTTTGGCACTCATTTCGGCTGTAGAGCAAATAATACCGGCAGCTCCCATGTCCTGCATACCTACTACGGCACCGGTTTTTATTACTTCCAAACAAGCTTCCAGTAGTTTTTTTTCTTGGAAGGGGTCTCCCACTTGTACGGCAGGTAGTTCTTGCACACTTTCGGAAGTAATATCTGCCGAAGCAAAGGAAGCTCCACCGATCCCGTCTTTTCCGGTAGCGCTACCCACAAACATTACAGGGTTGCCTTCGCCTTTGGCAGTGGCCGAAACGGTTTCGCCTGTTTTTACAATACCTACACTCATGGCATTTACCAGAGGGTTGGTATGATAGCATTCGTCAAAATATATTTCCCCTGCAACGGTAGGTACACCAAAGCAGTTGCCGTAATGACCAATACCGTGCACTACTCCGGCAAGCAGGTGCTGTGTTTTAGCTTCTTCGAGTTTTCCGAAACGTAGGGAGTTTAAGGCCGCAATGGGTCTGGCTCCCATGGTAAAAATATCGCGGTGAATACCCCCTACGCCTGTAGCAGCTCCTTGAAAGGGCTCCAGTGCAGAAGGGTGGTTGTGTGATTCAATTTTAAAAACCACTCCAAGACCATCGCCAATATCCATCAGTCCCGCATTTTCCTCGCCTGCTGCTACCAACATTTTACCGCCTTCACGCGGGAGTGTTTTTAACCACTTAATGGAGTTTTTATAACTACAGTGCTCACTCCACATGGCGGAGAAGGCACACAATTCGTTGAAATTAGGGGTGCGACCCAATTTTTGTTTGATTAACTCAAATTCTTCTGCTGTTAGTCTTAACTGTTCGGCGGTTTTTACTGTTACTTCCATCTTAATTTATAGGTATAGATCACATTCCTGATTGCGATATCGCGATAGGTCTGTAGGTTTTGCGTTTAAAAAGCGCAAACTTACATGAAATTTTTCATCCCTAACATTGTACTACAGAAAGCCATGGAATAAATATTATCAAATGCAGATGGAATAGGAGATGGGTAGGGTGTGCATCTGATAGCTCAATTGGTGTGGGTGGAGAGTTTGTAAAATTTCAGATGTATTTATAATAAATTTAATATTTAATTTTTCTAGAAATTTGACTAAAAATCCACAAGTTTTTCAAAATTTTTGATGAAAAAAATAAATTTGTATTGTTGTTTTTAGGTGTAATCTTATATTTGCACACAAATTAAATAAACTTACACACAATGTCTTTAAGAATTTCTGCACTTAACAGCATTCCTACTACAAAAGAACAGCCAGGGAAAATTACGCCCAAGATTACTGCAGTATTTGGTTCGCATGTTTTCAGCCTTAAAACTGCCAGAGAATATTTAAGCGACGAGGCATACAAAAGTTTAGTAGCCTCCATCAAAGCTGGGCAAAAGATTGACCGCAGCATGGCTAATCAGATAGCCAATGGTATGCGCGCCTGGGCTGAAAGTAAAGGAGTTACACACTACACTCACTGGTTTCAACCATTAACAGGAACTACTGCCGAGAAACATGACTCTTTTTTCACGTTGAAAAGCGACGGTACTCCAATCGAGGAGTTTGACGGCGCTGCGCTGATTCAACAGGAGCCTGATGCATCTTCTTTCCCTAATGGTGGTCTGCGTGCCACTTTTGAGGCTAGAGGTTATACAGCATGGGATCCTTCTTCTCCTCCCTTTATCATTGAGATCGGTCACGGACGTACACTTTGTATTCCTACCATCTTCATTTCTTACACCGGAGAATCATTAGACTACAAAGCTCCGTTGTTAAAATCAATCGATGCTTTGAATAAAGCAGCCGTTGATGTTTGTCACTACTTCGATAAAAATGTTACTCGCGTTACACCTACTTTAGGTTGGGAGCAAGAGTATTTTGTTGTAGACGAAGGTTTATACAGAGCAAGACCTGACCTAGTTATGTGCGGTCGTACATTATATGGTCACAACTCTGCTAAAAACCAACAGCTGGAAGACCACTACTTCGGTTCTATTCCTGAAAGAGTATATGCTTTCATGCGCGACTTTGAGCATGAGTGTTATAAACTAGGTATTCCGTTGAGAACCCGCCACAATGAGGTGGCTCCTGCTCAATTTGAGTGCGCTCCTATATTTGAAGAAGTAAACTTGGCGGTGGACCACAACACACTGTTGATGGATGTTATGAGCCGCACCGCTTTGAGACATGGTTTGCGCGTATTGCTTCACGAAAAACCTTTTGCAGGTATTAACGGAAGCGGTAAGCACAATAACTGGAGTATGGCTGCCGATACCGGTGTGAACCTGCTGTCTCCAGGTAAAACACCTAAAACCAACTTGATGTTCCTTACTTTCTTTGTGAACGTCATCAAAGCGGTTCATGATTATGCTGATATTTTAAGAGCTTCTATCGCTTCAGCTTCTAACGATCACAGATTGGGTGCTAACGAAGCGCCTCCAGCTATCATCTCTGTGTTCATTGGTGAATACCTGACTAAGGTATTGAACGATGTAAAACAAAGAGTAACCGATAATATGGATGAGCAAGATGAAACCATGCTGAAGCTCGATATCCATAAAAATATTCCAGATCTATTACTCGATAACACAGACCGTAACCGTACATCGCCTTTCGCGTTTACCGGTAATAAATTTGAGTTAAGAGCCGTTGGTTCTTCTGCTAACTGTGCAAGCCCCGTGACGGTACTGAACACTATCGTGGCGCAAACTTTGAAAAACTTCAAGGCTGATGTAGATGCCTTAATCGAAAAAGGTGAGAAGAAAGAAATCGCTATCATGCAGGTGATCAATGAATACATCATCGGTAGCGAGAAAATTCTTTTCGAAGGCGATGGTTACAGCGAAGAGTGGGAAAAAGAAGCTGAAAAAAGAGGGTTGCCCAATCTGAAAACAACTCCGTTGGCCTTGGATGCTATGGTGAGCGAGAAAAATGTGAAACTGTTTGTAGAAAACGGAGTGTACACTCCTTCTGAAATCCATGCAAGACACGAGATCGAACTTGAAAAATACATTAAAAAAATTCAGATTGAGGGAAGAATTATGGGCGAAATGGCAACCAGTATGATACTGCCTCCGGCCATTCGTTACCAAAACCTTCTAGCTAAAAATATCAAAGGATTAAAAGAAGCAGGTTTGACAGAAGAAGCTTACGCTAATCAAAAACAAATCCTTGATAAAATATCTGAACACATAAATAAAGCAAGCGATCTGGTAGAACAAATGATCGAAGCGCGTAAAAAATGTAACGCAATAGAAGATACACGTGAAAAAGCTATTGCTTACGAGCGCGAAGTAAAAGCCGCTTTCTTTGATAAAATCCGCTACCATGCCGATAAGCTTGAGCTGCTGGTGGATGACAAAGAGTGGTATCTGCCTAAATATCGTGAGCTCTTGTTCTTGCGTTAATAATCTGACAACATTTGAATGTTGAACGTTTTATAAACCGTCTGCTTTGTGCAGGCGGTTTTTATTTTAAGACTCCTCTGCATAGTCCTGCAGATAGGTAAAATAAGGGCCCAACTGTCCATTGACAGCGATAGTGGCTCTTTGAAGGGTAGGACTTGGAGAAGCTTTTAGTAAATCGTCTAAGATGTACTTAATCAGTTGCTCCCCGAAGTAGCGGCTGGCATCATGAGGTAATTCATTAGGCAGATTACCTACGGCCATTATATCGATGCTACCCGGCTGATAAGGCGGCGTCTTCTCTAAGGTAGTGCGACTGATACCATACACCGGATCTTCGATGGTTTGACTGCAGATATTGATGGGAACGGATCCATAAGGGTCGTCAGACACATCTGCGATAGTTTGTATGATAAAATCATCGCGCTGAATATCCGACGGACTGAACAGCGGAGGGATGCCTTCTTCCCAGTATACGCCATTCAATAAGACATCGGTTTGCGAAGCGTAAGGTAAAAATCGGCACAAATAATTTTGCGGATTTTTATGAAAGTCTTCTCGTGAATATTTTCCAGTAATCTCATGTTCATAAAGGGA
The DNA here is from genome assembly GCF_036409055.1 of Niabella digestorum. NCBI lineage: Bacteria > Pseudomonadati > Bacteroidota > Chitinophagia > Chitinophagales > Chitinophagaceae > Niabella > Niabella digestorum. The sequence goes on along the minus strand of NZ_JAZGLY010000003.1, from coordinate 395,013 downwards.
GCTGCCTTTGAGTTGCGTATACACGGGATAGGAAAATCTTCTTACCAAGTAGTCCTCTGGCTCTACTTCGTGAATGCCCATGAGGTTCATTACTTCCACTAGCCCGTGTGCTACACGGCCGCTACCGGTAACTACTACTTTAATGTTGGGTAGCCTTAGTCCGAAATAAGTATGTATCAGCTCTTTAAAATTGCGCTGTTTGTATACACGCTCCAGATGAAATAAACCGGTTCTTTTCCCGTAGGCCATAATGCCGTTGTGAGCTCCTACAATACCGGCAAAGAAACCAAAACCGATGATTCGCCGCCCATCTTCGTGTTCCAGGCATTCGTAATCAACTAGCGTAATATTTTTTTTCAGGATGGTTTGTAGCAGTTTCCTGTTATGCGGTTGCTTTTTCTTGGTATGAGAAAAAAATAGGTAGGTTTTGTTTTCGATAAGACTGTCCACCGGCACTTCTTTAATCCCCAGTAAAATATCGCATTGCTGCATATCGTCAGTAATAATCGCTCCAGCACGTGCATATTCTTCGTCCTTAAAACATCTGATTTCGGAGGGCTGAACAAAAAAGGCGATATTGTTGCGATTGTTAAGCAGCCATTTACACTGATCTGGAGTAAGTGCTACGCGATTGTCCTGGGGTACTTTTTCTTCTTTTATCAGTCCTATTTTAATCATGTATCTTTGAATAAAATTTATAGTTAAAGAATGAAGCAGGTATTGAATAAAATATGGAAGTGGTTAGTCGCTTTTCTGATACCCAAAAGAAGTTGCTGTAAATAAAGCTATATAAATAATGCGGAAATCCATTGTTTTTTAACGATAAATTTCCGTAATATTGCACCCCGTTTTAGCCCAGATGGCGGAACTGGTAGACGCGCTAGACTCAAAATCTGGTTCTCGCAAGGGAGTGCAGGTTCGATTCCTGTTCTGGGCACTTGGGAAAGCATATTTTAAAAGACCCATCTAGTGGGTCTTTTTTTTTAAATTGTTTTATCCTTATTAGTAAATCATTATAGCATATCGTCTTAATGAAAGCGATTATCCGAAAAGACTTGCATTGTATAATAATATTTAGCTATTTTTCTTGAAAAGCCTTAATTTCATTTTTTTAATCAAAAAAGTATAATCATGGCAGATGTAACTCTTACGGCTTATAACGTAAAAACAAAGGAAAAAAATGTTCCTATTCAGGACGCAGTAATATCCCGCACTGCTAAAGGCGGCTATATAGCTAAAGGACACGATGGCAAGGGCAATAAGCTGACTGCGTTACTGGGCGAGGAAAAAGCATTAGCGGCTATCAAGGCCGGAATTGCCAAACAAGACTGGTAATAGAGACTCTTAATAACTTATTTGATAGAACCTCGCTCAGGCGGGGTTTTTTGTTGTGTAATGTACTTTTTTATCATACGGATGCACTTTATTATTATCCTCTCATTAATGGAAACGTTTGCGTAAATAAAGTAGCGCTTAATCCTTCTAAAACTAAAGATTCTATTATACCTTGTACGCAATAATTGTTTTGCCGATGTATCGAAAAATAGTTTTCTTATTATTGCTTGCTTGCAGCATTAAGTATAGTTTAGGCCAGGATGGCTGGCGCTTGCCTAAGGTGACAGAGCCTATATTTAAAAATGTACAGTATCCCATTACCAAGTATGGTGCCATTCCTGATGGGCATACCCTTAATACTCAAGCTATACAAAAAGCCATAGACGAATGTCATGCTAAGGGTGGCGGAATCGTGAGAGTGCCACAAGGATTGTGGTTGACGGGTCCTATTGTATTAAAAAGCAATGTAAATCTGCACTTGGAAACGGGAGCTACTTTGTTATTTACAAAGGATAAAGATCAATATCCTTTGGTAAAAGGTAATTGGGAGGGGATGCCGCAGATGAGAAATCAGTCTCCTATTTCAGCTGAAAATGCTAGTAACATTGGTATTACGGGAAATGGTATTATAGATGGAAATGGTGATGCCTGGCGCCTTGTTAAAAAAGAAAAGTTGACAGCAAGCCAGTGGAAAAAGCTGGTGGCTTCGGGGGGTGTGGTAAAGAACGGCAATTTATGGATGCCTTCGGAGAGCTTTGCTCGTGGATACGAGATGAAAGACCCGGGTAGACTTAGTCCCGAAAAGGATGTGGCTTTCTATCAGTCTATAAAAGATTTTTTACGTCCCAACCTGGTAGTATTTACTAAGTGCGATAAAATTCTGTTGGAAGGTGTTACTTTCCAGAATTCTGCAGCTTGGTGTTTACACCCCCTTATGAGTACAAATATCGTGGTACGTAACATTTTTGTTAAAAATCCCTGGTATGCACAAAATGGCGATGGCATTGATTTGGAAAGCTGTTCCAATGTGCTGATTGAAAATAGTGTTTTTGATGTAGGAGATGATGCGCTGTGTATGAAGAGTGGGCGTGATGCTGATGGACGTGCACGCGCTATGCCTACTCAGAATGTAATTATCAAAGGGTGTACGGTATATGCCTCACACGGGGGATTTGTGGTAGGTAGCGAAATGAGCGGGGGCGTTAAGAATGTGTACGTCAGCAATTGTACTTTTATTGGAAGTGATATTGGCCTGCGTTTTAAAACAACTCGTGGTAGGGGTGGTGTAGTGGAAAATATCTTTATTAAGGATATATATATGAAAGATATTCCTGGAGAAGCCATTTTGTTCGATATGTATTATATGGCCCGCGATCCCATCCCGTTGGAAGGAGAGAAACGCGAGTTGCCTAAAGTAGAGATGCTTCCGGTTGATGAAACCACTCCGCAATTTCAAAACATACATATTAGTAATGTGTATTGCAATGGAGCGAAAAAAGCCATTTTCATACGCGGTATACCCGAGATGCACGTTAAGAATATTCTGATTGAAAACTCCGTTCTTCAGTCAGAACAAGGCGTGGATATTCAGGAAGCCAGCGGAATTAAGTTGAAGAATGTAAGTGTGTATGCTACAAAAGCGGATGTGGTAGTGGATATTGTAAATAGTGATGATGTACAGATTAGTGGGTTGAAGTATGCAGATGGAGCCTCCGTACTATTGCGAGCTGCAGGAGATCGCACTAAGAACATTCGGATTGAGAAAACAGATTATACCCGTGTTAAGGAAAAAGTAATAACTGAGTTGGGTACACCATCTGCCGCAGTACAATTACATTAAGTTATCATCTATTAAACGAAGCATTGTAAGATATGAAGCGTCTGATTTATTTAGTGTTTTTATTAATCTCCTTGAATGGGAGCGCTCAAGAATTGCCTTATTCGCAACAACTGGCGCTGACAGCCATGCATATCTGGCCCGATTCGTTTAGTGTAGTACCGGGTCGTCCTGCGCGATGGAGCTACGATCAAGGAGTAATATTAAAAGGTATTGAGGGTATCTGGTTGGCGACAGGCGACGCAAAATGGTTTCGTTACATACAGCACAGCATGGATCATTATGTGCGTGAAGATGGTTCTATTAAAGATTACAATCCTGAGCATTATAATATTGATCATATCAATAATGGCAAGCTGTTACTTACCTTGTATAGGGTAACGGGGAAAGAAAAATATAAAAAAGCGGTGCAGTTATTACGTAAACAGTTGTTGACACATCCGCGAACTAATGAAGGCGGTTTTTGGCATAAAAAGATATATCCTTTTCAGATGTGGCTGGACGGGCTTTATATGGGACAGCCGTTTTATGCCGAATATGCCCAGGTATTTGGGGAGGATACTATTTTCAACGATGTGGCTCGTCAGTTTGTGTTGATGGAAAAACATAGTCGCGACGATAAAACCGGCTTGTTGTATCATGGTTATGATGAATCACGTCAGCAACGATGGGCTGATAAAGTAACGGGGCGTTCTCCTCATTTCTGGGGACGGGCGCTCGGATGGTTTGGTATGGCAATGGTGGATGTGCTCGATTATTTCCCGATGGAACATCCCGGACGTAAGCAAATCATCGATATTCTAAACCGCTTTGCAACAGCTGTAGTGAAAGTGCAAGACGCTCATACCGGAATGTGGTACGATATAGTGGATTTGCCTCATCGCGCACCTAATTATTTAGAGTCCTCTGCTACGGCAATGCTAGCTTATACATTGGCTAAAGCCTCTCGTAAAGGATATATTGCAGAAAGTTATAGAGCTCATGCCCAAAAAGCTTTTGAAGGACTTGTAAAGTACAAGCTTTCTAAAAGTGCTGATGGCTTTACAAATCTCGAAGGCACCGTGAGTGTCTCAGGATTAGGAGGTAATCCATATCGCGATGGCAGCTTTGAATATTATATGAGCGAAAAAGTGGTGCAAAACGATCCTAAGGGGATGGGAGCGTTCATACTTGCTGCTAATGAAATTGAAATGATTCCTAATCTTTCCCAAGGAAAGGGAAAAACTATATTGCTGGATAATTTTTTTAATAACGAATGGAAGGCCGGGCCGTCAGGAAAACCTGAGCCTTGGCACTATATCTGGGAAGAGCGTGGTAATAATGGCTACTTTTTTTGGGGCAGCATTTTTGAACAACACGGAGCTGCTATCAGTACTCTCAAAGCAGCTCCTAGTGCTGCCAATCTCAAGAAAGCTGCTGTGTACATTATTGTAGATCCTGACACTGATAGGGAAACAGCGCATCCTAATTATATGACTCGGGCCTATGCAACGATAATTGCGAATTGGGTAAAGGCTGGCGGGGTGTTGGTAGTGATGGGAAATAACTCCGTTAATGCCGAACAAGAAAAAATCAACTTGCTACTTCAGAAATTCGGTATTCGCTTCAAGGGGGATGATCAGTTAATGGTGAAAGGGAACAACTACGACGAAGGTAAAGTGGATATTGATGCAAACCATCCTATATTCAAAACCGCTCGAAATGTATTCCTCAAGGAGGTGACTTCATTACAAATTACGCCTCCTGCAAAGTCTATTTTGCGGACCAAGGATTTTGATATAATGGCCTCTGCGAAATATGGTAAAGGAACTGTGTTTGTGGTGGGCGACCCTTGGATCTATAACGAATATGTAGATGGTAGAAAACTACCCTCAAAATATGAGAATTACGCTGCAGCTAAGGATTTGGTAAAATGGTTGCTAAGTAACACAAGGAGGATGTGATAATACCAGAAGTTGGAAGTTGCTGGCTATCTTAGCACAAAAAAGTTTGATATGAAAAAGATTCTTATTGCATCGCAGTTATTTTGTTTGATAGTGTTAGTGACCGCATGTGGTGGATCATCTTCTACCAATGACACAGCAAATGTTGATAACACTACGGAAGGAGCAGTAACCGTATTGCTGGACAACTTCTTCAATAATGAGTATATGGAAGAAAATGGTCAGCAAGTAAAATGGCATTATCTGTGGGGCGATACCAGTATGGGTGGCTATTCGGAACTGGGAGCCTTGTTTGAAAAAGAAGGTGCTAGACTTGCAACACTTACCGAAGGTCCTACAGCAGATAATTTGAAACAAGCCTCCATCTACATTATCGTGGATCCGGATGATGAAAAGGAAACTGCAGTACCCAATTTTATTGATGAGACATATGCCGCTGCTATTGCAGACTGGGTGTATAATGGGGGCGTATTGGTAATGCTAGCTAATGACTCGTCTAATTGCGAATTGGATAGATTTAATATCCTGGCGCAAAAATTCGGAATTACGTTTAATAAAGATAATCGATTGGTAGTGCAGGATCCTCATTTCGAGCAGGGAGAAATAAAAATAGAAGCGGGTCATCCCATATTTAAAACTGCCAAAAATGTATATATCAAAGGTATTTGTTCTGTAACTGCTAAAGATTCGGCACAGGTTGTATTAAAAACAGATGATTTTGATGTTATGGCTGTAGCCACATATGGAAAAGGAACTGTGTTTGCGCTGGGCGATCCCTGGTTGTATAACGAATATATTGATCATCGCAGATTACCCGAATATTTTGAAAATGATAAAGCGGCAGTGGATTGGGTAAAATGGTTGATCGAGAGAGCGAGGAAATAGTTTTTATCAAAATATGAGACCGTTAAATAAGACAACTGTACAAAAGCCGCAGTATCCTACTAAAGTATTGCAATTTGGAAGTGGGAATTTTCTCCGTGCTTTTGTAGACTGGATGATAGATAAGGCAAATGACGAAGGATTATTGAATCATGGTATAGCAATAGTACAGGCTACTCCCGGTAGTGTTAAGTCCAAAGAGGTTTTTGAAAAACAGGACTGTTTATATCATGTATATCTGGAAGGTATAAAAGATAAGCAGCCCATTAAGGAGGTGTCATTAATTAAGTCCATAACGGATATTGTGAATCCTTACACCGACTATAAAAAATATGAGGAGCTGTTTCTTCGTGATGAGTTGGAAATAATTGTTTCCAATACTACGGAGGCTGGAATTCGTTATGAAGAAGGGGATGATTTAAATGCTGCGCCACCCAAATCTTTTCCGGCGCAGATTACAGCGTTGTTGTATAAAAGATATCAAAAGTTTAATGGAGCAAGACATAAAGGATTAAGTATTCTTTGTTGTGAACTAATTGAGGATAATGGATCTACTTTGCGTGAATATGTTATTCGACATGCTCAGGATAATAATCTAGGCTCCGACTTTATAGAATGGGTAGCGAACGCTAATTATTTTTATGATACACTCGTGGATCGTATTGTCCCCGGATTTCCGAAAGCAAATATTGAGGAAATAAAGGCGGAAATTGGTTTTGATGATAATCTTCTGGTAAAGGGTGAATACTTTCACGTTTGGGCCATTGGAGGTGACAGTAGCATAAGACAAAAGCTGCCCTTGGATCAAATAGGATTGAATGTATTATTTATGGATGATATCCGTCCTTTCCGATCCAAAAAGGTACGAGTGTTAAATGGTGCGCATACTGCAATGGTTCCTGTAGGCCTGCAAATGGGCGTGGAAACAGTAAAGGAGGCATTTGATAATACACTGGTCGAACAGTTTATCAAGCGTATGGTAGAGGAGGAGGTGCTGCCGGCTATTGGTGAGGATTTGGAAGAGTTGAGAGCTTTTGCAGATAAAATTCTCGAACGTTTTTACAATCCTTACTTGAAGCATTATCTAAAGGATATTGCATTAAACTCTTTATCAAAATGGGAAACCCGTAATTGGCCTACGATAGTAGACAACTATACCAAGCGTGGCAAAATAGCCAGCTTTACCGCATTTTCATTTGCGGCGTTATTGGTAATGTATAGTGGTAAATCAGAAATAGCTTTTGAGCCAAGAGATGTACAGGATGCGGTATCGCTAATACAATCAACTTTCGATTGTAACAATATTAGCGGGTGGGTAAGCAAAATCCTTCAGGATGCATCCATCTGGCGAGAAAAGCTAAATACCATACCCGGATTTGAAGAAGAAGTGACTAGGGGGGTTGAAGCTATTTTGAACAATGGAATGAAACAGGCACTGAGTCAATGGCTACAAGATTAAAAAGAAGATATTGTAGTTCGAGGAGTTGAATTTATTAAACAAAAAACAAACAAAGCGATTTCTCATTATTTCAGGAGAATATGGATAAAATCGCAATTATGGCTGAGTTAGTATTAAAAGTGCATCCGAACGATAATGTGATTGTTGCACTTAAAGATTTGCAGAAAGGACAAACCATTACATACAATGGTGAAGCGTATGTATTGCAGGATGATGTAAAGGCGAAGCACAAATTTTTTACGACAGATCTGCAGCCAGGGGATGAAATTATTATGTACGGAGTTCTGGTAGGTAAGGCGCAATATTTTATTCCCAGAGGAGCTGTGATGACTACGGAGAATACCAAGCATGCCGCAGAACCTTATAAATATCGCCCTTACCAATATCAGTGGACACCCCCGGATGTATCCAAATTCAAAAACCGAACATTTAATGGATATCATCGTAAAGATGGTAGGGTGGGCACTGCTAACTATTGGCTATTTATGCCCACCGTATTTTGTGAAAACCGCAATCTCGACGTTATTAAGGAAGCGTTGCATAACGAACTGGGGTATGCGGTATCGGATAAATATAAACGCTATACACATCAGCTGGTAGAAGCTTATAAAAAAGGTGAAAATATTGCGGAGTTGGATTTAAGTCCTGCTCATACTACCTCTCCCAATGAAAGAGTATTTAAAAACATTGATGGTATTAAGTTCTTAAACCATCAGGGAGGTTGTGGCGGTACTCGTCAGGATGCTACTATCTTGGGTAAGCTACTGGCTGCTTATGCTGATCACCCTAATGTAGCCGGTGTAACAATTCTGAGTTTGGGTTGTCAGAATTTGCAAACAAGTCAGTTGTTGGAAGAGATTAAATTGCGTAATCCTTCATTCGATAAACCGTTGTTGGTGTACGAACAGCAGCAATCTCAAAGTGAAGAGCAGCTGATAAGTGATGCGATAAAAGATACATTTGTTCATTTAATAGAGGCAAATAAAATAGAACGCCAACCGGCACCACTATCGGCCTTGACTGTGGGCGTAAAATGTGGCGGCAGCGATGGTTTTAGCGGTATCAGTGCCAATCCGGCCGTAGGTTATACAAGCGACTTGCTTGTAGCGCTAGGTGCTAAGGTATTGCTTGCTGAGTTTCCGGAATTATGTGGAGCCGAGCAACAATTGATTGACAGAACAATTGATGAAGAGAAAGCGAAGAAGTTTATTCACCTGATGAGTGCCTATAACCGTCAGGCCGAAGCTGTTGGTTCGGGTTTCCACATGAATCCCTCTCCCGGAAACATAAAAGATGGGTTGATTACCGATGCTATTAAAAGTGCAGGTGCCGCCAAAAAAGGTGGCACTTCTCCAGTAGTAGATGTATTGGATTATACAGAACCTGCCACTAAGCCCGGATTAAATTTAGTATGCACTCCCGGTAATGATGTGGAAGCAACCACAGGAAAGGCAGCTGCAGGAGCTACCTTGATATTGTTTACCACCGGATTGGGAACCCCTACAGGGAATCCCGTATGTCCTACTATAAAAATTGCCACTAATAATGTGCTTACAAAGCGCATGAGTGACATTATCGATATCAATTGTGGTCCTGTAGTAGAAGGAGAGAAAACAATCGAAGAGATGGGGGAAGATATTTTGGAGTTTTGTATCAAAGTAGCTAGTGGAGAAGTGATCCCTAAGGCGGTGCTTTTAAATCAAGACGATTTTATACCCTGGAAGCGCGGTGTGAGCTTATAATTTTTTTACTTCAAACGTTTGAATACAGAATATTTAAAAATCTAACCGATATTGTAAGGGTTTCTTGCTTACTTTTCCTGGGTAATCGGTTGCTTGTAGGGTATTTCAGCGGAACGAGACAACTCCCAAAAACAGAAATACAATAACATGGCTAAAAAATTTTTAGACGAAAACTTTTTACTTGAAACGCAAACTGCGCAAACATTGTATCATGAGTTTGCAAAGCAAATGCCTATAATTGATTATCACTGTCATCTTCCTCCTGATCAAATAGCCGAGGATAAGCAGTTCGACAATCTCACACAGATATGGTTATACGGCGACCATTATAAATGGCGCGCGATGCGTACTAACGGTGTGGATGAGAGTTATTGTACCGGTAATAAAAGCGATTATGAGAAGTTTGTAAAGTGGGCTGAAACCGTGCCGTATACCATGCGCAACCCGCTGTATCACTGGACGCATCTGGAACTACAGCGTTATTTTGATGTGTACGATTTGCTGGATGGTGATTCAGCGAAAAAGATATATGACGAGTGTTCAGCCAAGCTACGCACTAAAGAGTACAGTGTACGAAATCTGCTGCGTAAAATGAATGTGCGAATGGTGTGTACCACAGACGATCCTGTAGATACGCTGGAGCATCATAAAAAGATAAAAGAAGATGGGTTTGAAATTCCGGTGTTACCGGCATGGAGACCCGATGCGGCCATGAATGTATCTAATGCTGCCAATTTTGTGGCTTATGTAAAAAAATTGGAAGCAGCAGCTGATGTACATATCGTTTTCTTCAACGATTTTCTGAACGCTTTAAGAAAGCGTCATGACTTCTTCGCAGAGATGGGTTGTACGGTATCAGACCACGGGTTAGAACAAATATATGCTGAGGAGTATACAGAGCACGAAATAAGTGCCATCTTTGATAAAGTATATGCAGGACATGATCTGAACTTGGAAGAGCAAAATAAATTCCGCTCAGCAATGCTAGTATACTTTGCCGAGTGGGATCATGAGAAAGGATGGGTACAACAATACCACTTGGGCGCCATTCGCAACAATAATCTCAAGGCGCTGCGTGTGCTAGGGCCTGATACCGGTTGGGACTCTATTGGAGACTTTCCGCAAGCTGTTGCATTATCAAAATTTTTAGGACGACTTATCAATACTGATAAACTTACCAAAACCATCCTGTACAATCTCAATCCCGCGGATAATGCGCTGATGGCTACTATGATTGGTAACTTTAATGATGGTTCGGCTCCAGGTAAAATTCAGTGGGGATCGGGTTGGTGGTTCTTAGATCAGAAGGATGGTATGACGCAACAACTGAATACTTTGTCTAATATGGGGTTGTTGAGTCGTTTTATTGGAATGCTTACGGATTCGCGTAGTTTTCTTTCTTTCCCGCGGCATGAGTATTTCAGACGTATTTTATGTAACTTGTTCGGCCATGATGTGGAGAACGGAGAGCTTCCGGAAAATATAGCATGGATTGGCAAAATTGTGCAGGATATATGTTTCAATAATGCCAACGAGTATTTCAATTTTAACTTGAAGAAATAATACAGGGATTGCGTGTTTGTCAACCTTCCCGATATTATTGTTAGACGATTATGAGTACAAATCTTTTTGATCTTACTGGCAAAACGGCAATTGTTACTGGAGGTAACAAAGGAATTGGGTTTGGAATGGCTTTAGGACTTGCGCAGGCCGGGGCGGACATTATCGTTGCTTCTAGGACTGTGGAGGCAGGCTCTGAAATCGAAAAGGCTGTGACCGCCCTGGGGCGCAATTTCCAATTTTATAAAATGGATGCGGCAGACAGAAATAGTGTTTATGCATTTATTAAGGCAGTATTGCATGATCACAAGCGCATTGATATTCTGGTAAACAATGCTGGAACCATCATGCGCAAACCTGTAGCGGAGCATCCTGATGACTGGTGGGATAATGTGCTGGCCATTAATTTAGATACTCCTTTTATACTGGCCCGAGAAATAGGCAAACATATGTTGGAGCAGGGTGGGGGTAAAATTATCTTCACTTGTTCTCTGCTGTCATTTCAGGGAGGCATTACGGTGCCCGGATATGCCGCCAGTAAGGGTGCTCTTGCCAGTGTGGTAAAAGCCATGTCTAATGAATGGGCCTCCAAAGGCGTGAATGTAAATGGTATTGCTCCTGGCTATATTGCTACAGACAATACCGAGGCTTTGCGGAACGATCCAGATCGTAGTCAGTCTATTCTAAGCCGCATTCCTGCCGGAAGATGGGGAACTCCAGAAGATTTTGCTGGACCCGCTGTGTTTCTGGCATCAAAAGCTAGTGATTATGTGAATGGTGAGATACTGGTAGTGGATGGCGGATGGATGGGCCGATAACCATTCTATTTATGAAATTTGAACTAAAATGAAGCAATAAATGGAGATTCGATTTGCTAATAGCCCTGCAGAAACCAGACAAATGACAACAGCCGAGCTGCGTAAAAATTTTCTGGTACAGGATCTGATGAAGGCTGACAAGCTTACGCTTGTATACACACATTACGACAGAGTCATCATCGGTGGAGTAAAGCCGGTGAGTAAAACTGTTCCATTAAAGAATGAAGAGGAATTAAAGGCCGATTTCTTTTTACAGCGTCGCGAGCTGGGAATCATCAACGTAGGAGGTAAAGGGATAGTTACGGTGGATGGAGTAAAATATGAGTTGGACAAATTGGAGTGCCTTTACGTGGGGCGGGGTAGTAAAAAGGTTAGCTTTGCAAGCTCCGGAAAAAAGAACCCGGCATTATTTTATATATTGTCTACTCCTGCACATAAGGAGTATCCTACAATAAAATATACCAAAGAGCAGGCTGCTCCGGTATCATTAGGAGATATTAGTACTTCCAATAAAAGAACGATTTATAAATATATTCACGAAGGTGGTATCCAAAGCTGTCAGTTGGTAATGGGACTGACTGTATTGGAAGCGGGTAGTGTGTGGAATTCTGTTCCTCCACATACGCATACAAGAAGAATGGAAGTATATTTTTATTTTGATATACCCGATGGTCAACGATTGTTCCATATGATGGGAGAACCGCAGGAAACGCGCCATCTAATAATGGCGAACAATGAAGCTGTGATTTCTCCTCCTTGGAGTGTGCATTTTGGTTGTGGTACCTCTAATTATGGATTTATCTGGGGTATGGCGGGTGAGAATAAACAATTTACCGATATGGACGGTACCCCTGTAGATACATTACTGTAGTTTTTAATAACAATTTAAAATACCAATATTCAATATACACATATGTCAAAGAAGGTAGTAACTCTTGGAGAAATTATGTTGCGTTTGTCAACGCCCGGTTATCAGCGTTTTGTACAGGCTGAGTCTTTTGACGTTACCTATGGTGGTGGCGAAGCTAACGTAGCTGTTGCATTGTGCAATTACGGATTAAACGGTGTTTTTGTTTCAAAAGTTCCCGATAACGCTATAGGTCAGTCAGCAATCAATCATCTTCGTCGTTATGGGGTGGATACGCGTTTCATAGCTCGCGGTGGTAGCAGATTAGGAATTTATTTTCTAGAAACAGGAGCTTCCATGAGAGCTTCTCAGGTAATTTATGACAGAGCTGGAGCTGCAATTGCAGATGCTGATCCGAGCGAATTCGACTGGGATGCTATTCTAGATGGCGCCGATTGGTTTCACACCACAGGTATTACACCTGCTTTAAGTGATAAGGCTGCAGCTTTAACCGAAGCTGCTTTGAAAGCGGCTAAAGCCAAAGGTATTACTACCAGTATTGACCTGAATTACAGAAAAAAGTTGTGGAGCAAGGAGAAAGCTCAGGCAGTAATGACAGAGCTTTGTAAATATGTTGATGTATGTATAGGTAATGAGGAAGATGCTGAAACTACATTGGGTTTTAAAGCTAAGAATACAGACATCACTAAAGGGGAACTGAGTCTCGAAGGATATAAGGATGTAATCCGACAGATGAAGGAGAAATTCGGATTTAAATACATCGCATCTTCTTTGCGTGAAAGCTATAGTGCTAGCGATAATGGCTGGAGTGCACTGGTGAGTGATGGTAATGAGTTTTATCATACTCGAAAATATAACGTGCGTATTGTGGACAGGGTAGGAAGTGGAGACAGCTTTGCAAGTGGACTGATTTATGGTTTGATTACCGGTATGAGCATGGCTGATGCTGCCGAGTTTGGTGTAGCTGCTTCGGCATTAAAGCATACTATTCCCGGCGACCTGAATCATGCTACATTAAGTGAAGTGCAAACTCTTATGAAGGGAGATGCCAGTGGAAGAGTTCAACGCTAGATTTACACTCGCAGCTTGCTATCTGAAGATAATTGAGCAATTTATCATTGTAAAATACAATCGATTTTAAGATAAAAGCATGTCCGGACGCCCTCCGGCATGTTTTTACTTTTGTAGAATACGGTTGCTAATTAGCACAAGACTGTAAAAATAACGACTTAATATGGCTACAATACGACAAGCAATTGATGCTATTATAGAGCAAGGTATATTACCGCTATATTTCAATGCCGATGAAACTGTTAGCTTGGAAATTTTGCGGGCAGTGTACAAAGCAGGAGTAAAAGCAATTGAATACACGAACAGAGGTGAAGCTGCGTTGAAGAACTTTACAAAAATGGTAGAGGTGCGTAATGCAGAAATGCCTGGATTATTGTTGGGTATCGGCACTGTAAAAACATTAGATCAGGTAAAGCAATATCTAGCAGTAGGAGCCGATTTTCTTGTAAGTCCGGGTTATGTAGCGGACATTGCAGAGTATGCTGTTTCCAACGATATTCTGTATGCCCCCGGATGTATGACTCCTACAGAAATTATGACAGCAGAGGCTGCAGGAATCAAACTCATTAAATTATTCCCTGGTGATACACTAGGTCCTAAATATCTGTCTGCTATAAAACCGGTGTTTCCTAATCTTCTATTTATGCCTACAGGAGGCGTAGATACAACAAAAGAAAATATCGAAGGATGGTTTAAGGCTGGAGTATGCGCAGTGGGGATGGGTAGTAAGCTCATCAGTAAGGAACTAATGGCTGCAAAAGACTATGCAACCATTGCATCCAAGACCAGAGAAGTATTGACAATTATTCAATCTGTAAATAAATAACGATATGCAAGCTATAGGAAAATATCGCTGGACTATTTGTGGTCTTTTATTCTTTGCGACGACGGTAAACTATCTGGACCGCCAGGTGTTGAGTCTGCTGGCTCCCGAGCTTACTGATAAGTTCGGTTGGACCAATACTGATTATGGTAATATTACTGCCGTTTTTCAGTTCGTTTATGCACTATCCATGCTCTTTGTAGGCCGTATTATAGATAAAATGGGAACCAAAGCGGGCTATACTTGGGCCATTATAATCTGGTCATTGGGAGCAATATTGCATGCCTTGGCAGTACAAATAGGTGAGGGCCTTCATTTATTGGGTTTTACAGCTGTTTCGGCTTCAGTAATTGGATTTATGATAGCTCGCGCTGTACTAGGTTTTGGTGAAGCCGGCAACTTCCCTGCTGCTATTAAAGCCACTGCTGAATATTTTCCTAAGAAAGAACGCTCTTTTGCCACCGGAATTTTTAATTCTGGGGCGAATGTTGGGGCTATTTTGGCTCCGTTAACTGTACCGTTTATTGCCGCGAAATGGGGTTGGGAAATGGCCTTCATAGTAATAGGTGCCATTGGCTTCCTTTGGATTATTTTCTGGTTTATTTACTATGATAAACCTGAAAAACAAAAACGCCTTTCGGCTGCGGAATTGGCTTATATAAGAAGCGATGATGACGAAAAGGCCGAACAAACTACCGAAGAGGATACCTCCTCCAAGGTAAAATGGTTCAAACTACTGGGCTATAACCAAACCTGGGCTTTTACTATAGGCAAATTCCTGACTGATGGCGTATGGTGGTTCTTCTTATTCTGGTTGCCTAAATATCTCGATGTGCAGTATGGTCTTACCGGAACTCAGATCGCGCTGCCTTTGTTTGTGCTGTACAGTCTGACCATGTTTGGAAGCATTGGTGGAGGCTGGTTCCCTATGTATTTCATCAAAAAAGGATATGCAGCGTATGATGGTCGTATGAAAGCGATGTTGATGATTGCTGTGATTCCGTTGGTCGTATTGCTGGCACAGCCTTTAGGTTCTTATACTTATTGGTTGCCGGTATTGCTCATCGGTATAGGAGCTTCTGCGCACCAAGCTTGGAGTGCCAATATCTTTACTACAGTATCTGATATGTTTCCGAAAAAGGCTGTTGCCTCTGTAGTAGGTATAGGGGGCATGGCCGGAGGTCTTGGCGGAGTGATTGTTTCAAAAGTGGGTGGAGCTCTTTTTGATCACTTTGATAAATTAGGACATATTGAAACAGGCTATACGATTATGTTTGCTTTCTGTGCCTTAGCTTATCTGCTAGCTTGGATTATTATGAAATCGTTAGTGCCGAAATATAAACCTATTACCGATTTATAATACAAGAAGAAAGAGGCGCTCACGAAGCGCCTCTTTTATTTTGCAAATTACCAGTTATTCGCTTGGTCTTTGTTTAATCTTTCTGAGAAATCTGGAGGTTGATTTTCTCGCCAATTGGGGTCATATTTTACAAACCACGAAAGCCATAAGCTTCTAGCCAGTCGCATCAACCACGGCTGCAGTACGATTAATAAAATAGAATTGAAGAGAAGCCAGTACACAAATCGGTTATCATGTAATGAAAAACCAATGAATATCCACCATGCAATTGCAGTGGCAACACTTATAGCAACGGATATTGCATAACTTACATAGCCGGTGCCGTAAAAAAAGCCCACTTCTATTTCTGTCGGTTGACCACATACAGGACAGCTTTTATTCATTTTCATAAAACCACTGAGTTTGTGCAGCTTTAAAGGCTTTTCGAATAAACGTCCTTCGCGGCAACGCGGGCAATAACATCCCATCATTGCACTCAAATAACTTCGTTTTGCTTGTTGAGTATCGTCCATGATGTATTAATTTGTAATTGAATTAAGAATTTTTTCCATTTGGGTACTACGACTTCCTTTTATTAGGATACAGGAATCTTCGAAAGCTTGATTTTTAGCCCATTCAGCTGCTGCCATAGCATTGTCAAAATAGCGGAAGTCCGAAGCGAAAGCCTTGAAAGGAAGTCCTACCAACACTACCTCATGCCAAGGGTGTTGCTTAATGAGTGTAACAATATGCTCATGTTCTTGCGCCGTATCTGCGCCTAGCTCTGCCATGGCACCCAGCATGAGAATTTTTCGAGAACAATTAATGTTGACAAAATTTTCTATTGCCAGCCGCATACTACTTGGATTGGCGTTATATGCATCCAATATAATGCGGTTGCTACCATGTTGTATTAATTGAGAACGGCTGTTAGATGGTCGATAATTTTCAATAGCGTATTTAATTTGTTCAATAGGTACATGGAAAGTTGTTCCAAGGGTTATGGCAGCTAATACATTAGGTAGATTATAGCTGCCTACAAGGTTAGTCGATATTTGTATTGATGTGTCATGTACCCAAGCCAACACTTGCAAAAAAGTACCTGCGTCTGCCACTTTCCCGTTGATATCGGCATCAGCGGTTCCGTAGGTTATAATTGTGGAAATATCATGACTCATTTGTAGCAGGTAGTCATAATCTTTCATAATAAAAGCGGTGCCATCCTGCCTTGTTCTCAGATAATCGAATAATTCGCCTTTCGCTTTTTTTACACCTTCTTCGCTGCCAAAGCCTTCCAGATGCGCCTTCCCACAATTCGTTATTAAACCATGCGTGGGTTCTACTATTTTACAATAACCTTCTATTTCGTGCAGATGGTTAGCCCCCATTTCTACAACGGCTATTTCTGCATCCTGCTTTATTTTAAGTAGCGTAAGAGGGATGCCAATATGATTATTGAGGTTCCCTTCGGTAGTATACACTTTATATTTTTGACTCAGTACCGCATGAATCAGCTCCTTAGTAGTAGTTTTCCCGTTACTTCCTGTGATGGCAATAAAAGGGATAGAAAATTGGCGCCTGTGATGACGGGCTAATTGTTGTAAAGTACTTAGCACATCATCAACTAGGATGGTCCTGCCGGGAATGTGGAATTGCTCTTCATCTATAATGGCAAATGTTGCGCCGGCATCGAGTGCTTGGCGGGCAAATGCATTGCCGTTGAAATTGGGCCCTTTTAAGGCAAAAAACAAATCACCTGGCTGAAGTTTTCTGGAGTCTGTTTGTACTGCGGGATTCTGAAGATAGATTTGATATAGCTCTTCCACATTCATAATGTGTGCAAAGTTACGCAAATGCGGAGCGAGTTGGTTATATTCGCAAAAAAACAGGTAAGAATAACACAATATTCTTGTCTGATTAGGTGTATTTTTCGTTTTTCGCAATTAAATGAGCAATCATGTCATACAGAATTGGTAGTGGTATTGATTTCCATCAATTGGTGGAGGACAGGGATTTATGGATCGGGGGTGTTCGTATCCCTCACCGCAAGGGCGCATTAGGGCATAGTGATGCAGATGTGCTATTACATGCCGTTTGTGATGCATTGTTAGGTGCTTTAGCCCTAGGAGATATCGGCGTGCATTTTCCCAATAATGATGACCGCTTTAAAGATATTGACAGTAAAATTCTATTACGCGAGTGTGTTAGGATAATTACAGACAAGGGTTATAAAGTAGTGAATATTGATGCTTCATTATGTTTACAAGAACCTAAGATTAAACCCTACGTTCCTCAAATGCAGGAAGTCATTGCCTCTATTTGTAATATAGAGATAGAGGATGTATCCATCAAAGCTACCACTACCGAGCATATGGGTTTTGTGGGAAGAGGAGAGGGCTTAACAGCCCAAGCTGTGGTATTACTACAGAAAGTGTGATTTTAACAAATTGTTGCTTTGAGTCGGATTTCGATTCAGGTAATTATATGCTTGTTTAGTTTCAACCGGTTATCTTTGTCGCTATGCCACAATTAGAAGTAAAAATCGTTAACAAATCCAAGCATCCGTTGCCCACTTATGCCACTTCAGGTGCATCCGGCATGGATCTTCGTGCGTCTATTAAAGAGGATATTGTGCTCCAGCCTATGGAGCGAACTTTGGTACCTACAGGAATATTTATAGAGCTGCCTGAGGGTTATGAAGCGCAGATACGCCCTAGGAGTGGGTTAGCCATAAAACAGGGATTGACTTGTTTGAATACACCCGGTACCATTGACGCCGATTATCGAGGAGAGATTAAGGTGATTTTGATAAACTTGTCCAAAGAACCACAAACCATCCAAAATGGTGACCGCATCGCACAAATGGTGATTCAGAAAGTAGAGATAATACAATGGGTGCCGGTGGAAGCTTTAAGCGAAACGGCGCGCAATGCGGGGGGATTTGGCCACACCGGTAAATAACCTACCGGAGATATAAATTATAAAACATGAAAAAACTATTATTAATAGGTGTCGTAGCTTTATTGGCCTCTTGTAAAGCAGGGAAGAAAGCTGCCAGTACTATACCGGCCAAGAATATAGATACTGCTGCCATGAAAGCCGAAAGCCCCGAAGTGATATTGTCAAATCTTAACCATATCGATTTTAAAACATTCTCCGGAAGAGTGGATGTAGATTTTGATGATGGTAAAAATGCCCGGAGCGTGAATGTAAAATTGGTGATGAAGAAAGACGAAGTAATCTGGATGTCGGCAGGATTGATGGGGTTTGAAGGTGTGCGGGGTATTATTACGCAAGATTCCGTAAAAATTATAAACAAACTTCAGAAGGAATATATCGCTACTAGCCTGAACTATATTCAGGAACAGATTGGATTGCCGGTAGATTTTGCTACTATACAGGATTTGCTAATTGGCAATGCCGTATTCGTAAATAAAGATAATGCTAGTGTTTCCACTGAAGGGGAGAAATATGTAATAACTACCCAGGGAGCTCAATTTAAAAACCTTCTTACGGTATTGATGCCAGGATATTTACCCACAGAAACTAAGCTTACTGATGTAGAGGCATCCAAAAAGCGGAGTGCAACGATTATTTATGATAGATATAAAAATGTAGCCGATCGAAATTTCTCTACACTACGCAATATGCAGGTGCGTTATAAAAACAATGTAACTTTAAAACTGGACTTTAAATCTTATACCTTCGATGGAGAAGTAAGTACTCCGTTTTCGGTTCCTTCGGGATATAAAACAAAGCAATAAGTCAATATCGGATAGAAAATATGTATCGGGCTACTTCGTTATTATCGTTGATTTGGTGCTTTTCCCGGCAAACTCTGTACGGAGTTGGGAGCCGTTTGTGGGGGCATTATAGAGTGCTTTATTTTCCTACGATAAGGCGTTGTCTATACATGGTGGTGCTTTTAGTGACTGCTATGTTTACTGCGTCAGCCCAAAAGACCAGTGATAAAACAGCAATGGAAGAAGAACGGAGAAAGCTACAATTGGAGCTGAGACAGATTCAAGCGGCTTATGATGCGGTGAAGGGGCAGAGTACAAATGCATTACATCAGTTGGCTGCACTCAATAAAAAAATAGAGTTGCAAGAACGCTATATCAATAACATCAGTAAGGAGATAAGGCTTATTAATGATGATATATACTACAGTTCCTTGGAGATTAACCGCTTGAAAAAGCAAATGGATACATTGAAATCTCATTATGCGCGCACTGTAGTATATGCCTATAAAAACCGTAGCAATTACGATTATCTGAACTTTATTTTTTCTGCAAATAGTTTCAACGATGCTATTAAACGTGTGGCTTATCTGAAGAATTACCGCAACTATCGGAAGCAGCAGATGGATGATATTCTCAAAACCAGTGAGCTTATCAGCAAAAGATACAATCAGCAGCTCGAGAGTAAAAAGCGGAAACAGTTTGCTTTGGACAAGCGTTCAGAGGAGATTGTAGTACTTGATCAGCAAAGAAAGGAGAAAGATTCTGTGGCGC
This sequence comes from Niabella digestorum, assembly GCF_036409055.1. Lineage (NCBI taxonomy): Bacteria > Pseudomonadati > Bacteroidota > Chitinophagia > Chitinophagales > Chitinophagaceae > Niabella > Niabella digestorum. Next base: position 374,822 of record NZ_JAZGLY010000003.1, on the reverse strand, counting down.
GAATGTTACAGTCGCAGGCCGGGCAGTTACAAAGGCAGATAGCCAGAAAAAAAGAACAGGACCGCCAGCTTAAAAATAACATTGCGGCAGTTGTAAGAAAAGAGATTGAGGAGGCAAGAAAAGCGGCACAAGAAGAAGCACGGAAACGTGCGGAGGAAGAAGCAAAAGCACGTAAGGAAGAGCTTGCTAAAAAGATGCAAGAAGACGTAGAGAAGGCACTGACTGGGGCTACGGCCACTAGCACACCTCCTAAAAACGAGGTTGTTGAAGAAACTCCAGTAGCTTCAGCACCCGCAACATCTGCCAGACAGCCTAGATTTGACCGCGTAAACCCTAGCACGACCACTACAGTAAAAAATATTCCGGGTTCTTCGGGAAACATTGTAGTAAAGGAATCACCGGTGACGGTCCCGCAGAATCACACTCCTCCTTCCACCGCAGTTGCCACAACGCGTAAAGAACCCGAAGGGGGCTATCTGAATTATAAGGCGGATGATATTGCCCTGAACAGCGATTTTTCGCAAAACCGCGGCAAACTGCCTCCACCGGTTGATGGAGTGATTACGCTAGGATTCGGTCGCTATAAAATTGAAGGACTAGGTCCCGCTATCGTGGGAGATAATCCAGGTGTTACTTACACAGCTCCGGTAGGAGCGCCGGTAAGGGCAGTATTTAACGGAGAGGTAGTGAGTGTGTCGAAAGTGGGCAGTACCTCGTTTGTTGTAATTAGGCATGGAAAATATTTTACGGCATATAGTAATCTGGCATCAGTAAGTGTGAGCAGAGGCGCTTCGATATCACGAGGACAAACTATCGGTACTGTGGGTGCCGACGAAGAAACCGGAACTGGCAAATTGGACTTTATATTAATGATTGAAGAAAGGAATGTGGATCCTCGTCCCTGGTTGCGTCCATAGACCGCTATTTGCACGGTACCTAAACGACAATAATAGTTTATCGTATGTTTATCTGAATGGATAAATCAATTATAAAGGAAGTAGAAATAGTATCAGTCATTCATGAAACAGCTGATGCCCGAACGCTAGTATTGAAACCACTACATGGCTGGCAACCTCGTTATAAGGCAGGCCAGTTCCTTACCCTCATTTTTAATACTCCGGGAGGGGAGAAAAGGCGCTCGTATTCCATATCATCGTGCCCCGATACAGGAGAGCCATTGTCCATCACTGTAAAGAAAATTGATAACGGAGAGTTTTCTCGGTGGTTAGTGTATAAGGCTAAACCCGGCGATATATTGTCTACCTCAGGTGTGGGTGGTTTTTTTGTGCTGCCTGAAAATGTACAGGGTAAGACATTTTGTTTTTTAGCAGCAGGAAGCGGTATCACTCCTTGTTTTTCGCTTATCAAAACATTGCTGTTGACCACTTCGCAAGATGTGTTTCTATTTTACAGTAATAAAAGCGAAAAAGATACCATTTTTTTGAAGCCGCTGCAGGATCTAATGCAGCAATATCCCCATCGCTTTCATATTCATTTTATGTATAGCGATCGATTGGATGTTTATAATAGCCGCATGAGCAATATGGTGCTAAACTGGCTATTCGATAAGCACTTTGCCCATAGAGATAAAAGTAGTTTGCTTTTTTACATTTGCGGCCCTTTTGATTATAAGCTGATGGCAATGATTTCGCTACACAATAACGGCATCAGCGATAAACAAATTTTTAAAGAAGACTTCAGCACATTGCCTCCGGTAAGATTGCCCGAGCCGCCCGATAAGGATATGCATAAGGTAACGCTTCATCTACATGGTAAGGTGCATGTTATCGAAGTACAGTACCCGAAAAGTATAACTGCGTCAGCCAGAGATCAGCACATTAATATGCCTTATAGCTGTGAAGCCGGTCGTTGTGGAAGCTGCGTGGCTACTTGTATCTCGGGAAAGGTGTGGATGGCTTATAATGAAGTGTTGATGGATGAAGAAATTGAGAGAGGCCGGGTCCTTACTTGCCAGGGGTACCCTATTGGTGGAGATGTTGAACTCGTTTTCGAATAGTTGGCTCCCCGTTTTTTTATTTTCATCCTCCGCCGTAAATAATAAAAAATACCCTTTCAAAAAATATTTTTTTCTTTATTACGCACGCCTACATTTGCATCCGATTAGAAATAAAAGTGTCTACAATGGATTTGAAGTATATACAGCAGATTGCAGCAGATTTATCATTGCCTGTAAAAAATATCCTTAATATACAGCAGTTGCATGCCGATGGGGCAACCATCCCCTTTATCAGCCGATACAGGAAAGAGGCAACTGGTAATATGGATGAAGTGCAGGTGGGAAGTGTGATTGATAAGATTAAATATTACGACGACCTACAGAAGCGGAAAGAAACCGTTCTGAAAACTATTGAAGCCGCAGGAAAATTAACTCCAGAATTAAAGAAGAGGATTGACGATTGTATCAGCGATACAGAGCTGGAAGATATTTATCTGCCTTATAAGCCTAAGCGCAAGACTAAAGCTACTGTGGCCATTGAAAAAGGTTTGGAGCCCCTTGCTCAACTAATTTTTACCCAAGCGGAAGAAATTTCAGAAGAAAAGATCAAGCCTTTCCTCAATGAGCAAGTAAAAACTGAGGATGAAGCCTTACAGGGTGCTCGTGATATTATTGCCGAGTGGATTTCAGAAAATGAACAGGCGCGAACGCTCGTGCGCTCAATGTTTCAGGAAAGCGCAATTATTTCTTCGCGCGTGTTGAGTACTAAAAAAGAAGCTGAAGAAGCGCAGAAGTATAGAGATTATTTTGATTTTAAGGAGCCCCTGGCCGAATGTCCCTCGCACCGCTTACTGGCGATTCGCCGTGGTGAAAAGGAGGGCTTTCTCATTATGGATATCTCCATAGAAAAAGAATCTGCTATTGCGGCACTCAAGGAAATCTTTGTTAAGTCAAGTAATCAGTCTGGACAACATGTAGCTACCGCTGTGGAAGATGCCTATAATCGCCTGCTCAAGCCCTCTATCGAAACGGAATTCCGTATGAGTAGTAAGAAGAGTGCCGATGAAGAAGCTATTCGTGTATTTGCGGAAAACCTAAGACAATTATTGCTGGCTTCACCCTTGGGACATAAACGAGTGTTGGCCATTGACCCAGGTTACAGAACAGGATGTAAGGTAGTGTGCCTGGACGAAAACGGAACCTTTCTTAAATACGCTACCATTTATCCACATGCTCCACAAAATGAGTGGCAAGAAGCCATTGCAATTATTAAAGACTTGGTATCATCTTATAATATTGAGGCAATTGGTTATGGAAATGGTACGGCAAGCAAGGAAACAGAGAAGTTGTTACGGAGTATTGATTTTGGCAAGCAAATACCTATTTTCCTAGTCAACGAAAGTGGGGCATCTATCTATTCGGCCAGTGAGGTAGCGCGTGAAGAATTCCCCGATGAGGATGTTACAGTGCGCGGGGCCATCAGTATAGGTCGCCGTCTGCTCGATCCTTTAAGTGAATTGGTGAAAATCGACCCCAAAAGTATTGGTGTGGGACAATATCAGCATGATGTAAATCAAACCCGCCTAAAGGAAAGTCTGGATACCGTGGTGCAAAGCTGTGTAAACTATGTGGGAGTGGATGTAAATACTGCTAGCAAACACTTGCTGATGTATGTATCAGGTCTTACTCCTACCATTGCTAAGAACATTGTTGAATTTCGCACGAAAAACGGGGCTTTTACATCGCGGGAGCAATTATTGAATGTACCCATGCTGGGACCCAAAACATTTGAGCAATGTGCCGGTTTTTTACGTATTCCCAATGCTCCCAATCCTTTGGATAACTCGGCGGTGCACCCGGAGAGCTATGGTGTAGTAGAGGAGATGGCAAACAAGCTCAATTGTACCGTTAATGATATCATTGCAAAACCAGAGTTAAGAAAAAAAATCAATATTAAAGATTTCGTTACAGAAACAGTAGGTACTTATACCATTGAAGATATTTTAAAAGAGCTTGAGAAGCCAGGTCGCGACCCACGTAGTCCTATCGAGGAATTTCGCTTTGCCGAAGGTGTAAGTTCTATTGAAGATCTTCAAGTGGGGATGCAATTGCCCGGTATTGTTACCAATATTACCAACTTCGGGGTATTCGTAGATATAGGAGTGAAGCAAGATGGACTGGTGCATGTTTCTCATTTGTCCAACAGATACGTAAGTGATCCCAACGAAGTAGTAAAACTAAGTCAGAAAGTAATGGTTACTGTACTTGAGGTGGATGTAGCTCGTAAGCGTATTTCTTTAAGCATGAAGGACAACCGAAAAGAGGATGGCGGTTCGCGGACTTCTCATAAATCTGGCGGAAAGGGTATACAGACTTCCAAACCCAAAAGCCAGTTTCATTCGGCCTTAGAGGCACTGAAAAAGAAATTTGATAATTAAAACTACGTTAATATTGTAGCTTGATACGCTGGTGGGTTAACAGAACTATGACAGAATAATGTATGGGTTTTAGTACCTTTGTAGTATGGAAACAACCTCTGTTGCAACTCCGGTTACCTTCACAGCCGGAGCCGTTAAAGAGCTTAAACGGCTCATGAGTGCACCCGATTTCGATAAATCGCAATACTTACGCATTGGTGTAAAAGGAGGAGGATGTAGTGGTATGAGTTATGTTTTAGGTTTTGATACTAAAACCGAGAGTGATAAGGAATTTGAAATAGAAGGCATCCCCTGTGTGATGAACAAAGCCCATGAACTGTACCTTATGGGAATGGAGATTGACTGGAGCGAAGGACTGGATAATCGTGGGTTTACATTCAATAATCCGAATGCTAGCAGTACTTGTGGCTGTGGCAGTAGTTTCGCCGTTTAATACTCCCATATTAAAATCTTCGTTTAAAAAATACTAATCGGACAAAACCGCGCTCAAAAGTTTATTAATGCCAACAATTCATTACTCGGAGTGTCCGCTTTGTAGCTCCACGAATCTAAAATGGGTTTTTGATGTAAAAGACTATACGGTTAGCGGAAAAGAATTTTCAATCATTCATTGCGAAGATTGTACCGGAAGGTTTACACAAGGCATTCCCGATGTGGACGAAATCGGAGTGTATTATAAATCGGAGGATTATATTTCTCATACTAATACTACTAAGGGGTTTATCAATACCCTTTATCAGCGCGTACGTAGAATAACTTTGAAACAAAAGGCTGCTATTGTAAAGCAGCATACTGGTTTACAAACAGGCCGTGTATTGGATATTGGTTGCGGAACAGGTGCTTTTCTGCACACCATGCGGGCACAAGGCTGGCAGGTAACAGGCTTAGAACCTGATGCAGATGCTAGAGCTGTTGCTCAGAAAACGTATAAAATTGTAGCGCAACCGTCGCACGAGTTGTTCATCCTACCCGAGGGTAGCTTTAATGCTATTACATTGTGGCATGTATTGGAGCATGTTCATGCCCTTCATGAGTATTTGGAGCGGATGAAAAAATTGCTTACACCCCAGGGTGTGCTTTTCATAGCAGTGCCCAACTATACCAGTAAAGACGCACAGGTTTATGGTAAGTATTGGGCAGGTTACGATGTTCCTCGCCATTTATATCATTTTTCACCTAAGTCCATGAAACTGCTGGTTGAGCAACACGGTTTGCAAATTGCACAAATGCTGCCGATGTGGTTCGATAGCTTTTATGTGGATATGCTGAGTAGTAAATACAAGGCAGGAAAGGTGAACTATCTCAGCGCTGGACTACATGGCCTTGCTTCCAATATCAATGCGCTGGGTAATGTGGAGGCGTGTTGTTCGATTATCTATGTAGTTCGAGCGGTTGAATAAATTTTAATTCCCCAATTGTACTTCGTATAGCTCAGGCCATTTCTTACCAGTAATGTAAATCTTTTTGGCTTCAGCATCATAAGCGATACCATTGGGAACATCCGCCATGGGGTCAATTCTTTTGATTCTTTCCCAAATCTGGGTTACGTCGATACGGCCTACTATCTGCCCGCTTTCGGGCTCTATTTTATAGATATATGGTTGTTGCCACTGATTTGCATATACGTATCCTTCGATATACTCAAGTTCGTTAAGATTAAACGAGAGATCGCCATTCTGAGTTACGGCCTGCGTGCGCATGAGTCGAAAAGTCGAGGGTTCGTAGAAATATAAATTGCTGGAACCGTCACTGACGATAAGTTGTTTACCATCTGTAGTAATGCCCCAACCTTCAGTATTTAAAGGCAATTCTTTTACTTTTTTCAAATCGGGTAGGGTATATACGAATACCTTATGTTCTCTCCATGTCAGTTGATATACGGTATCATTTAGAATTGTAATGCCCTCACCAAAGTATTGGGGGGCCAGACTCACCGCTTTTTCTGCTTTCCCAGTTTCGATATTCACTCTTAATAGTTGCGAAAATTTACTTCCCACCGGGCTATACTCAGCTCCACCTGTGCCTTCATACAACTGTCCTTTATACACTACAAGCCCTTGAGTAAAGGATGCAGTATCGTGCGGGTAACTTTTAATTACTGAAATACTAATGTTTGCAACATTATTGGCCCTATATGTGTTATTATAACCATCGTTTGTTTTATCCGCATTGTTGCTGTCGCAGCCCAAGAAAGCTGCAATCAGTATAAATAGTATTGAAACTGTAAAAAGTCGCCTCATCTTTTGCAATTAAATTAGGTGCAAACGTACATTAAATTTTTTTGTCTCAGATTACTCAAAGTGGGAATGGGTAATCGATTGAGGTAAAGTTACAAATATATCAAAAGGGGCAAAGTGGTGATGGTATTTTTTGTCCGGGTTACTAAATGATAGGGTAGGGTATTAAACTAATATTGATAAATTAACTGATAATGAGTGAAACTAAGAACGGATCGTTTTTATGGGTAATTCTTGCTTTTGCGGCAGTGTACATCATTTGGGGATCGACCTATTTTTTTATAGAATTGGCCGTAAAATATTTACCTCCACCTGTATTGGGTGCTGTGCGCTTTTTCGCATCGGGGGTTATAATGCTGATATGGGGGATGCTGCGCGGAGAAAAAGTCTGGGATAGAAGTGCCTTATTACCGTCGATTATTAGCGGCATACTAATGCTGTTTTTGGGAAATGGAGCTGTTATCTGGTCAGAGCAGTATCTGCACAGCTCATTTGTAGCCATTTTTATGGCTTCTGCGCCGTTATGGTTTTTATTACTGGATAAGTTCAACTGGAAGGAAAACTTTAGTAACCGATATACTTTATTGGGTGTGTCCATCGGACTCATTGGGGTGATTGCGCTTTTCTATGAGAAGGTATCGTTATCCAGTTTTGGGCAGGGGATACTGCCGCTCGTAATCTTGTGTACTGCCAATATCAGCTGGTCCATCGGCTCATTATATTCAAAATACAGGGCTAAACAAGTATCTCAAACTATGAATGCGGCATGGCAGATGTTAGCCGCTGGTGCAGCATTTGCTATTACAGGCGTAGTGCATAATGATTTTGCAACAGTAGACTGGGCTACCATACCACTGAAGGCCTGGATGTTTATACTTTATCTTGTAGTGTTTGGTTCTATAATCGGATATAGTGCTTATGTTTATTTATTAAGTGTTAGAAGTGTTACTACGGTTAGCACATATGCCTATGTCAATCCTCTTGTAGCAGTGCTTCTGGGCGTACTGATTAATAAAGATCATTTGTCCGTTTTGCAGTTGAGCGGATTGGCAATTATTTTGTGTAGTGTTTTCTTTATTAATCTGGCAAAGAAGCGTAGTGCAAAAGTACTTGCCACATAAAGTAGTAAAGCTTTATGAAACTTTTTGCAGGTGTTGTTGTTTTATTTAAAATAGCAACACATGTATCCTACTGCGACGGCTCAGATTAAATTTTCGGTTTTGGATTTGGCAACGGTTTGTGAGGGCGATAGTGTGCATCAAACTTTTCAGAGAAGCTTGCAAACAGCTCGATTGGTAGAAGAGCTAGGTTATACTCGTTATTGGTTTTCTGAGCATCATAATATGGAAAATGTGGCCAGCGCCGCCACATCAGTCTTGATTGGATTTGTGGCTGGGGGCACACGTACCATACGAGTAGGTTCGGGAGGCATCATGCTGCCCAATCATTCGCCATTGATAATAGCGGAGCAGTTTGGCACCTTAGGCTCTCTGTATCCGGGGCGTATTGATTTAGGCCTAGGGCGGGCACCAGGCACTGATCCTCTCACCGCAATGGTTATTCGGAATAGGCCGGTAGATGCCCCATATGATTTTAAGGCCCATATTCAGCAGTTGCAAACCTATTTCAGCGTAGAAAATAAACATGCTAAAGTGAGAGCACTGCCAGGAGAAGGCGTGGATGTGCCGATATGGATATTGGGTTCCAGTACCGATAGTGCTTTTCTGGCGGCTCAGCTGGGATTGCCCTATGCTTTTGCTACACATTTTGCTCCTGATCAATTTTTGAGGGCTATCTCTATTTACAAGGATTCTTTCCAGCCTTCAGCAGTATTGAAGGAGCCCTATTTAATGGCCTGTGTAAATGTAATCACGGCCGATACCAATCAGGAAGCTGCTTTTTTGGCCACCTCTTTATATAAAATGTTTTTGGGAATTTTCACCAATTCGCGTGCTCCACTACAACCCCCGTTTCCGGTGGAAGAATTGGCGCACATGTGGACGCCAGAGCAAGCTTACGGAGTAAAGCATATGCTCTCTTACTCATTTATAGGCGATAAAATCACCGTAAAAAACAATCTGAGCACTTTCCTAGAAAAAACAGGGGTGCATGAGATTATGGTCTCTTCGGCCATATTTGATCAGAGTAAAAAAGAGCACTCGCTGCGCTTGTTTAAGGAGGTTGTGGAGGAGTTGAATAGTGTTCGGACTGGAAATTGAGGATGTCTTTTTGCATTAGCACGAATTTATTTATCTTCATTTCCTAAACAAGACTGTTATGGATAGTGCTATTCAACAAAAGGTGGATCAATGGTTGCAGGGCAACTTTGATGAAAACACCAAGAACGAAATAAGAAGATTGCAAGAAGAGAATCCTCAGGAGCTTGTCGACTCCTTTTACCAAAACCTTGAGTTCGGAACCGGGGGGCTTCGCGGCATTATGGGAGTGGGTACCAATAGAATGAATAAATATACCGTGGGGATGGCTACGCAGGGGTACGCTAATTATCTGAAACAAATTTATCCAGGTACAGAAATAAAAGTGGCCATTGCGCATGACAGTCGCAACAACAGCCGCTTTTTTGCCGAAACCACTGCAAATGTTTTTGCCGCCAATGGCATTAAGGTGTTTTTGTTCGAAAACTTACGTCCTACGCCGGAGTTATCCTTTGCTATCAGAACCTTAGGATGTCAAGGAGGTGTGGTGTGCACGGCTTCGCATAATCCCAAAGAATATAACGGGTATAAAGCTTATTGGAATGATGGAGGACAACTGGTGCCCCCGCACGATAAAAACGTAATTGCTGAGGTAGAAAAAATCAAATCGGTAGACGATGTACAGTGGAGTGGGGGAGAAGAAAATATTACCATCATAGGGAAGGATATAGATGAGCAATACATTGAAATGGTTAAGGGATTAAGTGTATATCCCGAAATTATCGAAAAGCAAAGCGATCTAAAAATCGTTTATACTCCCATTCACGGTACGGGTATCACGTTGGTGCCTAAAGTGCTGGAGCGTTTTGGTTTTAAAAACGTGCATATTGTAGCGGAGCAACAAACTCCTGATGGAAACTTCCCTACAGTAGCGTATCCTAATCCAGAGGAAAAAGAAACCATGAGTATTGGCCTGCAAAAGGCCAAGGAGCTAGATGCCGATATATTGTTGGGTACAGATCCTGATGCGGACCGAGTGGGCATCGGTATCAAAAATCATCATGGAGAATGGGTGCTAATGAACGGTAATCAAACCGCCGTACTTGCCTTTAACTACTTACTAGAAGCAAGAAAGGAGAAAGGAATAGCCCAGCCCAATGATATGATCATTACTACCATTGTAACAACAGGTATGGTAGATGAGCTGGCAAAAGGCAACAATGTCGCTTGCTACCGAGTGCTTACCGGTTTCAAATGGATTGCTGAAATGATTCGCTTAAAGGAGGGAAAGGAAAATTATATTGTGGGGGGCGAGGAAAGTTTTGGTTTAATGATTGGCGATAAGATCAGAGATAAGGATGCGGTGAGTGCTGTGGCTCTTCTATGCGAGATGGCTGCTTATGAGAAAGAAAAAGGTAGAACCCTGTTTGAAAAACTGGTAGAGTTGTACATCAAATACGGCTTCTACAAGGAGCATCTTATTTCCATTACCAAAAAGGGGATGGATGGTCAACAACAAATTGCAGCCATGATGCAAGGCTATCGTGAGCATCCACCAAAAGAAATCAACGGGGCCAGAGTAGTGAAGATACTGGATTACCAAAGCAGTAAAGCTTTGGATGTGCTGACTGGAGATATTACGGATATTCATCTGCCAAAATCTAATGTACTGCAGTTTGTGACAGAGGATGGATCTTTAATTTCCGCACGTCCCAGTGGCACCGAGCCTAAAATTAAGTTTTACTTCAGTGTGAAGGAGAAACTGGAGAGTGCAGCTCAATATGATGCGGTAGAAAAAATACTCGATACTAAAATCGCGAATATTATAGCTGATATGAAGCTGCAATAATAAAGGCGTTAAATAATTCAAAGCCCGGTTTCTACCGGGCTTTTATGTTTAGAAATAAATTGCGTATTTCAGTCCGTAAGTAAATATTAGGTTTTCTTTTTCTGTTCGACTGATTTTGTTATACATGAATCGTGTGTTCAACTGCAGGCCTTTCCATAACTGATAAATGAGTTCCGTATCGTTGGTAAGAATATGATCACTAATATATTTTAAAGAGGGTTGGAAGAAGCCTCCTGTTTTAAAGGTAAACCGTTCTCCCAATTTCAGCATAAACTGTACTCTCAGGGAATTTCGTATGGTTTGATAATTTACGATGGAGGTATCGTTTTCTATGATGCGGCTGAGCTCACCTATAAATCCGTTGCTAACATTCAGCCATATATCTTTTTTGTTCAGGAAGTTATAGGCTACACCAATACCCACTTGGCCCTGATTTTTGATATTCAGCGAATAACTGGTAGTGTAATGTAATAAACCCCAGTAATAAAATTCCGCAAAATGCCGGTATAGATTCACATTACTACTTAATGAAAAGTCGTTGTTAGTAAGTTTTTCGGGATTAGCCCCGTAGATCCAAGTGGCGGACGAGTTCAATGTAGTACGCTGTTTTTTTACACTAAATTGTACGCCATTATTCAAAAGATAGTTGCTTCCGTCCTTGGTTTTATTGATGGAACCACCTGAGTTTATATTCAGGTATTTCGTAGTACTATCGGTAAATTGAGCATTTAATGGAATAGTAATTATTGCAAAAACTAACAGGGCGAAAAAAAACTTCATTGGATGGATAACTGTCTTAGAGTTTGGGTGAGCAATAACCATATGTTATCTGAGAAATCTTTTCATTTCGCGTTCTACATCTTTTTTCTTGATGGATTCGCGCTTGTCATAGAGTTTTTTACCTTTTCCTAATCCGATTTCTATTTTTACTAGGTTACGTTCGTTAGTAAAGATTCTTAACGGTATCAGCGTATAGCCTTTTTCTTTCAACTTCGATTCAATTTTTCGGATTTCGCGTTTTTGTAACAAGAGCTTTTTGTCTCTGTCGGGGTCATGATTGTTTACTGTACCGTGAGAGTAAGGCGATATGTGCAGATGTTTAATCCATATCTCGCCTTTATGGATAAAACAATAACTGTCGTTAAAGCTGGCACGACCCTGTCGCAGGGATTTCACCTCTGTTCCCAATAACACCATACCTGCCACATAAGTACTGTCTATAAAGTACTCATATGTTGCGGAGCGGTTTTTTATGGATATAGGTGCTGCCAAACGTAATTAGGTTTTAATACGGTTAAAAACAAAACCTACTTCCGTAGCCTCTTTGGAATAAAAGGCTGCGGTAGTGGATAATGCTGCAAAAATATTAGTTCTTAAATAAGCGGATAACGGTTGCGATTTTATTTTTCAGTTCTTTACGGTTTACTATAAAATCCAGAAAACCGTGTTCCAGCAAAAATTCACTACGTTGGAACCCTTCGGGTAGGTCTTTTTTGATGGTTTCTTTAATGACACGCGGTCCCGCAAAACCAATTAGGGCCCCCGGTTCCGCTATATTAAGGTCTCCCAGCATTGCAAACGATGCGGATACCCCTCCGAAAGTGGGGTCGGTGAGTAAGGATATATAAGGCAATTTCGCATCGCTGAGCTGCGATAATTTACCACTTGTTTTAGCCATCTGCATCAGGGAAAAGGCGCTTTCCATCATACGCGCACCGCCACTCTTGTTGATTACCATGTAAGGCAAACGGTGTTGGATACAATAATCAACGGCACGGGCAAATTTTTCTCCCATTACACTTCCCAGCGAACCTCCGATAAACTCAAAGTCCATACAAGCAATGACCATTTCCTCTCCATCTACTTTCCCCACAGCCACACGCAGAGAGTCTTTGAGGTTTGTATTATTCTTCCAAATGTCTTCCAGACGTTTTTTATAAGGTTTTAGGTCGGTGAACCCTAAAAAGTCCTTGCTTCTTATATTGGTGAAGAGTTCTGTATACTCATTATTGTCAAACAGAATCTCGTAGTATTGTGAACTGTTTAAGCGATGGTGGTAACCACATTTGGGACAAACAAATAATTGTTCTTTCAACTCAGCAAATGTGGATATATAGTTACACTCCGGACATTTAGTCCAAAGTCCTTCCTGAGTTTCCTTCTTTTCAGATGTTTTCGTCAGGATACCTTTCTTAATTCTTCTAAACCAACTCGTTTTTTGATCTTTTCCCTGATCTCCTGAAAGATTTTTTTCGAAATCTGCTATCTCATCAGCCATAACTAGACGAATATATTTAGATAAGTTACAAATATAAGCATTGTGTTGTAGATAGGGTCGATTTCGATGGTTTGTGGAAATTTTGATGATTTATTCGTACCGCAAAGCTTCAATAGGGTTGAGTTTTCCTGCTTTTACGGCAGGGTATAAGCCTGCTAGCAACCCTACGAGCGTACAAATAACAATACCATATATCACCCAGCCCCAAGGTACTACAAATCCTGTATTCAATACCAAGGCAAAGCTGTTGCCTACCAATATGCCCAATAAAATACCAAAAACTGCCCCTAACACACTGATTATGATAGCTTCAAGCAAAAACTGCCTTTTTACCACACTGCTTTTGCCCCCAATAGCCTTTATAAGTCCTACTTCTTTTGTTCTCTCGGATACACTGACCAGCATAATATTCATTAGCCCGATGGCTGCACCGATGAGTGTAATAAGGCCGATCACTGTAGCGGATATGGTTAGAAATCCCAGACTATTCATAGCTTGTTCTGCAATGCTGTCACTTTTATCCAGTACGAAATTGCTTTCCTCGGTAATACCTATTTTTCTAACCCCTCTAAATAAGGCCTCCGCTTCACCCATCGCTTGATTGAGGTTGTTAATATTGTCCACCTTTACAGCTATAACATAAGAATTATTGTTCGAGAAGTCTTTGGCCACGTTTTTATAGCCCACAATAATCATATTGTCTCTACTGAACCCGAAAGTAGAACCACGACTTTCTAGTACTCCGATTATTCTGTAGGACCGGCTATTAATAAGAATAATTTTTCCGATGGCTTTATCTACTGCTTCGTTAAAGAATTTTTTAGCAATATCATAACCAATGATGCACACGTTTTGCACACTCTGAATTTCGCTTTGGGTCATATTACGACCGTTGAGCAGTTTGTACCCATTCAGATCAAGGTACTTTTCATCCCCTCCAAACAGCATTACGTTAGGGCTGGTCTTCTTATTGCCGAAAGAAACAATATTGTTACGCGTTCCAAAAATAGACAGTCCAGCAATGGCTGCGGGAAAATGATAATGATTGACAAAATACTCGGCTTCTTCTTTGGTGATTTTGCGGTCGAGATTGGATTTTTTTTCCTTTTTAGTTTGCTTTTTAGATACGGTAAGTTCACGGCTGCCTCCACCGATGCGTATATTCTGTTCTTTGTAGCGAATGGAAAAGGCGTTGGCGCCCATATTGGAAAAGCTTTCCGAGAACTTCTGATTCATCGCCTTGATGGCCGTAATAATACCTATCAATGCCATGATGCCAAAAGCAATTATGGCTACTGTAAGGGCGGTGCGTAGTGCATTACTCCTTACGGTGCGAAAGGCCAGTAGCAATGTATCGTTGAATCTCATATTAAACGTTGCGTAAAGCTAAATGCATATGATAATAATTGCAAATTTATTATTGAGTAGATTACAGAATAATGCTATAGTCCAATTGGGAAAAATAAAAAGGGAGCTGATCCTTTCGGAAAGCTCCCTATTAAGGCCGGATTTAAAGAAATATCTATTTCCAGCCTGGATTTTGTTCTTGTATGGCCGGATTGGCTTGCATTTCTCCCAACGGAATGGGCCATAAAAGTGCATATTCCGGTATGGCTCCCACTTTAGTAAAGCCATCAGGTTTGTTTTGGATGGCTGCAGAAGCAAGAGGAGTCCATTTAAGTTTTCCAGATTGATGCCCATCAGCTTCGGGATATAATCTTGTACGACGAATATCATCCCATATTTTAAATTCTAACGGGAACTCATGTAGGCGTTCTGTTAGAATCGCGGTAATCAGATTAGGGCCACTGGCTGTTTCATCCGGTAATCCTGCACGGCGACGTACTTGATTCAGATAACCACGAGCTTCAGCTTCTTTACCGGTACGAGCCAAACCTTCTGCCGCAATCAGCAATATTTCGGCATAACGAATCATCGGCATATTATAGTCGCCATCGCGTCCGCTCTTCAGTGCTGCCTCATCAAACCATGCCCAGTTACCCACGTTGCTGAGTGTATGGGAAATACCTGTGGCATCGGTATAATTTCTGAAAAAGAATTGTTTTTCTTTAATGCGGATGTCTTGCGGTGCATAGCTGTTAAGCAGCATATCACAAGGCAGATAGGCGTTGTACATTACGTCGCCTGCAGGTTTGAACACGTTGTTATTGTCAGCATCTTTCCACTGAAAGGCATCGGCGCCGATAGAGCGTGCAGGGTAGGAGTTCCCTACATTATAACTTGTCATGTTATACTCCTTGGCATAGATGATTTCGTTGGAGTTTTTTGTGGTTTTAATAATGTTATAGGCCGAGTTTAAATCTGCTGTTGTACCGTTAGGATGAATTAGTGCGTGTTTTCCGCCATTAATTACCTTCAATGCCCAATCGGCTGCTTTGGCGTAATATTCATTACCTCCGTTAAGTGGTGCCCCGGCCCATTGTAAATATACCTGTGCCAGCAACGACTGAGCCATAGGCTTGGTTACATAACAGCCGTTATCGTAGAAGGCTTTATCGGGTAGCGCATTGCCGTCTGCGATACTGATTAAATCCTGCTCGATGAAACGATAAATGTCAGCTGCAGGAGTGCGAGGTTTGTAAATACCATCAGTAGAGGTAAATGGGGCATCAATGAGGGGCACATCTCCGAAATCTTTTACCAGAGAGAAGTATGCCAATGCTCTGAAGAATTTGCCCTGTGCTACGTAATTGTCGATGGTAGCCTGATCCAATACCCCAGACATAGTAGGGATATTGGCAATTACAAAATTGGCACGGGAAATACCGATGTAGTACTCACTCCACAATTTTGCCGCTGTAGAGTTGAAAGACTCGATATTAAACGTGCTGTTTTCCGAAGCGTTGGTAAAGGTTCTGTCTTTACGCTTGTCGACAAACAGTCCTGACATAATACCACCCCACATGGTAGCTTTGGGTGTCCAGCCTCCATCCACATCAATATTGTGGAGATAAGGAACACCGCCGAAGTATAATCCATTTACTGCGGATTGAGCATCAGCAGGAGTTTTCCAGAACTGATCAGAAATTTTCGTATCTAGAGGATTTTCTTCCAAAAACTTATTGCACGAACTCAAAAAAACTGAGAGTGCTAAGGTTGAGAATATCGCTATATATAATTTGTACGGTTTCATGTGGATTGTTTTTAATAACATGAATTAGAATGTTACATTAACGCCAAGTGTATAAGTTCTTGGACGAGGATAGGTGAAGAACTGACGATTGGCTCCCCATTTATTATCTCCCAAGCGTGAAGAGTTGTCGGGATCATATCCTAGGTACTCTGAGGATGTGATCAGGAAGGCATTGTTCACGTTGGCATAAACACGGAATGCAGAAAAGCCCATCTTCTTAGCCGCTTTAGGAGAGAACGTATAACCTAGCTGGAACAGATTCCCACGCAGATAAGAACCATCTGCAACCCAGGTATCATCAGCATTGGCATTACTTCCCATTCCAAAGTTGGCTAAGCGTACAGCTTGAGATTTACCATTAGGATTTTGGGTGGGATGCCATGCATCGTAATACAACTTCTTCAAACCACTGGTAAGGAAGCGTCCTTCGGTAGAATGGAAGAACTCTTGCATTACATCTACACCCCAAGTAAATTGTAAATCGACAGTGAGATCGAAACCTTTGTAGTTAAGGGTGTTGATGAAAGACCCCATCCAGTCAGGCAAACCTTTACCGATTACCTGACGATCCTTATAAGTTACTTTTTCTCCGATGATAGCCGGAATATTCATGGTATTGGGATCCCAGTTAGCGGGATTTCCATCGTAGATTCCCACTCTCTTATAACCATAGAAGGAAGAAAGCTCGTCGCCTTCACGGATAAGAATATCGTAGCCCACAAATCCGTCGGTAGTGATTTGTTTTTTACCGGTAATGGGATCGATAGAAGCTTTCTCATCTAGTTTTTCTACACGGCTCTTGTTATATCCCAAATTAAGTGTAGAAGTCCACTGGAAGTTGTTGTTCTGAATGGGGTAGGCAGTAAGCAAGATATCTACACCACGGTTGGAAACAGAACCGATATTTTCTGTAACAGATGAGAATCCAACAGATGGTGGAAGTGGACGGCTCAGCAGTAGGTCTTTAGTGAGCTTGTAGTAGTAAGACACTTCCATATTCAAGCGATTTTGGAATAGTCCTACATCCAAGCCAACATCCCACTGAGTGGTTTTCTCCCATCTTAAATTAGGATTGGGCATATTGCTCAGGTACGATACTACGCGCAGCGCATCTCCAATAATAGTGTTCGATTGTCCTATACGAGCCAATGAAGCGTAAGTACCAATTTCTGAGTTACCGGTAACACCCAGTGAGGTGTGCAGTTTTAATCTGCTGATGGCATTTAAATTCTTCATGAAGTTTTCGTTGGATATCATCCACCCCAAACCTAGTGATGGAAAGAATCCATACTTGTTATTCGGTCCGAATTTAGAAGAACCATCATAACGACCGGTTAATGTGGCCATATAAGTTCTGTCGTAGGCATATGCCGCACGGAAGAAGTAAGAGTTCATGGCCCATTTATCGTAATCACTTCCAACGGAAGGACGGTTAGTACCACGTCCCATATTGTAGAATCCGAAGTAGTCATCTACATAGCGGCTGTCAGATGCGGAAAAATAATCGTAGATATTTTCCTGCCATGACATACCGGCCATTGCATTGATCGAGTGCTTATTGATCAGTTTTTTATAAGTCAGGTATGTCTCTTCCTGCCAATAGAATGTAGAAGCATGTGAAGCTGAAGCTGATCCTTCCGCATTCTGGTTAATCAGCGGGCGAGGAGTAAACGGTGTATAGTTTTTGGCGCGGTTATTATGATAATCCACACCAAATTGTGTTTTTAATTCCAAGTCTTTTGTCAGATGGAATGTAAGGGCTGCGTTACCGAAAATTTGTGTACGGTATTGCATAGCCTGTATACGCTCCAGCAGCTCAACAGGGTTACCTACACCCTCAGGCTGAAAACCCTGTGTAGGGCCGCTTGGATTGTCTTTGTCTATCGGAATTGCGGTTGTTCTGATATTATTAGTTTGAGCATAGGTGCCATCTGCTAGTTTTACTGGGAGGAAAGGTAGTTGTTCTACCATAGTACGCAAAGCTCCCAAGCCGTACGGGTTATCTGAAGTTCTATTACCCCAGGTATGGTTCACTAATAAGTTTACAGATGTAGAAAGCCAATTGGTAGGCTTATCATCATAAGCCAGTTTAGCATTCAGACGTTTAAAATAAGTATTGCGTAAAATACCTTGTTGGTCGGTATAGTTCAGAAATGCACCTGTGGAAGCATTGTTCATTCGGCGCTGTATGCTAAGCTGGTGGTTGTGTGAAATAGCTGTTCTGGAGGCTTCTTTTTGCCAGTTGGTATTGTATTTAGGAGTACCGTCTGGATTAAACAACTCTGGATCAGTAAAGATTTGTGACAGGTCGGTAGTAAAGTTTCTGCCCTGCCATGCGTTGGCATTTTCCAATCCTTGTTTAAAAGCTGCCATCCATTCGTTAGCATCCAATACATCAATGTATCTGGACATTGTTCCCACAGATATAGAACCATCATATGAAATTTGCGCATTCTTAGCTCCAGTTGCACCGCGCTTAGTGGTAACTAGTATTACACCATTGGCACCGCGAGCACCATAAATGGCTGCTGAGGACGCGTCTTTTAGAACTTCGATGGATTCAATATCGTTAGGGTTTAAAAACTGGAAGTTTTGCATTACTACTCCGTCAACTACATAAAGCGGATTAGCAGAAGCGTTGATAGTAGCAATACCACGAATAATTACACGCATTTCACCACCGGGTTGTCCGGTATTGGAGAAGATGTTTACACCAGCAGCTTTACCTTTTAAACCTTCCAGCGCATTAAATGCCTGAGCTTTGATGATATCACTTCCCTTAGCTGTGGAAATTGACCCGGTGAGATCTGATTTACGCATAGTACCATAACCTACCACTACTACTTCGTCCATTTCGTTGACAGTAGGGTTAAGCGCAACTGTAATTGGTTGATTACTAGTAATAGTTACTTCTTGTTCGGTGTATCCCACGCTGGAAATCACCAAAACATCTCCAATGCTCGCATTAATTGTGAATTTACCGTCTGCATCGGTAGTAGTACCAATAGTCGAACCTTTAATCGTAATAGAAGCTCCGGCTATCGGCTCTCCTTTATTATTGAGTACCGTACCGCTGATAGGATCAGCTTCTTTTAGTTTGGTAATTGCCTCGGGGCTGATAGGAGAAATCACTACGTTGTTTTTCTTGTAGATTTTCCACTGAAGCGGATATCCCTCGAATATTTTATGCATAACTTCGCTGATGCTGGCGTTGACAACATTCACCGAAACAAACATTCGCAACGGCAGCACATCGTTTGAGTAACTGAAACGATACGATGATGTTTTCTCTATTTTTTCCAGCACTTCGGCTACCGTAAGATTATTGGCTTTGAGACTAATTCGCTCCTGCGCCATATTGGTTGCCGAAACCTGAAGAGCAATTACCAAGAACAGCAGAGATAGTTTCATATAAACAAGTATTCTTCTGATAAGCATAGTACTGACTATGCCCCTATAAACATTTTTTTGCATATTTTCGTTTTGCAGAGTTAAACAATCACATTAAGGGCTCTAACTCAATGTGTGATTACTATCTGTGGAAGGGGAATGTTGGCGCATTCTCCTTTCCTTTTTTCTTAAATATTTATATAAAGGGTTATGGCTAACTTGTGTTTATGATCATACGCAACCGTTTTTAGTTTTATTCAATAATTAATGTATCCTTTGAAATGAATCTGTAATTTATATTTTGCGAAAGTTTGATGATCTGTAGAATTTCTTCCAAGTTATAGTTACTGCTGTGAATAGTGTAACGATAGTGTTTTACTACGTCGTTTTTGAAGATGATAGTAGTATTAAATACCCGTTCCAATTCCCGGGCAATTAGATCTAGAGGTTTGTTTACAAAATAAAGCTCATTATTAATCCAGGCCAGTTCTGCTATGGTGCTATCTTCTGCAACAATGCGTGTGAGTTTAAAAATATCTTCTTCACGATTGTTTTGTTTTGAAGTGGTATTTTGAGAAAGGCCTTTCTTGGAGATGATAATTTTCTCCGAAGGGTTGAGAATAACTCTATTGTCCTTTTTATCATCAAAGGTAAGCTCTATCTTACCTCTTATTAAGGAGGTTTCTATAATATCTTCTTGAGGGTAATTCCTTACGTTAAATGCAGTGCCCAAAACTTTTATTTTGGTTTTATCGGTATGAATGATAAAGGGCTTTTCCTTGTTATACTTTACATCAAAATACGCTTCGCCTGTAAGCACTACCTCACGTGATTGTTTATTGAAATGCTCATCATAAGTAAGGCGGCTATCCGAATTAAGAATTACCATCGTACTGTCTGGAAGCATAATCTTGGACTTGGATCCTTTTTCTGTAGCCACCTCATTTTTAAACTTCCCTTGAGTGTTGTGCTTGGTGTTGTTTTTTTCATATAGGTTATAAACGGCCAACCCTACTAGGGGTAGTAATATGAGGACTGCCGCATATTTGAAATAATTGCGAATTTTAAAAAAATGTTTTTTCCCGGAAGTAATAGGGGCGTAATTTGCCTCCGTAGGGGCAAGAAGTCTTTTTTTAACATAGTGACTGGCATAGGACTGCTCCAATATCTCAATCGGATAACTGTCCAGTCGTCCGGCATTTTCAATAGGGGTATACAGAGTCATGAACTCCGGGAATTCGTTCATTAGCTGCTGCAGACGCTCAAGTTGCTCCGGGGTGGCATCGCCCGAGAGTTTTAAACCCATAAGGTCATAAAATTCTATTTCAGCATTATTTGCCATGTACTCTTAATAGATTGAAATCTGCCCACTTGGGGTGAAAGATGTGAGAATTATTTTATTTTTTGTTTGTTACTCCTTTGTCCGGAAACATCCTCCAGAGCCATGCGGATTCGTTTTAAAGCAATGCGGATATGTGTTTTGATGGTATTATTACTGATTCCCATAACAGATTGTACTTCTTTGTAGGACAGTCCTTCATCTTTAATTAGTCTGAATACCAACTGACTTTGTGGTGGTAATCGTCGTACAACGGATTCAATGCGATGGCTGATTTCTTTAGCGTTAATTTCAGCATCGGCATGGCAATACCCCATCTGGTCGAAATGCTCTTCGTCTGTATTTTGTACAATTATAGATTTCTTCTCATTGATATGCGCTAAAGCTGCATTTCTCACGCATTTGAATAAATAAAGGTCAAGGCGATTGATATTACTGAGCTTTTCCTTCATCATCCAAATGCGAATCATGACGTCTGATACGAGCTCCTCCGATATCTCAGGATCTCCAATAAAAGCTACGGCAAAGCGATGCAGGGAGCTATAGAAATGAAAATAAAGCTTTTTGTAGGCGTTTTCATCTCTATAATAGGCTACCTGCTGTTGCCAATACAGAATATCAGACAGTTCTCTTTTCAATCGATTGAATGAGTTTATACAACAATATTAGCCAGCGCTATATATTATTAGTGTTGTTCCAGTTTAAGCAAAATGTACGCTTATATAAAGAGTAAATTTTATGCCAGAAGGGTGAATCCGGCGGTAATATTTTTTTGATTTTTTTATATGACAGGGGGTAGGTATTTTATAATTAAGTAATAAATAAGGGGAAGTTCTATTGCTTCCCCTTATTTGCCGAAATATTATGAGCTAGAAGTATAGCCAACTAAATAGAATGTTAGGGAAAACACCCAGTAATATAATAAGTATAGTAATACCTATCAGGATATATTTTTCCAAAACAGTAGCCTGTATGGTAGGTGCTGATCCCTCTTTAAAATACATGGCTTGTATTACACGGAAGTAATAATAAACACTGATAGCTGCCATTAATACTGCAAAGATTACAAGCCATAAGTTTTTACCTGTAAGAACTACTGCTTTCAGCATATAAAATTTTGCTAGGAATCCAGCAGTAAGAGGAATTCCAGCCAATGATAAAAGACATATGGTGGCGGTAAATGCGAGTACAGGTTGATGTTTAGCTAGACCGTTGAACCCTTCAAAAGAATAATCGGCTATTTTGGCCAAAACTCCGAAGACCCCGATAGTAGCCAGAGAGTAAGCTGCTGCGTATAGTAACAGTCCTTCGCGGGCAGTATCGTTGAGCGCCAGAATAGCCAATAGCATAAATCCAGCTTGTGAAATGCTCGAATAGGCGAGCATACGCTTAACACTCTGCTGGAACACAGCGGTGATATTTCCAATAAACAGAGTAACGGCAATCATTACGGTTACCCACAGTCCCCAGGTGTTCTGCAGTGCTTCAAAAACGCCTCCGAACAAGCGCATAAATCCTGCAAATACGGCCACTTTAACAATGGTGGACATGAAGGAGGTAAATACGGTGGGTGCGCCATCGTATACATCTGGAGTCCAGAAGTGAAAAGGTGCTACGGATACTTTAAAACTCATGGAGAACAGCAGGAGCAGCATGCCTGCAATTTGTAATGCCGATTGAGCGTTTTTAGCAAAGTCCATTTTGTCAATAAAGAAAGTGCCCTGAGCTCCGTATATCAGCGCTATCCCCATAAGCATAATACCGGTAGAGAAGGAACCCATCAAAAAATATTTTAAGGCAGCCTCATTACTTTTCAGGTTCTTTTTATCTGCACCGGTAAGTATATACAACGGAATGGAAATAATTTCTATACCGAGAAATAAAGTTAACAGCGATTTGAAGCTGGTGGTAAGTATGATACCTGCTGTAATAAAGAATATCAATGCCAGATACTCGGCAAGATTCTTTCCCACCTTTTCCATCTCGGAGTAGGTAAGCAACAGGTATACCAATGTGGCAAAAATCGCGACACCGTTAAAAAAAAGTGCATAGCTGTCAAAGGCCATGAAATTGGATACATCGAACCGGAAAAGCAGCTTGCCCTGCATTTCCAAGTAATTGACCAATAATAGCAGCAGCATTGCTATTAAACCTATGACTTTTACGGGCGCATTTTTTTTGATAAATGCACCGCTAAACATCATCACCACTCCAAAAATTGCAGATAATACTAATGCATTCATATTTTATTGATTAATGCCTCTTTATTTATGAAGCACATCCGAATATTTTATAATCGAATTGGTTATTTCTTCAAATGAGCCTAACAATGGTTGTGGATAAACACCAACAACAATGATACATATAGCAATTATTGCTAGTATTGTTTTTTCATGCCATTGTATATCGCTGCCTTTTTCAGTAAGTGCGTTGGTCTCTCCCAGAAATACCTTGCGTCCCATCAACAATGTGTATGCAGCTCCCAGTATGATGGCAGTACCTGCAGCAACGGTAAAAGCTACCCCATACTGCGTGATTTTTGAGCTGAGTATACCGTTAAACATCAGAAACTCTCCCACAAAAGCGTTGGTTAGAGGCAAGCCTATATTGGCAAACGCAATGATGAAAAAGAATATGGTAAGAGCCGGTGCCTTTTTTGCAATACCGCCCAGCTCACTCATTTTTCTGGTGCCAAATTTTCTTTCAATAATTTCGATTACTACCCACATTCCTAAAATGTTGATGCCATGCGAGAACATTTGAAGCATAGCACCCTGTACACCACTTTCTGTTTCTGCGAATATTGCTACGCACATCAACCCAATATGTGCAATCGATGAATAGGCTACCAAGCGCTTCATATCATCTTGTTGGAAAGCTATAAGTGACGCATAAATGATGCCTATTACCGCCATAGTAGATACGGTATCACCCCAAGCATACGAAGCTGCAGGTAATACAGGCAATAACCAACGTAACAATGCTAATACCCCCATTTTTACCATGAGACCACTCAATACCATGGTGGTAGCGGTAGGGGATTGTTCGTAGGTATCTGGCTGCCAAGTATGGAAAGGGAATATAGGCATTTTGATGGCGAAGGCAACAAATAATAGCCAGAACAACCATGCTTGCTCATCACCACTGAAGCCTGTCTGATAGAATGCTGTAATATCGAATGATTTCGTTTGGGCGTAGATGTAAATAAGTCCTACTAGCATTAAGAGCGAACCCAAGAATGTGTATATGAAAAACTTGAAGGTTACTCTTATGCGTTTTTCTCCGCCCCATTGCGAGCAGAGAAAATAAACAGGTATCAATGCCAGCTCCCAAAAGAAATAGAATAGTAGGGCATCCATTGCAAGAAACACCCCCATCAAGCCCGCTTGCGCAAGCAGCATTAATCCTAAAAAGTTGTTGACATTATTATAGGGAGTCGTCCATGTGGATACAAAGATGATAGGGAAGGAGAGCGCAGTAAGCAAGCACAGCATGGAGCCCATCCCGTCGGCGCTAATCGAAAAACTGCTATTTAGGATACCCATCCAAGAAGTGCGAAAACTTAAGGCTTCGGGATTGTTCATGGTGATTCCTGCAATAGCAATCAGCAATGTGACCATAGCCACTAAGAGTGACCAAGCTCTTACGCTCTGTTCTTTTTTTATAAAAAAAGTAATGATGCCTCCGAGCAAGGGGATCAATATCAACAACAATGCGATCATATCTGAATTCTAAAAATTAAATTTCAATTTTTCAACTTCCCTCTATCTAACCTAATCAAGGGTTATATCTATTTTCTTAAAAAGAATTGTAATGTAAATACGATAAGCATGCCTACTACCATCAGCAACACATAAGCACCTGTTTGACCGCTTTGCAACCAGCGTAATTGTCTTCCTCCGTAACTCACTAAGCGTCCCACTCCATTTACAATGCCGTCCACAATATTTTTTTCAAATACATTGTTCAAGAATTTGCCCAAGGCATCCAATGGTCTTACGATTAAAGCATTATAAAGCTCATCTACATACCATTTATCCTGCAACAGTTTGCCGAAACCTTGTGCTTCATCCAAATCGGGTTTCTTGCTATATCGTGTCCACGCTATGACGATCATGATAATGATGAGTGCAGAAGATACTCCGGTTAATAACCACTCTGTGCTATGGTCGGGATGGTGATGTCCCAGTTTTGCCAGCTCTGGAGCGGAGGCTGCAAATACGGGGTCTAGAAACGCCTTTAAAGAATGCGCACCGTGAGCCAGAAACTCAGGAATTCCAACATAACCACCTATGATGGAAAGTATAGCCAGTACTATCAAAGGAATAGTAATAGCAGCGGGGCTTTCGTGCAGATGATGTCTCTGTTCTTCAGTACCGCGGAAATCACCTTTGAAAGTAGTGGCATATAGGCGGAACATATAAAATGCAGTCATTAATGCTCCTATAATACCCAATACATATAATACGGGTGAAGTGGCAAAGGCATTGGCGAGAATTTCGTCTTTGGAGAAGAACCCAGAGAATCCGGGGATACCGGCAATTGCCAAACATCCGATAAGGAAAGTAATATTGGTTACTTTCATGTATTTGCTGAGTCCCCCCATTTTACGCATGTCTTGTTCGCCACCCATGGCATGGATTACCGAACCGGAACCCAAGAATAATAAAGCTTTGAAGAATGCATGCGTCATTACGTGGAATACTGCAGCTACATACGCTCCGGTCCCCAATGCGAGGAACATGTACCCCAGTTGACTTACGGTAGAGTAAGCCAATACTTTTTTAATATCATTTTGTTTCAAAGCAATGCTTGCAGCCAGTAAAGCTGTGGCAATGCCTATAATGGCTATACAATTTAACGTGCCCGGAGCCATAGAATACATCAGATTGCTACGTGCGATCATGTAAATACCGGCTGTTACCATGGTTGCAGCGTGGATCAGTGCAGATACAGGTGTGGGGCCTGCCATCGCATCGGGCAGCCAAGTATATAAAGGAATCTGAGCGCTCTTACCGGTAGCTCCTATAAATAATAATGTTGTAATTACGGTAATATCAAAGCTCGATAATTTGCTTAAAGTCTCTATAGTAAAGATTTCGGAAAAGGTGACTGTACCCAGCTTATTGATAAGCATAAATAATGCAATAAGAAATGCTAGGTCGCCAATACGGTTCATCACAAAAGCTTTTGAGGCAGCTTTTGTATAATCGATATTTTTAAACCAGAATCCGATGAGTAAATAAGAACATAAACCTACACCTTCCCATCCGATGAAGAGAATGACAAAGTTAGCTCCCATTACCAGCAGCAGCATGGAAAACACGAATAGGTTGAGGTAGGCAAAATAACGGGCAAACTGATGCGGTTTTTCCTCATGCATGTAGGAAGTCGAGTATACATGAATCAGAAAACCTACACCCGTGATGATTAAAAGGAAAAGAGCAGTGAGCTGATCGACCTGAAAGGCAAAAGGAATGCGCAATGTTTCTATCTTGATAAAATCAAAATACTCTACAATAGCCGTATTCCCTGCTTTTACCTGCAGAAATGCCATTACACTCAGTATAAAAGAACCGAGTATGGTGCCACTGCCGATAATTCCCACAAGCCCTTTCGATAAGTAATTTCTTAATAGCCCATTGACTATAAAACCTAATAACGGCAATAATGGTATTAAGATCAGTTCAACTTTCATCTAAAATGATTTATGTCCACGCTCTCTTCGCATCCTTTGCAGAAGAGAGGATAAATAATATTGCTTAATGTTTTAGTCTATTCAAAAAATTAATATCTACCGCATGAATGTTGCGATACATCATTACGATGATTGCTAGGCCCACGCTTACCTCGGCTGCTGCTACTACCATAATAAAAAATACAAACAGCTGTCCGTCTGAACCGGAGAATGCCGGTAATGCTTCTTTGGCTACTGCCTGCATTTTTGAGAAGGCTACCAACAGCAGGTTGACAGAGTTCAACATCAGCTCAATGCACATAAATACAATGATGGCATTTCTGCGCGTGAGCACACCCACTATTCCTATTGTGAATAGTGCTAAAGACAATACGATGTAATAATTTATAGGCATAAGATTGCTTTCTGCACCCTTCGTAAGAAGGAGTATATTTTTATAAATTTTTAGTAACCAATATTTCCTATAAGCTTTTCGGGTTGCGTTATTGGCAGCAGTCTATCATCAGTCTTTCTTACCAATAACTACGACACCCACCATCGCGCTTAAAAACAGAATACTGCTGATTTCAAATGGCACAACAAAAGTGGTAAACAATTCTTTACCCAGATTACTGATCAGCCCCACATCTCCACTATTAACTTCTGCTATATTCTTTGAAATTTCAGTATTGCGAAGTGCTGCCACCAATACCAGCAACAAACATCCACCTGATATCACCCCAATAATCTGCAACCACCGGTTTTTGAGAGGTTCGGTGCTCTTGTTTAAATTCATCAGCATGATTACAAACAGAAATAGCACCATGATGGCTCCGGCATACACAATAATGTTTACTATAGCCAGAAACTGCGCATTCAATAAGATATAATGACCCGATATAGCAAAGAAAGTTGCTACCAGCCATAGTACACTGTGCACAGGATTTTTACTAGAAATCACCATAATGGCACTAAACAATGCTGCCACTGTAAGAATCCAGAAAAGTATATGTGTAATGCCCATTGCCCTTAATTATCTTCAGCTTATTATTATTTTTCTCTATTGATAGTTCCCAATGCTTTCTGATAAGCTTCTGGTTCGGTAACAGGATTGGGAATCAACAAATCTTCTTTTTTATAAATAAAACCTTTACGGGTATAATTGGCAGGCGTAACTGTCTGCGAAAGATAAATGGCATCTTTAGGACAGGCTTCTTCACAAAGGCCACAGAAGATGCAGCGCAGCATATTGATTTCGTACTTCGCAGCGTATTTTTCTTCCCTGTACAGATGTTCTTCGCCTTCCTGTCTTTCTGCCGCTTCCATGGTAATGGCTTCTGCAGGGCAGGCTAGGGCACAAAGACCGCAGGCAGTACATCTTTCACGTCCTTCCTCGTCTCTATTCAATATATGAAGCCCACGAAATACCTTGCTGAAAGGCCGCTGTTGTTCAGGGTATTGAATGGTGGCTTTTTTTGAAAAGAAATGTTTTAAAGTAATCGCCATCCCTTTCAGAATGTTCCACAGATACAATCGTTCTACGAAGGTCATGGGACTGCGATCTACCGGTTTGGCTCTATTTGTATATTGAATACTCATTAGTTTTCGAGCAGTGATTTAAAATTTTCGCAAATATAATTTAGTTGATAGTATTATAACCTTTACTTGTTCACTATTTGATGCTTATGTTGAGATATAAGTTACTGCTACTCTTTACTTATTTAACATGAGTACAATCACTGCAGTAACTATCATGTTTATTAGCGCCAATGGCACCAGTCTTTTCCATCCCAAATGCATGAGCTGGTCGAACCTAAAGCGCGGAACGGTCCAGCGTATCCACATAAATACAAACACAAAGAAGAATGCTTTTGCCATCAATACCGCGAAGCTTATAAACGCCAGCAGATTCGGTGAAATATTCCATGATGCTTCATTTACAAATGGAATATCGTAACCACCAAAATAAAGTGTGGACATGATCACAGCACTGATGAACATATTGATGTACTCGGCAAACAGATAGAAGCCTAGCTTCATACTGGAATACTCTTGATGATAACCGAAGTTCAGCTCGCTTTCTGCTTCAGGCAAGTCGAAAGGCGTGCGGTTACATTCTGCAAGTGCACAGATGAAGAAAATCAAAAACCCAAGAGGCTGATAAACAATATTCCAATTACCATCGATCTGGGTTTGTACAATCTGACTCATTTGCAGAGAACCGGCGAGCATCAATACGGCAATGAGCGAAAGGCCCATAGCTAGCTCGTAAGAAATCATCTGCGAAGCTCCGCGAATAGCAGCTAAAAGCGAGAATTTATTGTTAGAAGCCCAGCCTCCAATCATAATACCATACACGCCTAAGCTCACCACACCAAACACATATAGAATGCCGATATTGATATCTGCTACTTGTAAAGGTACCGTTCTGCCACTGATGACAGCAGGTGTACCCCAAGGAATAACGGCACTGGTAAGCAGTGCTGTAACCATAGCCAGTATCGGCCCTAGGATAAACAAAAACTTGGAGGAAGCCAGCGGAATAATTTCTTCTTTAAAGAACAACTTACCACCGTCGGCTAAAGGTTGCAATAATCCAAAGGGACCGGCACGGTTAGGCCCAATACGATCCTGAATAAACGCGGCTACTTTTCTTTCGGCATATGTTGCATACATGGCAACAATCATGGAAAGCGTCACCACAAGTGCAATCAGAATCAGCTTTTCCAATATAAAAATCCAGTCTATTGCGAGTAAGTACATATTGCGTTATAATAATTTGATTTCAGGTTCTGCTTAAGAACTGCTGTCGATTATTTACTATTATTCCTGCTCTTTCTTTCCGTTTCCCAGATGCTTTTGATTAAATACGGCACCTGTGGCCGGTCCGGGAATTTTGCTTAAATCCACTCCGGGTTGGTTTACATCGCTTACCTCGTGAATATCCATCAGCAATTTGGGTTGACGACCAATTACAGCCGGAATAGTTTCTTTGGGTTGTTCTAATCGCTGATAATGATTTACGCCAATAACCGAATGACGTGGCACAGCAGTAGGTCCTTCAATCACCCAATCGCTTACATTCTTCTTTTCAAAGCGACATTCATTACAAATCCAACCAGTTTTTCCGTCGTAGGACTGAATTTCTCCCCACTGATCTTTACGAGCAGTGACACGCAACACTTCATCACCACGTCTCCACAAGGTTACTTTACCACAGCATTTGTCACAATTCCTGTGGGCGTCTACTGGTTTGGTAAACCACACACGGTTTTTGAAACGGAAGGTTTTATCAGTTAATGCACCTACCGGGCAAACATCAATGACGTTTCCAATAAAGTCGTTATCCAACGATTTTTCGATATAGGTAGCAATTTGTGCATGATCGCCACGATCTAGTACGCCATGCTGGCGCTTGTTGGTTACTTGGTCTGCAGTAAACACGCAGCGATAACAAAGTATGCAGCGTGTCATATGCAATTGGATATAGGGCCCTAAGTTATGAGGTTTAAATGTTCGTTTTTTAAACTCGTATCGTGTGCCGGCTTTGCCATGCTCATAACTCAGGTCCTGCAGATGACACTCACCAGCCTGATCGCATATAGGACAATCTAACGGATGGTTCAGCAAAAGAAACTCAACCACACCGGCGCGTGCATTGAGCACCCGATCACTGGTGATATTTTTAACTTCCATGCCATCCATTACGGTAGTGCGACAGCTGGCTACCAATTTGGGCATGGGGCGTGGATCTTTTTCTGAGCCTTTGCTTACTTCAACCAAACAGGTGCGACATTTACCGCCACTTCCCTGAAGCGGTGTATAATAACACATTGCAGGTGGGGTAACATCGCCACCAATCATTCGAGCCGCCTGTAGTATTGTGGTACCCGGATCCACCTCAATAGATATATTATCTATTGTGACTTTAAACTTTTGAGGTGCTTCCTTTTTTATTTCGTCTGCCATGATTTAGTTTCACGCAAAGCTGCTAAGAGCTGTGTTGTTTTTATTGTGTTATAGATTACTTTCTGTTCCAAATCTACAATATCCATTCGTAGGAGCTATACTGCTATCCGCGATTAGGCAGGTATAGGCTGAATGGGATCGGCATAATGAGCCAAGCCAAAGTTTCTTACCTGTGCTTCTTCTGCATGTGTAACATGCCACTCAAATTCGTCGCGGAAATGGCGAATGGCCGCAGCTACCGGCCAAGCTGCCGCATCACCCAGCGGACAAATGGTATTGCCTTCAATTTTGCTCTGGATCTCCCACAGCAAATCGATATCACTCATTTTGCCTTGTCCGTTTTCTAACCTCCATAAAAGTTTTTCCATCCATCCAGTGCCTTCTCGACAGGGAGAACATTGGCCGCAACTTTCGTGACGATAGAAGCGCGCCAGAGTATAAGTGTGTTTTACGATACACTGATCTTCGTCGAATACGATAAAGCCTCCGCTACCCATCATAGAACCTGTCTGAAATCCACCATCGGAAAGACTTTCATAGTTCATCATTCTTTGCTCGCCTTTGGCAGTTTTCAATAATAGATTGGCAGGTAAAATGGGTACCGAGGAACCTCCTGGGATGCAGGCTTTTAATCTTTTACCGTTAGGAATACCACCACAGTATTCATCGCTATAAATAAACTCCTCAACGGAGATGGTCATGTCTATTTCATATACGCCAGGTTTATTGATGTTGCCACAAGCAGAGATCAATTTAGTTCCTGTGGATTTCCCAACACCAATTTTGGCATATTCTTCTCCTCCCAGATTAATAATAGGTACTACAGCGGAAATACTTTCCACATTGTTCACCACGGTAGGGCGATCCCATGCGCCTTTTACGGCCGGGAACGGAGGTTTGATACGCGGGTTACCTCTTTTGCCCTCGAGCGATTCCAGCAAGGCGGTTTCCTCGCCACAGATATAGGCTCCGGCACCTCGTTGTACATGGATGTCACAATCGAAGCCGCTATTTAAAATGTTCTTACCCAGAAAACCATTATTCCTAGCTTCCTGTATGGCCTGCTCGAGAATGTCTACGATCCAAGCATATTCACCACGTATGTATATAAAAGAGGTATTGCTACCCAATGCATAAGATGCTACTATAATTCCTTCGATGAGCAGATGCGGAATGTGCTCCATCAAGTACCGGTCTTTAAAGGTACCTGGCTCACTTTCATCAGCATTAACGATCAGGTGGCGGGGCACACCTTCCGGTTTTGCCAGAAAGCTCCACTTCATACCTGTAGGGAATCCGGCTCCTCCGCGTCCGCGCAAACCTGACTTTTTTACTTCTTCCACTACATCGTCAGGCGACATGGTCTTCAGTACTTTTTCTACACTTCTGTACCCCCCCTCACGCCGATAGGTATCAAAATACCTAATGCCTTCTACATGTACTTTCTCTAATAATAGTTTTCTACCCATTTATTAAAGTCGATAAATATTTTTAATGATCGTTACTGTCTGCAAGTAGTCTGAAAATTATTTCAGACTTATTGAACCGCAGCCTCTTTATTTCTACATTCCTCAATAATGGCATCTACTTTTTCTTTGGTAAGATGCTCTTTATAGTATTTACCCATCTGCATCATTGGGGCATAGCCACAAGCTCCAAGGCATTCAACTGTTTTTAAAGTAAACATGCCATCTGCGGTAGTTTCGCCAGGCTTGATGTTGAGCTTTTGACTAATATATTCGATGATTTCATCACAACCTCTGAGCATGCAGGGACCCGTTTGGCAAACTTCAAATACGTATTTACCCACGGGTTTCAAATTAAACATGGTGTAAAACGTTGCCACCTCATATACTTCAATGGGTTCAATATTCAGCAACGAGGCAACATAGTCCATCGTTTCTGCACTCAGCCATCCAAACTGCTCCTGCGCCAGATGTAAGACCGGAATCAGTGCACTCTTTTGCCTGCCTTCTGGGTATCGGGCGATAATCTTATTTACCTTTTCTAAGTTTTCCTGAGAAAATTGAACCATATTGATTGTATATTAAAGTCAAAATTAAAAATCGCTACTGCATTAGCAGGCAGGTTTTAATTTATCATTTTAGTATTAAGCATCCATTTCACCGGCAATCAAATTCAGCGATGACATTACAATGATGGCATCACTGAGCATACCACCTTTTACCAGCTCTTCATACGCCTGATAGTAAATAAAACAAGGACGTCTGAAATGCAGGCGGTAAGGAGTGCGGCCTCCGTCACTAATAATATAGAATCCTAACTCCCCATTGCAAGCCTCTATGCTGTGATATAACTCGCCTTGCGGCATATTGATTTCTCCCATGATGATTTTGAAGTGCCATATCAAAGCCTCCATTTTAGTATACACATCCTGTTTGGGAGGAAGATAGTATTCCGGAACATCTGCATGATATACGGTGGCTTCTTCGCCTTTCAGTTCATTGAGTTTTTGTAATGCCTGTTCGATAATGCGCATGCTTTGCCACATTTCGGCGTTGCGCACGAGAAAGCGGTCGTAACAGTCACCGGTAGAACCTATAGGGATGTCAAACTCAAATTCTTCATAACTACAATACGGCGATACTACACGTACATCGTAGTCCACGCCGGCCGCCCGCAGGTTAGGGCCGGTGAATCCGTAGTTCAACGCGCGTTCGGCACTGATAGGCCCTGCACCAATCGTACGCTCCATGAAGATGCGGTTACGATTGAACAGGTTTTCAAACTCTTTGAGTACTTTGGGATATTCGTTTAAGAATTTTTCAATTTTTTCGAAAGCCGTATTAGAGAAATCTCTTTCAAAGCCACCGATACGGCCAATATTGGTAGTCAGGCGGGAACCGCAAACCTCTTCATAAATTTCGTAAATCAGCTCTCGGTACTGCATTACATACAGGAATCCGGAGAACGCACCACTGTCCACACCCACGATAGAGTTGCATATCAAATGGTCGGCAATTCGCGCCAACTCCATAATGATGATGCGCAGGTAATCTACGCGTTTAGGCGTTTGAATACCTAACAGCTTTTCGCAGGTAAGATGCCATCCGATATTGTTAAGGGGGGCCGAACAGTAGTTCAACCTGTCGGTAAGCGGGGTGATTTGATATAATGACCTACGCTCTGCAATTTTTTCAAATGCTCTATGAATATATCCTACTGTTTGGGTGGCTGCTACAATTTTTTCACCATCCAATTCCAGAATATTTTGAAATACACCGTGTGTAGCAGGGTGTGTAGGACCTAAGTTAAGGGTAGTGGTTTGTTTTTCGATACTACCCGCCGGCAGATTTATATTTTGATGTATATCTGACATTTCGAAAATGTTGTTCTATTTTAGGGTTACAACTACAATTTTGGCCTCAGCAAAATGCGTCGTACAACTTTATTTACAACGATTATTTTTCATTTTCGACAACTGAATCCTGTAATCTTTTTCCTAGGTCGAAATGATCCGAACCTCCACGCCCGAACATCTCATCGTCCTTATCGATACGCGACTGGTCTTCCAGCGGATATTCTTTTCGCATAGGGAAGTAATCCATTTCGTCTACATTGAGGATTCTCTTAAGATTCGGGTGGCCTATGAAAATGATGCCATAAAAGTCGTATGTTTCGCGCTCCATCCAGTTGGCAGCTTCGTAGATGCCGGTGGCGGTATACACCTCGGGTTTATTGATATCGGCAAAAACCTTAAAGCGCAATCTTACGTTCTCTTTTATATTATGTAGATGGTATACTACTGCGAGTTCGGCGCCTTTCTGATCGGGATAATGAACGCCACAGATGTCGGTAAGAAAATTGAAACCAAGTGTTTCATCTTCTTTAAGGAAGGATAAAATTTTGAGATTAATTTCCTTATCGGCATGAAAGCTTAATAGGCCAAATTGTTCTTCGAATGCGAAAACCTGGTCTCCGAATTTATCAATCAGCTTTTGTTTTATAAACTCGTTTGTTAATGCCATAGCTCAAACCCTGAAACGGGTATTTATATTGTTATAATGCTTCTATATAGGGAAGCATAAGATTATTGTATTCCGTAGCTTTCCAGTAGCCCTTTGTATCTTTCACTGTTTCTTCTACGCAAACTTTCTTTACCTACAAGGTCCTGAACCCGCATCACACCATCCAGAATAGCTTCAGGGCGGGGCGGGCATCCGGGAACGTATACATCCACCGGAATAATTTGGTCTATTCCTTGAAGTACGCTGTATGTGTCGAAAATACCGCCACTACTAGCGCAAGCACCCACGGCAATCACCCAGCGAGGTTCGGCCATCTGGAGGTACACTTGTTTTACTACCGGGGCCATTTTTTTGGCAATGGTTCCCATTACCATCAACAAGTCGCACTGGCGGGGGGAGAAGCCTACACGCTCACTTCCGAACCGTGCCAAATCATATGTTGCGGCCATGGTAGCCATGAACTCGATACCGCAGCAGGAGGTTGCAAACGGTAGCGGCCATAACGAATTTTTTCGGGCAAGTCCTATTACACTGTCAAGCGTTGTGGCAAAGAAGCCCTGTCCCTCATATCCCGGGGGCATTTCAGCCATCATGAGGCTGTCGTTTACGTCAGCCTTTTTGGGTTTTATATTAAAAGATACAGGTCTCATTGAAGTTTGAATTTGAATTTGAACCCTTGCGGATATCAAATCATAAGTTTAAAAATTAGAAACATCAAAATGTCGTTAATCTTCCCATTTAAGAGCGCCTTTCTTGATGATGTAAATGAAGCCGCATAAAAAGAAAGCAACGAACATCAATACTGCATAAAAACCATCCCAGCCCAAAGACTTAAAATTAACAGCGTAGGGGTAGAAGAAAATAACTTCTACATCAAATAAAACGAAGAGAATGGCTGTTAGAAAGTACTTGATGGCCATGGGCTGGCGGGCATCTCCGTGCGAGCGGATACCACTTGCAAAGTTTTCGAGCTTGTCTTGTGTTCTACGTTTAGGACCCAGTAAGTGAGTTACCACGGTAAGGGTAACGATGAGTCCTGCCGCAAAAATCAATTGCAATCCAATCGGCAAAAATGATTGTGCAGTATTTTCAGCAACAACGGTTTTAAGTAAATCAACCATATTTAACACACTAATAAGCAAAAATAAGACAGGTTCCTCAATTAACCTTAATATGGAGCGTAAAATAAATATTATTAAAAAAACAGCCCGCCATATAGCGGGCTATTTTTTATTTGTAGGATTTACTTATAATTTTTTAGCGCTTGGGTCCTGAGCTGGAACTATTGCGTGCAGGAGCGGTAGCTGCTCCGTTTTGGGTAGAATCGGCACCAGTACCAGGTGCTGTGGGAGCTCCTGGTGTACCACCCAATGCTTTAATGTATTGCGCAATTTGTTCTTTTGCAGTAGGATTATCTGCATTGTTGTAAGCTAATTGCAGATATTTCAAAGCACTTTCGTTGTCTTTTTTCACATTAGCGCTGTAAATAGCCAGATCTGCTGCAGTTTTGAAAATTTCGCCACGTTTTGCTGCTACTTCGGTTGTATCATCAGGTGACTGAAGGAATGCTATGTATCTATCTCCATCAGTAACCATTATATTCTGGGCATTAGTAGAGTCGAATATTTTACTGCTTGCATAAGCCAGCATGTAGCCATAGTTCCATTTAGGGAATCTGTTACGTGCCGCATCGAATATTTTCCAAGCTTTCTCGTATTCTCCGGCTTTGTAGAACCCAGTATAACCTGCGTAGAAGTAGTCATTGATGGTGTGCTTGTCTGACGGCTTTATTTCCAGAATTTTTGCATACAATTCACCGGCCAGAGCGCTCTTGCCAGCATCAGCGAACATTTTTGCTCCGTTAGATAGGATCTCTACCTTACCAGCAATACTAGTATCAGCTGCAGCTGCGTCCAGATAAGTTTGTACTACTTCTGCTTCTTTACCTGGAGTTGTAGAGTAAGCTGTTGCTTTTAAGCTATAGTCTTTCGGAACGATGTTGTCCTTAACCTGAGTTTTAAAATAATCTTCTACATAAGGAATTGCAGATGCGGTATCCTTATTTTCAATAAGGCTATAGGCCACTAATTTGTAAACCAGAGGATTGGTTTGTTCTCGGGCTTGCGCAATAATGTTTTTACCGATATTGATAGCCTCACTGTAGTTTTTATTAAAGTAAGCGGCTACACCTTTAAAGTACTCGTTATTAGGACTTGGCGGTAATAAAGACAAAATTTTATCGCCGTAAGGTTTTGCCTTATTCAAATCTCCTGCAGAGAATGCATAATATTCATATAAATCTTCCAATGCAGGAAGGAAAGATGGATTCGCTGCAATAGCTTTTTCCAGAGATTGAATGTAAAGGTCTACGTTATTCTGAGATTTAAAGATTTTAGATTTTCTGTATTCGGCCAAGGCAAAAGAAGGTTCTGTTTCCAATGCTTCTTGATAATAAGTAAAGGCAGCGCTTCCTTCGCCCGGATTGGCTTTAAGAGTAGCATCAGCCAAGTTGGTATAGATGCTGGCGATCAACTTGGGGTCTCT
The DNA here is from genome assembly GCF_036409055.1 of Niabella digestorum. Taxonomy (NCBI): domain Bacteria; kingdom Pseudomonadati; phylum Bacteroidota; class Chitinophagia; order Chitinophagales; family Chitinophagaceae; genus Niabella; species Niabella digestorum. Next base: position 337,845 of record NZ_JAZGLY010000003.1, on the reverse strand, counting down.
CTTTTTGCCTTTTAAATTCATCACTAGGTTTTTAGCCTCAGTAAGTTTTGCAACGGCAAAATTGATGTCACCCACTCTGTCAATATTATTATAGGCACGGGCGAGGGCAAAGCCTACAGCATTGAGTACCTTTGCTTTTTCTACATCGTCTTTACCTAGTGCATTTAATGCTGCATTGAACTGTTGTTGCGCCTCAGCTCCTTTTTTTTCTGCAATCAGCAACTGACCCTTGGCAGCTAGCAGATAAGGATCTGCAGGCTTGGCGGCTAGTGCTTTGCTGATTACGGCATCTGCCTGTGCATTTTTTCCTAATTCGTAATAAGACTCTGCAAGCCAGTAAGCAGCATCTGCTTTATCGGCATGTTTTTCTAAAATACTCACTGCAGAAGCATAGTTGCCATTGTAATAAGCTTTTACACCATCCTCTACGGACTGTGCATACACTCCGGCATTCACCAATACTCCAAGTGCAAGTAGACGGATTGCTTTCTTCATCATCGTTTTTTTATTGTTTATTTTAAAAGTTTAAAGCGGTTTGTTAATAAACCGTAAATATAATTTTTATTTTAAATAGAATCTTCATTTAATCGAACCGGCCGGAAGATGAAAAATCTTCTTCCCGGCATAAGATAAGCCCTCTTGAAGATCAACTGACCGATTTCTCCTCTTAAAAAACTAGCGAACCCATTTCCTAGGCCCACATGGGTTTCTTTAAGAATATAGGTGAGATCTCGGGTCATCGGATATTTCCGGTCATATAGATTAGCCTGTACTGGTAAGATATATTTTTCGTCGCTATTGTTGCCTTTGAGGTAGGCAATTTTAACTTTTTTTAAGAAACTTCTTTGCTTGCTATCTTCGGGATTGCCTATCCAGCTTACTCCAATAAATCCCACAGCATTAGGTGTTTGAGCTACATAATTGATAACAGAGTCGCTCGTTGATGCTGCTACTGCCGCAGGATTGAGTGTTTCGCCACGCAATACGGAGTCCAGTATATATCGTATAGTACTCGTGGTTTTAATACCATCAAATACCGGAATCAGCGGTCTTGAATAAGTGCCCGTAAGGATACTTTTGATTTCGTTCATGTCGAACAGAGAATCGGGAGACATCGGGTTTACAATTACCGCAATGGCATCACGGGCGATAGGCAACTGATCTACCACTACATTCATAGAATCGGCAAGTGTTGCTTTTTCCGACTCGGTGAGCGCAATGGTAGAGATAACCATTCTGATACTGTCGTTCCAAAGATCTTTTACACAATCTGATTCGGGCTTGTATTGTACATTAATTTTCGTGCCAGGATTATTCGACTCGAAAACTTTTATCTGCTCATCTATAACAGGCTTGAAAGAAATATCAGCGCTAATAGTAATACTACCGCTTGTTGGCGTATCTGTAAAATCTGGTCTCGTGCGTTTGTTAGCTTCACAGGCTGTTAATAATATTAATAAACACCAGCACAGCCAGGGGTATGCTTTTCGCACCTTCACGTTATTTAAAATAATTTTTTTTATAAGCACGGTATATACGCCAACTTCCATATAAAATAACAATTACTCCATATACCTTATCCCAGACGTCTGGTGGATATATTTTATTGAGCCGAAAGTCGAAGGCTCCTCTTGCCAGAAGAAAAACTCCGATAAACACAATTAGCGCTCCCATAATATAGTCCAGTGCAGATCTCATCTTAGATACCTGCCGGTTGCGCTGCTGTTCATAATCTTCGTTTGATTTCAGAGTCATCCTATATATGTGATGCGGCAAGATAAAATTTTTTCTTTTGAGATGCAAAATGTTTGAAAGTTCACACACGAACAATGTATATAGAATGTTAATAATAGTCAACGCAAACAAATCCTACCTTTGAGCTGTATGTATTTTGTTAAAACGCCGCGATGGCTTAAAAAAATATACGGCAATTACATTTGGGATATTAAGGCGGATACTCCTACGCTTTATCTTACTTTTGATGATGGGCCTCATCCCGAAGTCACTTATTTTGTGCTGAATGAATTGGAGAAATACAATGCAAAAGCTACATTCTTCTGCATAGGCAAAAATGTGCTATTATATCCTCACGTGTATAAAGCAATATTAGATAAAGGTCATGCAATAGGCAATCACACACATAATCATTTCAATGGCTGGAAAACGCCTTTGCAAGCTTATATAGATAATGTAGCACAATGTGAGCAGTATGTACAATCATCTTTATTCAGACCTCCCTATGGGCGCATCAAAAACAGTCAGGCCAAATACTTGCGCAATAAGGGTTTCAGCATTATCATGTGGGATGTACTTAGTGGTGATTTTGATACAAGTATTGATGGGAACAAATGTTCGTCGAATGTTATCAATAATGCTGCAAGCGGCTCCATTATTGTGTTTCACGACAGCGAAAAAGCATTTGAAAGACTGAAATATGCATTACCCGCGACTCTCGACTATTTTAGTAGGAAAGGATACAGTTTTAAACCGTTGGATATAATATAATGTTAGATGGTTATTTAATAAAAAAGGGCCTTGGGTAAACACCCTGGCCCGATTTTTAATCCGTACCCTATGAAAACTTGCGATGAAGTTAGTGTTTTTTGTGCATATCTACAAAGAAATATTTTATATTATAGAAAAAATTTAAATAAAGGGGTAATTTTTTGAAAAATGTATATCGATAGTCATTCTCACATTTATTCTAATGAATTTTTTAATGATACATTTGAGATGTTACAAAGGGCAGGGGCGGCAGGTGTGACTACCATATTAATGCCCGCCATCGATTCTGAAACCCATGAAAGAATGTTCGAATTGGAGCAAACTGCTCAGGTGCGTTGCCTGAGCATGATAGGATTACATCCTTGTTCTGTAAAAGAGGATTATGAAAAGGAGCTTAAGATTATTGAACAGCACCTGCAACAGCGGAAGTTTGTTGCTATTGGGGAAACCGGATTAGACTTTTACTGGGATGTTTCCTATAAGGAGCAGCAATACCGAGCCTTGGAAAAACAGATTCAATGGGCGTTGGAGTATCAGTTGCCATTAGTGATACATAGCCGCAATGCTACGCAGGAATGTATAGACATGGTGGCCCAATATGTTCCGGAAGGATTGCGAGGGGTATTTCACTGTTTTGGAGGTTCTATCGAAGAAGCGCAGAAAATTATGAACCTAGGTTTCTTTCTGGGCATTGGAGGGGTGGTTACTTTTAAAAAATCCGGACTGGCGGAGGTGATAAAGAATATTGGTTTGGAATATGTGATTTTGGAGACGGATGCCCCATATCTGGCTCCGGTACCACATCGCGGCAAACGTAATGAACCTGCTTACATACCGCTGATCGCTCAAAAGATTGCCGATGTACTGGAAATGCCTGTGGAAAAAGTGGCTGCAGTCACTACCGAAAATTCAAAAAAATTATTCTCTTTATAGCGAGAGAAGCCCTATTTTTGCAGCCCGTTTGGATAACGGCAAGGAGACGTGTCCGAGTGGTTGAAGGAGCACGCCTGGAAAGTGTGTATACGGGCAACCGTATCGCGAGTTCGAATCTCGCCGTCTCCGCAGAAAATGTTTAGCGGTATAAAAATTGGTAATCGATTTTTATATCGCTTTTTTGTTACACAAGTTTGCCGATGGCATTGTTGTAGGGGGTGTTTTAACACATCTTTTATCAATTTCCTGGAAGATCTGCGTCGCTACGGTACTCCTTCCCGCTTCAAATAATTACATTTGTAGATATGAATCAATCATCGGCAGGCTTCCGTTTTCGCGAAGCCATGAAAAAAGAGCATCCTTTACAAATCGTAGGCACCATCAATGCTAACCACGCACTACTTGCTACACAGGCAGGCTTTAACGCTATTTACCTATCCGGCGGCGGCGTAGCAGCAGGTTCGCTGGGCATCCCCGATTTAGGAATTACTAATCTTGAAGATGTTCTAATTGATATTCGCCGTATTACAAACGTAACGGATACGCCGCTAATGGTGGATGTAGATACGGGTTTTGGCCCTTCGGCTTTCAATATTGAGCGTACTGTAAAATCTTTAATTAAGGCAGGAGCAGCTGCGTTGCATATCGAAGACCAGGTAGGTGCCAAACGGTGTGGACACAGACCGGGAAAGGAGCTGGTGAGTAAGGAAGAAATGGTTGATCGGCTGAAAGCCGCTGTGGACGCTCGTTTTGATGAATATTTTGTAATAGGTGCCCGAACAGACGCTTTGGCCAATGAAGGATTGGAAGGGGCCTTGGAAAGGGCCGTAGCGTACAAAGAGGCCGGAGCAGATTTTATATTTGCTGAGGCTGTAAAAGATTTAAACGACTACAAAAAGTTTGTAGAGGCTACCGGATTGCCGATATTAGCCAATATTACCGAATTTGGGATGACACCTATGTACACCATCGATGAATTGCGCGACGCCGGCGTATCATTGGTATTGTATCCGCTGTCTGCCTTTAGAGCTGCAAACAAAGCAGCACAAAATGTCTATGAGCATATACGCAAAGATGGTACGCAGCAAAATGTACTGCATACTATGCAAACCAGGGAAGAATTATACGCCAGCATTAACTACCATGCGTATGAAAAAAAATTAGATCAATTATATAAAAAATAAAAGACGATGGCTGCCAATACCGAACCTACTTTTAAGCCCAAAAAAAGTGTGGCACTTTCAGGAGTGTCTGCGGGAAATACCGCCTTATGTACTGTGGGCAAGAGTGGTAATGATTTGCATTACCGTGGATATGATATTCATGACCTGGCTACAAAGGCTACATTTGAAGAAGTGGCTTATCTCCTAATACACGGGCATTTACCTATACGCCCGCAGTTAAATGCTTATCGTGAAAAACTGAAATCGTTGCGGGGGCTTCCTGAAATGGCGCAGGAAGTGCTTAAAAAAATTCCTGCTGCCGCCCACCCGATGGATGTGCTGCGTACCTACACTTCGATATTGGGAACTCTTCTTCCTGAGAAAGAAGATCATAATGTGGCCGGGGCTAGAGATATAGCCGATAAGTTATTAGCTTCTTTCGCTTCGGCATTGTTGTATTGGTACCATTATACACACAACGGTAAAGAAATTGATGTTGAAACAGACGATGAAACAATAGGGGGACATTTTTTACATCTGCTGCATGGCAAGCGTCCTACGGATATATGGATAAAAGCCATGGAAGTGTCCTTGATATTATATGCAGAACATGAGTTTAATGCTTCTACATTCACAGGAAGGGTAATTGCGGGTACGGGTTCCGATATTTATTCTGCCGTAACTGGTGCTATCGGTGCTTTGCGCGGGCCTAAGCATGGAGGTGCTAATGAAGTGGCTTATGATATTCAAAGCCGTTATGCTAATGCCGATGAAGCAGAAGCAGATATTAAGGCAAGACTGGAGCGTAAAGAAGTGATTATAGGATTTGGACATCCCGTATATACTGTAGCGGATCCCAGAAATGTTATTATCAAAAAAGTTGCGGAAGATCTTTCGAAGCATGCAGGAGATATGCTTCTTTACTCGATTGCGGAAAGGCTGGAAAGAGTAATGTGGGATGAAAAAAGAATGTTCCCGAATCTGGACTGGTATTCTGCAGTTGCGTATCACATTATGGGTGTACCTACCTTAATGTTTACGCCTCTGTTTGTGATATCTCGTATTACAGGATGGAGTGCTCACATCATTGAGCAAAGACAAGATGGAAAAATTATTCGTCCCAGTGCCAACTATGTGGGGCCAGAAAATTTAGAATTTGTACCTATTGATAATAGACAATAAATGTGGATTTATAGATATTGATACATTATTATACCAAACTTTTAAAGCGAAAGATTACACATGTCATCTCAGATTTACAATGAAAGACCACAGCCTGATAAAGTGCTGGTGGATATAGCCGATTATGTTCTCAATTATGAAATAAAAAGTGAGCTGGCGCTGCAAACGGCTCATTATTGCTTATTAGATACCTTGGGTTGTGGATTTGAAGCTTTGACTTACCCTGCTTGTACCAAGTTGCTTGGTCCTGTGGTGCCCGGAACAATTGTTCCTAATGGAGCCCGGGTTCCTGGTACGAATTATATTTTAGATCCTGTTCAAGCTGCATTTAATATAGGGGCTATGATTCGTTGGCTGGATTTTAATGATACCTGGCTGGCGGCAGAGTGGGGGCACCCTTCGGATAATTTAGGTGGTATATTGGCCACTGCAGATTGGCTTTCACGAACCAATATTGCCGAAGGTAAATCACCTCTTACGATGCTGCAGGTATTGCACGCCATGATAATGGCGCATGAAATCCAGGGGGTGCTTGCATTGGAAAATTCATTTAATAAGGTAGGATTGGATCATGTGATTCTGGTAAAAGTGGCCTCTACTGCGGTGGTTGGAAAATTATTAGGATTGAACAGAGAGGAACTGATTAATGCACTTTCTCATGCATTTCTCGATGGGCATTCATTGAGAACTTATAGGCATGCTCCTAATACCGGAAGCCGCAAATCTTGGGCGGCAGGGGATGCTACTTCGAGAGCGGTACGCCTAGCATTGATTGCTAGGACAGGGGAGATGGGGTATCCATCTGTTTTAACTGCAAAGACATGGGGATTCTATGATGTATTGTTTAGAGGCAATGAGTTTAAATTTCAGCGGGACTATGGAACATACGTAATGGAACATGTATTGTTTAAGATTTCTTATCCCGCAGAATTTCACTCTCAAACCGCAGTGGAAGCGGCCATGAAGCTGCATGATATTTTGAGAGCAAAGGGTAAGACCAGTGACGATATTAAAAAAGTTACTATTCGTACACATGAAGCAGCTATCCGTATCATTGATAAAAAAGGTCCTTTGAATAACCCCGCCGATAGGGACCATTGTATTCAATACATGGTGGCTGTTCCATTAATCTTTGGACGGCTAACAGCAATGGATTATGAAGATGACGTGGCTGCCGATAAAAGGATTGATGCGCTACGCGACAAAATCGTGTGTGTAGAAGATCCGCAGTTTACGTTGGATTATCATGATCCTGAAAAGCGCTCCATTGCAAATGCACTTACGATAGAATTGAATGATGGAGAAATATTGGATGAAGTGGTTGTAGAATATCCTATCGGGCATAAGCGAAGAAGACAAGAGGGTATTCCTAAATTGTTAGAGAAGTATAAAATCAATCTGGCTCGTATCTTCGATAAAGTGCAACAAGACCAAATATTAGAGGCTAGCTTGGATTATGACAAATTGGTAAATATGAGCGTGAATGAATATGTAGATTTGATGGTAAAACCATAGAAAAACAAGCAAGAATTACCAATCGGGTTTTCAGCATCTACGATATGCATGTAAAACCCGATTTTTGCTATTACTAAAAATCTGTTTGTGCATTGCGTATGTTTCGCATCATATTCTTGTTGGTGATGGGCATATTGGTTGGGTTGAATATGCAAGCACAACATCCTGCTCCTAATCTTCGTAGTAATTATAGAGAAAAGTTGGTTCCAGTGATTCCGGGCCAGCCTTATCAGCTTGATACGCTCAGTATTATCCCCTCTTCATTTTCTATAAACGGTGTTGATACTTCATACTATTTACTGGATTATGTGAATGCTGTTTTATATTGGAAGAAATCGCCGTCCGATTCTGCGGTGAAAGTAATGTATCGGGTATTCCCCGTATCATTAAATATAAAAACTCAGGGAAGAAATTTTGATAGTATTGTCTATTACGCTGCAGCGCCTATTCCCCCGCCTGTTTCGGAAAGGGTAGGGGGTGGTGGTTTGTTTAACTTCGGAACTATCAATGCGCAAGGAAGTTTCGGTCGGCAAATAGGTTTTGGATCTCATCAAGATGTGGTGTTGAATTCAGAATTGAACGTTCAGTTGAGTGGTATGCTAGCAGATAGCATCGAGTTGCAGGCTGCTATTACAGATAATAATATAGCCATACAACCAGAGGGGAATACGCAGCAATTGAATGAGTTTGATGAAGTGTATATACGCTTCAAAAAACGAAACTGGCAGTTGAATATTGGGGATATGGACCTGAAAGAGGAAAAAAGTTATTTTCTGAACTTTTATAAAAGATTGCAAGGGATTTCCTTTCAGACTATCAATAACATCTCGCGCAACACTCTTGCGCATACGCTTGTAAGTGCCTCTATTGCTAAAGGTAAGTTTACGCGTAATGTATTTCAAGGACTGGAAGGTAATCAAGGTCCTTACCGCCTTTCGGGGGCTAATGGCGAATTGTTTTTTATCGTACTGGCCAATACGGAGCGTGTGTTTATTGATGGCGAATTGCTGAAACGAGGAGAGGACCAGGATTATGTAATCAATTATAATACCGCTGAAATTACCTTTACGCCCCGACGTATGATTACAAAGGATTCGCGTATTCAGATAGAATTCGAGTACGCAGATCGCAATTTTTTAAATACCAATCTGTATGCCATGCAGCAGGTGAATTTTGGGGAAAAATTGCGGCTAAGTATTGGCTACTTTAATAATACAGATGCGAAAAACTCTTCTATTAATCAGGTGCTCGATGCCCAGCAAAAGCAGTTTCTGTTTAATATAGGAGATAGTGTGCATAAAGCTTATTATCCATCTGCGGTGCACGATACGCTTGGACCGGGAAAAATTTTGTATGAGTTGGTGCAGGATACAGTGGGAGGAGAGGTAAGGAGTTATTATCGTTATTCCACGGATCCCGGTAAAACACTGTACAGCCTTTCATTTACAGAAGTGGGATTAGGTAAAGGGGATTATATTCCCGATAATGGCAATGCTAATGGAAAAGTATTTACATATGTGGCTCCGGTGAATGGCGTGAAGCAAGGAAGCTACGAGCCGGTAATATTATTAATAGCACCGCGTAAGCAGGAGGTGCTTACCCTCGGTGCAGATTACAATATTTCTACCAACACACTGCTTCGGGCCGAGGTAGCGGCTAGCAATTACAACATCAATACTTTTTCTACCTTACATAAAGGAGATGATAAAGGATATGCTGCAAAAGTAGGATTGACGAATCGACATCAGCTCCGGGAGCGGGATATGTTACATCTGGAAACAGCGATCGATTATGAGTATGTGCAACAAAGGTTTCAGCCTTTGGAACGTTTGCGGAATGTGGAGTTTACCAGAGATTGGGGTTTATCTTTGACCGAAAGTCGAGCTACAGAAAGTATCATCAAAGCTTCGGCCGCTTTGCGCAATGAAAAAGGGAATGCAGTAGAGTATAAGTTTACTAATTATAAACGCAGCGATGATTACAATGGCTTTCAGAATGCCATTACGCAGTATACCCAATGGAAGAACTGGAGCTTCAATAATCAGTTAGTATTGACGAATTATAACACTACGGTGGATAAGGGGTATTTTTTACGGCCTATAATTGATGTTAGCAAAACATTGCCTTGGCTGGATAATTGGAGAATCGGTGCTCGATATACACTGGAAGAAAATCTAAGCCGTAATAAGACAACAGATACTTTAAATCTGACTGCTTTTTCATTCGATACATATACCGCATATTTAAGATCGAAGGACGGGGCAAGAAACAGATACGCAATTAATTTTTATACAAGAAGCGATAAATACCCGCTGGGCAAGGAGTTAGTTCGAGGAGATAGAAGTTATAACCTGAACTTGCAAGCTGAAATATTGTCCAGTGCTAAACGGCAGTTATACATCAATACTACTTTTAGAAAACTGAAAGTGTATAACCAAACGATAAGTCCGCAGCAAGAAGACAATACTATTCTTGCTCGTATGGAGTATCAGATGAACGAATGGAAGGGCGCTCTCACCGGAAATGTTTTATATGAAGTAGGTTCGGGACAGGAGCAAAAAAGAGAATATGCCTATCTCGAAGTGCCGGCGGGAACGGGCCAGTATACTTGGATAGATTACAATGAAGATGGCATTCAGCAATTGAACGAATTTGAATTGGCAGCATTCCCGGATCAGGCGAAGTTTATCAGGATATATATACCCACTAATGAGTATATCAAGGCTAATTATACTACACTCAATTATACACTATATTTTACTCCTAAGCAGTTCTGGCAGGGTAACGAACTTTCCTCTTTTCAGAAATTTATATCGCGATTTATTTTGAATAGTTCATTGCAGGCAGCAAAAAAGAATATGGCTACAGGATTGTTTGAGTTTAATCCCTTTGAGTATAGCTTAAGCGATAGTAATCTTATTACCCTAAATACTGTTTTTACCAACACTTTATCCTTTAATCGACAAAGTAGTAAGTGGGGGGCTGATCTGAGCAATTTGCGTAGTCACAATAAAGCTTTTCTGACATATGGGTATGAAACCCGCTTAAATAATGAATGGGGGCTGCGTGTACGCTATTTTATTTCTAGTTCATTTACCTTGAATTTGAATACTGCTACAGGAAAAAGTGGGCTGTATACGGCAGATGCTTCTTTTCAGAACAGGAACTATGAGATTGAAAGAAATAGTGGCGAAATGCTTCTGTCGTATGTGCGAAGCACCTCTTTCCGTCTTACCGGAGGATATAAATATGAGGTGAGAAACAATGCTCAGCAATACGGCGGAGAACAGTCGGTGTCTAACGCGATAACGCTTGAAACGAAATATAATCTCTTACAAAGTGCTTCTTTGATAGGAAAGTTTACATACAACGGCCTTAATTATTCTTCTGCTGATGTGCAAAGCACAGTGGGATACACAATGTTGGACGGATTATTGCCGGGCAAAAATCTGTTATGGAATGTGATGCTTACGAAAAGGCTTTTAAGTAATCTGGAGTTGAATTTTCAATACGACGGACGCAAATCAGGGAGCGCACGAACTGTACATACAGGAAGGGCTACCTTAACAGCGATCTTCTAAAAATGATGGAAATAAAAATCCCGGTTGCTCCTTACAACCGGGACTATATGCGAGTCTGTATTATGCTAAGTTTATGCTACGGCTTTCTTCACTAGTTCGGCTGCTTCGCTTAACAATATTGCAGACTGTACTTTAAGACCACTTTCGTCAATCAGCTTTTTAGCCTCTTCGGCATTAGTACCTTGCAATCTTACGATGATAGGAATATCGATATTGCCTAGGTTTTTGTAAGCCTCAATAACACCAGCTGCAACGCGGTCGCAGCGTACAATACCTCCGAAAATGTTAATCAGAATGGCTTTCACTGCAGGATCTTTCATGATGATTTTAAAGCCTGCTTCTACGGTTTGAGCGTTTGCTGTACCACCTACATCTAGGAAGTTTGCAGGTTCACCTCCGCTCAATTTAATCATGTCCATCGTAGCCATTGCGAGTCCGGCACCATTTACCATACAACCCACATTGCCATCTAGCTTCACAAAGTTTAGATTGTATTTGCCAGCCTCAACTTCGGTAGGATCTTCTTCAGTAATGTCTCTAAGTTCAGCAAGGTCTGCATGACGAATCAGGGCGTTGTCGTCCAGATTCATTTTACAGTCTACTGCAATGATTTTATCATCAGCAGCTTTAAAAAGCGGATTAATTTCCAACATGCTGCAGTCCAGACCCACGTAAGCGTTGTATAAATTAGTTACAAATTTTACGCAGTTTTTGAAAGCCTCGCCTTTCAATCCTAGGTTGAAAGCAATTTTTCGTGCTTGGAAGGGCTGAAGGCCTCCTGAAGGATGCACCCACTCTTTAAAGATTTTTTCCGGAGTTTCATGTGCTACATCTTCGATATTCATTCCTCCCTCGGTGCTGTACATAATCACGTTTTTACCTTTCGAGCGGTCTAATAATATAGAAAGATAAAACTCCTGTCTTTCGCTGGGGCCATCGTAATACATATCTTGTGCTACGAAGATTTTATTTACCACTTTTCCGGCAGGACCCGTTTGCACTGTAACCAGGGTGTTGCCCAGAATGCCTTTGGCAAAAGTTTGTATATCTTCAAGAGATTTAGCAACTTTTACTCCGTTCAAACCGGTTTCTTTAATAGTACCCTTACCACGTCCACCAGCATGGATTTGCGCCTTTACAACGGCAAACTTGCTTCCGGTTTCTGCTTGAATTTTACTGTAGGCCTCTTCTGCTTCCTCTACAGAGCTACATGCATAGCCGTTCTGAACAGGTACATTGTATTTCTTTAAGAGCTCTTTCGCCTGGTATTCATGAAGATTCATAGTCAAAAACTTTTGCCACGAAGATAAGTGAAAATGATATTTAAGAAATGATAAATATGGCCTACACAAGATAAGGGTGTAATTATAGCTTAATTACAACCTATTTTATGTATAGTATAAACAGAAATTTTTGAACTATCGCCTCCTGCAGGAGCTGCCAAAACATAGGGAAGGCTTTTGAGTATAATTTTCTAGGTCTGATTAATCTGTTAACGTTAGTGCAATCTTACCGAGGCATGTCAGCTTTCGCTATATTTGTTCACTTAAACAATCGTTCTTATGGCGGAAGCTATTGTAGAAAAAGTAAATGAAACGGCGGCTTTTTTAAAAACTCAATACGCCGAAATACCCGCAGTTGCTATTATTCTGGGAAGCGGGCTGGGAAATTTTGTACATAATATTAATGTGGAAAAAGAAGTCCCTTACAATGAAATACCCAATTTCCCTATATCTACCGTAAAAGGACATTCGGGTAAGCTGATTTTTGGAGAATTATCCGGTAAGAAGATTGTTGCTATGAGCGGCCGTTTTCACTATTATGAAGGCTATACGCCGCAGGAGGTGGTATTCCCGGTACGTGTATTGAAAATGTTGGGAGTAAAAACCCTACTACTGAGTAATGCGGCCGGAGGTGTAAATCCCGCTTTTGCTGTAGGCGATATTATGCTCATTAAAGATCATATCAGTTTTGCCATAGTGAATCCACTGCTGGGCAAAAACATTGATGAGTGGGGGACACGTTTTCCTGATATGAGCGAACCTTATAAAAAACATCTTATAGAGAAAGCAAAAGTTATTGGAAAAGAGGCAGGTATTAAGTTGCATGAAGGGGTTTATTTTGGAGTAACTGGCCCTACGTTCGAAACTCGTGCCGAGTATAAATTGATACAGATAGTGGGGGCTGATGCGGTAGGTATGAGTACGGTTCAAGAGTGCATAGTAGCAAATCATATGGGTATGGAGGTTTTTGCGGTGAGTGTTATCACCGATCTGGGGATTAGGGAGGAAGAAAACGTTATCACGCACGAAGAGGTTCTGGAGGCTGCTAATGCGGCGGAGCCTAAGCTGGCCCATCTGTTTACCGAATTAATCAAAGTAATTTAAAAATTGTCGATGAAGGGGCTGTTTGCATTTTTATTTCTTCTTATATCCGTTGCTGCATTAGCTCAGGATCCGGTAAGAGGTTTGAGTGACAGATTTCGAGGCCTGCGTAATGTGGGAACCGGTAGCGATACCCTTGCCCGCAGAAATAAATGGGAGGATTCTATTACCATCAGTTATCGTTATCTGGATACTTTAAAAAGTTATAAGCTAGATTCATCTATTCGCGATTATTCGGTGAAGTACCCCATTCCTGCAGATTATTATTATTTGGGCAATACCGGTAGTGCCGCTCAACCTTTTTTATTTGCTCCTTCGATGAAAGCCGGATGGGACGCGGGGTTTCATGCTTTTGATGTTTATAAATATACGGTAGAAAAAGCCCGCTTTTTTACATCCACTCGCCCTTACTCGGAAATTAGTTATTTGTTGGGGACCCGTAGTGAACAAACTATTGAACTGATGCATGCGCAAAATATCAGACCCCAGTGGAGCGCGCATTTTCAATACAGAATGATTAATTCGCCCGGCGTTTTCAAAAACATGAAAACTAGCCATAATAATTATTTATTGACCAACTGGATTCAATCTAAAAATAAACGTTACAATAATTATTTCATTGTAGCGGCAAATAAGTTGAAAGCAGGGGAGAGTGGTGGTATTGATACATCGCAGAACTATATAGATGATCCTGATTATTCGGATAGGTATGCCATACCTACCAAAATCGGAAACGCTTCTTACAGTACCAACTTTTTCAGTACGAATATTGAAACCGGTAATATTTATGAAGATTTCAACGCTGTTATGCGGCAGCAGTTTGATTTAGGGCGTAAAGATTCATTGGTTACAGATAGTACTGTTATCCCTTTATTCTTTCCTCGGGTACGTCTGGAGCACACTATCCGATACAGCACCTACAAGTATATGTTCCGTGATGTGAACGCAACGGCCTCCGCCAGCATTCGTCAGTTTTATCGCGATTATTATAATATTGAGGAGGTGCAATCGCCCTTCAGAAGGCAGGATTTTTGGAAAGAATTATACAACGACTTTTCTATCTACACATTCCCTGATGCAGAAAATACCCAGCAATTCATCAAAGTGGGAGCAGCTGTGCAGAATCTGAAAGGGGCATTTAGAGACGGAGTTACCCAAACCAACGATGATATTCATTACACAGATGATGTCACTACAAGCGGGTATAATATCATAGGGCACGGGGAATATCGTAATCGTACCAAAAACCAGAAGTGGAATATATTGGCTCACGGAAAATTTTATTTCGTAGGAATGAATGCCGGGGATTATGAAGCGGGAGCCAGCATTCAAAGCATACTGGGGCGTAAAATTGGTTCTCTGAAATTAGGATTTGAGAATGTCAATCGCACGCCATCGTATATTACCAACTCCAATAGCTCGTTTTTCTTAATGCCGCAGGCGGTGGATTTAAATAAAGTGAATACTACACATTTGTATGCTGATATTTATCAGCCAGTGTTGAGATTGGGATTGAGTGGGCATTACTATCTGATTAATAATTATGTTTATTACACCAATTATTACACTGTTCAACAGGCTCCTTTGTTTAATTTGTTTCAGCTGGTAGTAAACAAAGCGTTTGTTACCGGTAAAAAAGAACAATGGAAATGGTTGGCCGATGTATATTTTCAGCAAGTGATTGGAAATGGTCCTGTGAATGTTCCCTCAATATTCACTAGAAATCGTTTCATGTATGAGGGTAATTTAGGATTCAATAACCTGAAAATTGCTATGGGCTTTGATACCCGCTACAGAACAGGGTATAAGGCCAACAGGTATTCTCCTATTTTAGGACAATTTTTCTATCAGGATGAAACTACGCTCAATTATAATCTTCCTGATATTGCTGCGTTTGTCCATTTTCGTATAAACTCCTTCCGAGCTTTTGTAAGAGCGGAAAATCTTAACACTTTCAGGTCTTTGAATGGGCAGTATGGTTTTACGAACAACAACTTTGCAGCACCTGAATATCCTTATCCCGGGTTGTTGATACGTTTAGGCATCTCTTGGGGATTTGTAAATTAGTGAATGTTTGTTGGTTCAAGGACAATAAAAAAACCGCCTATCCATGAGGCGGTTTAAAGAGCTCTTGTTACTTGTTAATTGTGTTGTAATTAACCAAATAATCCTTTTCTCAAACTTCTAATTCCTTCTCCAATCTTAAACCCATTGTGATATACTTCGATTTTGTAATCACCAGGTTTAAATCCTTCATCACTTTTAATGGGGAAAGAAACACCTTTACGGGTTCCGGTTTCATATTCCACAGGAACTTTAGCTGTAAAGTTTCTATCTCCATCCTGACGGGTGGTCATAGCTCCCGATCCCAATTCAGGATTTTGAATAATCTTGCCTGAAGGATCTGTAACAATTACATACAAATCGGCAGGGCCTGATGTAGTAATGCGGTTTTCAATGTTGAATGAAATTTTCAGCTTATCCACCCTTCTAGCAAAAGAAGTTTCTTTTTCCTTGCCGTTTTTCTTTTCGTGAACGGGAGTAATAGACATTCCCGATGCCGATAAAGTGCTGGCTATATCCACAGCATTAGCCAACTCTTCATTCTCGGATGTACGAATGGCAAGGTTCTGAGTTAAAACTTCTTTTTCATTGGTGAGATGAGCTGTTCTTGCACGCAACTCCTGATTTTCGCCTTTCAGTCTGGTGACTTCAGCTTCGAGCCGACCTATCTGACCATTCAGCTCACCAATTAACTGACGGGCTTTTTTGAGATCAGCAGCCGTTGCGTTTTTATCAGTTAAGATTTTACTGATTTCGGCTTTTTTCTGATCAATTTCTTTTTGTAAAGCCGTTTTTTCTCCCTGGAGGTTATTATTGGCGCCGGTGATAGAGTCTAGACGCATTTCAGCCAGGATAAACATCTGTTTTAGAGAGTCGATTTCAGACATCGCTGTTTCTGACTGCAATGCATCGGGCGTTCCCGAGTTTGAACCAGAACGCGAACTCTTATCCCACAGCATATAGCCCCAGGTTCCCAACAATGCCGCAATAAGTAAACCAATAATTAAATTCCTGCCTCCTCCGGCACTGCTTGGTGTATTCGAATCTGTTGGATTAGAGGCAGAAGGGTAATTCGTGTTTGCCATAAAAACAATTGTTTTAAAAAATAAAATGCTACAATGATGTGTAGCAGGTTTTAATAAAAATTTGTCGTACCTAAAAAATCACTTACACAGAAAATCATAAACTATGCCAAACCAAAATAAAGCCTCCAAACTGTAATTTTTTTGGTCATATTTTAAGATTTTTGAAATTATATTGCAAATATGACGGTAGATAAAGTAATATCAGATTGGAAGAAAAAGATATATAAACCTGTATATTGGATAGAAGGTGACGAGGAGTTTTATGTAGATATGCTCGTAAATTACGCTGAGCAACATATACTTTCTGAAAGTGAAGCCTCTTTTAATCTTACCATTTTTTACGGAAAAGATGCCCAGTGGGCCGATATTGTTAATACCTGCAGAAAATATCCGATGTTTTCGGACAGGCAGGTTGTGATAGTGAAAGAAGCGCATCAGCTGAAAGATGCTGATATGTTAGCCCCCTATATTGAGTCTCCTTTAGATTCTACTATATTGATTATAGCTTGTAAGGATAAGAAACTGGACGGTCGTTCCAAGTTTGCCAAGCTTGTAAAGGACAATACGGTATATATTCTTACTAAAAAAATTTATGATAGTGCACTACCCGAGTGGGTGAATACTTACGTAAAAGGTCTGGGATACACTATTTCGCCAAAAGCCAACGCGCTGATTGTCGACCATATCGGTAATGATTTGAGCAGAATTAAAAATGAAATTGATAAAATTCTTATCAACCTCGGCGATCGTAAATCGATTACGGAAGAAGATGTGGAGAACTATGTAGGAATCAGCAAAGAGTATAATGTATTTGAATTGCAGGCAGCCATTGCTTCAAAAGATCTAGGAAAAGCCATAAGCATCATTCAATATTTTGGAGCGAACCCCAAAATGGGGCCTATACAAATGGTGCTGCCATCCCTTTATTCCTTCTTCAGTAAAGTGTATATGGTTTTTGGTGTAGGGGGAGGAGAGGATGCGGTGGCCAAGCAGATTGGCGTTTCCCCCTATTTTGTAAAAAATTATACACAAGCTGCCCGCCTGTACGGTGCTCGAAATATAGAAAAGATATTGCTCTTACTGCATCAGTACAATCTGAAAAGTGTAGGTGTTAATACTGCACCTACAGAAGATGCAGAGTTGATGAAAGAAATGGTAGTAAAGGTAATGGCTTAACGTTAAGCCTCCTGTCCCATCCACAAGGCCCCGCCTACACTATCACGATCGGCTCCTGTAACGGAACTCAGTACATTGTACTCTTCGCGCCAGCGCAGTACACCTATCAGCGCCATAATGAGGGCTTCTTTGTACTTTACCAATTGGGGATCTCCCACTACCACCTGAATGTTGAGTTCGTTCAAGTGAAAGGTTAGCCTTTCTATCAGATATGTGTTAAAAGCGCCACCACCTGTAATAAGTATTGGTTGTTCGGAGTGAAGTTCCGCAGCATGCGGTTGTAATGCCTGTTTTATTTGGATAGCTATATGTTCGGTATAGGTGTGCAAGGCATCCGAGGAGCTGAGAGCATATTTTTTAATGAGGGGGTATACAATGTCTGTACCGAATTCGTTTGCCAACGATTTTGGATGCGGTTGTTGATAATATTCCAGTGCATTCAATTCTTCCAGTAATGCAGAATGAAGTTGCCCTTGTCGGGCTAGATGGCCTCCTTCATCAAATTCCACACCCGATTCTTGAGCTAACATGTTGAGTACCCGATTCGCAGGGCATACATCAAATGCGATGTAGGGATCTTTATTAATGGATACATTCGCGATACCGCCGATATTGAGTAAATAAGGATAATTGCTAAAAAAAAGTCTTTCCCCAATGGGAACAATAGGGGCGCCCTGACCTCCGCAGGCCACATCCATTGCCCGTAAATCAGATACTACAGGTAGTTTGGTAACGGCAGCTATAGCCGCTCCGTCGCCAAGCTGAGCGGTCATCTTTTGTGCCGGAAGATGAAAAGTTGTGTGCCCATGCGATGCTACTACTGCTACTTTAAACTGTAAGTGATGGCGGGCAATAAAATCATTAACACATGCTCCAAGGTAATGCCCATAGGCGGTATGCAAAAGCTGATAGTCAAGAGCTGATAGAGATGTAGCATTTTTCAGCTTATCTACCCATTCCTGTGGGTAGGGCATACATTCGGCATGCTGAATGTCATAGCTCCATTTTCCGCCATTTTCCAATATTTCAGCAAAAACAATATCTAGTCCATCCAGAGAACTGCCGCTCATTAAACCAATTGCACGATAAATCATGTATATATGTGAGGTTTAAAATATTAAAAAAAATTAAACAACTTGTTTGTTCAAAATAGTACACATTGCGCCACCCTAAGCCGAAAAGGATATCCAAATACAATTGGATGTATTCAGGAAAAAATATAATGGCGTATGTTTGCCAAAAGTAGTGAAAACTCAAATTCTGAATAAAAACCGCACGTATAAAACCCGAATGTATGATTATAAACTTAAGCCAAAATCATAGCCTGGTGAGTAACTGGGTACGCGAATTGCGTGATGTGGACATCCAACACGATCGCATGCGTTTTCGGCGGAATTTAGAACGCATCGCCGAAGTAATTGCTTATGAAATCAGCAAGGAGCTGCCCTACATGCAGGTAGAAACTCAAACTCCACTGGGCATTTCTAATAGTCTGGTGTTAAAGGAACAACCAGTGTTAGCTACAATATTACGTGCGGGTTTGGCTATGCATCAGGGTTTTCTGAATTACTTTGATAAAGCGGACAATGCCTTCATTTCGGCATACAGAAAGCATCATAAGGACGGAACGTTTGATATTGAAATAGAATACATGAGTACCCCCGATTTAGAAGACAGAATTGTAATTATTTCTGATCCGATGCTAGCAACAGGCGCGTCCCTAGTTAAAACCGTCAGGTTTCTAAAAGAAGAGGGTAAGCCACGTATCATTCATATCGCGGCAGCTATTGCCTGTACAGAGGGGTTGGAATATGTAAGTCGTGAAATCCCTGAAGCGAAAATTTGGTGTGGAGATATTGATGAAGAGCTCACAGCGAAGGGATACATTGTACCCGGTCTCGGGGATGCCGGGGATTTAGCTTACGGCAGTAAAACGCAGTATTAAAACAGTGTTTGAACATTAAAAATAGGAACGAAATGCGGCTCTTATGTAGCCGCTTTTTTTATGCATAATTGGAGATAGAGTCGAGTTATGTAGGTTTTATGCAGATATTGCTACAATGCTGTAAATATTTACGTATTTTTCCAGGCTGAACCTCTATTGATTATTAAGGAACTAAGCAGAAAAAGTATGAACGATCCTATTCAAAATTTTATTGAGATGGTCCGTGCTAAAAACGCGGGCGAGCCAGAATTCCTGCAAGCGGTGAGCGAAGTCGCCGAGTATATTGTCCCTTATGTGGAGGAGCATCCGCGATACAAAAAGGGCAAAATCCTAGAGAGAATAGTGGAGCCGGAAAGGGTAATTATATTTCGTGTACCATGGGTGGATGATCAAGGCGAAATTCAAGTGAATCGCGGATTTAGGGTGCAGATGAACAGTGCCATTGGCCCCTATAAAGGTGGGCTGCGGTTTCATCCTTCGGTAAACCTCAGCGTACTGAAGTTTTTAGCTTTCGAGCAAATATTTAAAAATAGTCTTACAGGTCTTCCCATGGGAGGAGGAAAGGGTGGTTCTGATTTCGATCCTAAAGGTAAATCAGACAATGAAATCATGAGATTTTGCCAGAGTTTTATGACTGAGCTCTATCGCCATGTAGGGGACGATATCGATGTTCCTGCCGGGGATATCGGTGTGGGCAAGCGCGAAATCGGTTATCTCTTTGGTCAGTATAAACGCATTACTGGTACATTTAACGGTGTATTGACCGGAAAATCCTATGAGTGGGGTGGTAGCCTCATTCGTCCCGAAGCTACGGGATACGGGCTGGTATACTTTGTCGAGGAGATGTTGAAGATGCAGGATGATACTTTGCTGGGGAAGAAAATTCTTATTTCCGGCTCCGGCAATGTAGCACAGTTTGCAGCTGAAAAATGCATTCAACATGGTGCCAAAGTGCTGACGATGTCAGATTCTAACGGATTTGTATACGATCCTTCAGGAATCGATCAAGAAAAGCTGGAGTTTATCAAAGATTTGAAAAATAATCGCAGAGGAAGAATTCAAGAATACGCTGCACATTACGGCTGCGAGTATTTTGCTGATGAAAAACCTTGGAAAATTAAATGCGATATTGCCTTGCCAAATGCTACACAAAATGAGCTCGATGGCATCGATGCGGAAGTATTAATCAGCAATGGTTGTTTTTGTGTAGCAGAGGGGGCTAATATGCCTTGTACGCCCGAAGCGGTAGCTACTTTCAAGAAAAAAGGTATCTTGTATGCACCTGGTAAGGCCGCTAATGCAGGCGGGGTGGCTGTATCGGGCTTGGAGATGTCGCAAAACTCTCTTCGTTATTCTTGGAGTAGAACCAAAGTGGACAATAAACTAAAGGAGATTATGAGCGATATTCATGAGCTTTGCGTGAAGTACGGTAAAGATGAACATGGTCATGTGAATTATGAAAAAGGAGCCAATATCGGAGGTTTTGTAAAAGTTGCGGAAGCCATGTTGGCACAAGGTGTAGTATAATTGTATTGATTTTGCGGATAATAGGATGAAGCGGATTGTATCTGCAGCAACATTTCGATTCGCTTCATCTTTTTAAAGAGAAATTTTATGGCAGTTGTATACCTTATACCTACTTTTTTGCATGAAGGAGCACTTCATGTACTGCCTAGTTATATACTGGATGCGGTAGCCGACTGTCAGGTGTTGTTTGTGGAGAATGAACGTTCCGCCCGCCGCTATTTAAAACAGTTGAAGAAAGAAATAGTGATTGATCAATATGAGTGGTTTACTATAGGAAAAGCGGAGGAGGCTATGCGTGATACCTTCCGTAACAAGCTTAAGGAAGGGAAAAATATCGGTATCATTAGCGAAGCCGGCTGTCCTGGAGTGGCAGATCCGGGTCAGCTGTTGGTGGCCGCAGCGCAGGAAATGGGAGTAAAGGTGGTGCCTTTTGTGGGACCCAGTTCTATATTGCTGGCACTAATGGCCAGTGGTATGAGTGGTCAGCAATTTAACTTTGTTGGCTATCTTCCGATAGAACAACATCAACGGATAAAAGCCATTAAGGAGCTGGAGGCCGAGTCCAGAAAGAAAAACTGTACACAGATTTTTATCGAAACTCCTTATCGCAACAATCAAATGCTGGAAGCTTTGTTAAAACACTGCCAGCCAACAACCCAGTTGTGTGTTGCGGTAAACATTACCGGCTCTGATGAAAGAATACACACCCGTACCGTTGCAAAATGGAAGCAGCAAGTACCTAATTTGCACAAACAGCCTGCCATATTTCTTCTAAAAGCCTGATGGCTCAGGAGCATCCCGCATGGAAATAATACTGTCTACAATATATCGAGTGTTGCCTCTCCAAGGTATAACACCATTGTATTCCTTGTAGTGTAAATCCACACGTTTTCCCGAATTCATTTTAAGAATATCGAAGATTTTTTTGTCTTTAATAGAAAACTCAAACTCATTGGATTGGACACCACCTCCCATTACTCCGCGTATGCCCTCTTGTATTAACTTACCTTCGTAAGTTTTGAATATTTGGCCTTTTTCAACAGCAAAGTTCAGGTATCCGGATTTTACGCCATCGGAGGTATAGGGATAATAAAACTTCCAGTAAATGTATATGCCTCCACATACAAGCACCAATAAGATGGCAAAGACAAGGTACTTAAAGCAGCCGCTTCTTTTCTTCGGTTTGGGTGGGGTAACGGTTAATGGTTCTACTGGCATAGCAAAAAATTTTATTGGATAAATTTTAGGATATGAATATGAATATTGTATTATTTTTGCACGTCTAAAATACTATTTGTTTCTAAATGAACCATTGGTTTACTCATACCAAACATTTTGTGTTTCACGCAGGCATTACTACTGGCGTGTATGCGGTTGGTTTTGATGTGTTTACCTTCTCACCTCGTCCGCAGCGTTGTCCTCTTTGCTGACAGGCCTCACCTCTTGCCGAAGGTCCCTGTCAGTGAATCCCTTCTGAAAATGTAGTTGTTTTTTTCAGGGCCGGCACCCACCCATCTTATTAATTTGAACATAGTGGACAATCAGGACATTATAGTAAGAGTAGCAATCTCTGAAGATAAAAAGTATTCTACCCAGATTACCGAAGAAATGGCCGCCTCTGCCGCAGCAAGAGGTACTGGAATTGCAAAGCGCAGCCCCGAGTATATTGAAAAGAAAATAGAGGAAGGGAAAGCGGTGATCGCCGTTACTAAAACCGGGGAATGGGTAGGTTTTTGTTATATCGAGACTTGGAGCCATGGTGAATATGTCGCCAATTCCGGACTTATTGTTGCGCCTCCTTATAGAAAGAGCGGTGTAGCTAAAAGAATTAAGCATACTATCTTTAATCTAAGCCGAACAAAATATCCCGATGCCAAGATCTTTGGGCTTACAACTGGCTTGGCTGTAATGAAGATTAACAGCGAGCTTGGCTACGAACCGGTTACCTATTCCGAGCTTACACAAGACGAGGAGTTTTGGGCAGGTTGTAAAAGTTGTGTGAACTACGATATTTTGATTAGTAAGGATCGTAAGAATTGTATGTGTACAGCGATGCTATACGATCCTAAAGATCACTACGAACCGGAAGAGACTAAGGCTTTTTTCGAGGAAAACAAATCGGGACTGGAAAGATTGCTGCGGTTTAAGCAATGGAAGTTTTTGAAGTCTTTCCGTCGTAAGGAAAAGAACGGAGGTACTGGCTCAGGCATCAAAGTATTTTTGAATTCACTCTTTAAATAAATATTCAATAGGATGAGTAAAAAAGTAGTATTAGGCTTTAGCGGAGGCTTAGACACATCTTTTTGTGTGAAGTATTTGACTGAGGAGCAGGGGTATGAAGTATACAGCATTATTGTAAATACAGGTGGTTTTAGTGATGAGGAGTTGGAGAAGATTGAGCAGCATGCAAAGAATCTAGGTGTGAAATCACATAAAACCGTAAATGCTGTAAAGAACTATTATAATTCAATCATTCGTTATCTGATATACGGCAATGTATTAAAGAATAATACTTATCCGTTAAGTGTTTCGGCTGAGCGTTTGAGTCAGGCTATCCATATTGCTGAATATGCAAAGGAAATACAGGCCGATGCTGTGGCGCATGGAAGCACCGGTGCCGGTAACGATCAGGTGCGCTTCGATATGATTTTAAATATTATTGCACCGGGTACAGAAATTATTACTCCTATTCGTGATTTGAAATTAAGCCGTGAAGCTGAAATCGAATACCTAAAGAGCAAGGGTGTAGAAATGAATTTTGAGAAAGCCGTATACTCAATTAATAAAGGCTTGTGGGGCACCAGTGTGGGAGGAAAGGAAACTCTGAGTTCAAAAGGACTGCTTCCTGAAGAAGCATGGCCTACTCAGGTTACTAAAACAGGTTCTGAGGAAGTAGTGTTAACGTTTGAGAAAGGAGAGCTGGTGAAGGTAAACGATGAGGCCTTCGATCATCCTACTGAAGCTATCCAATATCTGCAGTCCATTGCCGGTCCTTATGGAGTGGGACGCGATATTCATGTGGGTGATACAATTATCGGTATTAAGGGGCGTGTAGGCTTTGAGGCGGCAGCTCCCATTCTTATTATCAAAGGTCACCATGCATTGGAAAAGCATGTGCTTACCAAATGGCAATTACAATGGAAAGACCAGATTGCCCAGTTCTATGGCATGTGGTTACATGAAGGACAGATATTAGATCCCGTAATGCGCGATATGGAAGCTTTCCTTGAGAGTTCTCAACGTAACGTAACCGGTAAGGTGTTTATCCAATTGCATCCTTATCGTTATGAAATAATCGGTATTGAGAGCGATTACGATTTAATGAATAGCGAATTTGGTAGCTATGGAGAAATGAATGCCGGTTATACTGCGGATGATGTGAAAGGATTTACGCGTATCTTCGGAAACCAGACCGGAATCTATCATCAGGTAAAAGAAAAGGCCTATCAAAAGAACGGACAAAGGTTCTAATAGGTTGAGTAAGTTGGATGTGATGCGTATTTTATAAATCTCCTCTAAAACAAAATACATCATGATTAACGTCGGAATAATTGGTGGCGCTGGATATACTGGAGGCGAATTGATAAGACTGCTTATCAATCACCCCGAAGTGGATATTAAATTTATCCATAGTCGTAGTAATGCCGATAAGTACATTCATGAAGTGCATAAAGATTTAATAGGAGATACCGATTTAAAGTTTACAAATCAGCTTTCGCAGGACATTGATTGTTTGTTTCTATGTTTAGGACACGGTGAGTCCACTAAGTTTTTGCATGAAAACGATGTGGCCCCGCACATAAAGATTATCGACCTAGCCAATGATTTTCGTTTGAAGAAAGATCGGGTACAAGCGACACTGAACCGCACTTTCATTTACGGATTGCCCGAGCTGAACAAAGAAGAAATTACTAAGGCATCCAATATCGCCAATCCGGGTTGTTTTGCCACAACCATTCAATTAGGATTGTTGCCTCTGGCTAAAGAAGGCTTATTGAAGGATATCTATACCACAGGTATTACCGGCAGCACAGGTGCCGGTCAAGCCCTTTCAGCTACCTCACATTTTAGCTGGCGGGCTAATAATATTCAGGCATATAAAACGCTTACTCATCAGCATCTGGGAGAAATAGGAGAATCGCTGAGTCAACTGCAACCTAATACCGATTTTGATTTAAGCTTTGTTCCTTGGCGTGGCGATTTTACACGGGGTATTTTTGTGAGCTCTACGATTACCACCGATCTTTCGTTGGAGGAGTTATTCCCTTTGTATGAAAGTTTTTATGAAAGCCATCCTTTTACACAGATTAGCCGCACACCTATATTTTTAAAGCAGGTAGTAAATACAAATAAAGCTATAATTCACCTAGAAAAAGCTGGGAATAAACTTGTGGTGCACTCTGCACTGGATAATCTTTTAAAAGGCGCCAGCGGTCAGGCTGTGCATAATATGAATCTATTGTTTGGCCTTGAAGAAACGACAGGTTTGAGATTGAAGCCTGCAGCTTTCTAACATAGAGCTACGTTTCGCAAAAATTATTCGAAGTATACTTTTACTGTTTGATACAGTAATTGATGCTGCATGATTACTGCAGAATTGTGGGCTTTTTCGGAATAGCCTTTTAAACCGAATAACCCTGCGGCATTTCCCTTATTGATGGCTATTTCTAGATAATCGGCGCTGTTGAAAAGCGCTAATTTTTCACCTTCGGGTACGTCGGCGTAAGACTCACTGATCTTATTGATTACCTCATCTCGTAAGAACACAATTTTAAAAGCTCGTCCCTGTCTTTGTTCTTCAAATTGTTTTTTGGTGATGTTGACCACCACATTTTCAAAATTATCAATAAAGATAATTTGCCCTTCTATGTAGTTATTGGTTTGAATAGGCATTAGCGGATTCTTTTCAATAAAGCTTACATCCGGAATGCCAATTTTTTGTATAGGTTCTCCGTTGGATAAACGGCGTATGGTGTTGGCTATTACTTCGGTGCAATACAATGTATTTTTAGTAGCCGTTTTTTCCAGAGGAATACCCATTACGATATCTGGCCGTTCTTCTAGAATCATATTGAGCAGTCCGTTGTCGGCACAGAAGATGTATTGATTTTTATGAAAAGCCAGCAACAGGTTCTGCGGTTTCTTGTCGAAGAGATTAATCAGTATAATATGATACGTGTACTCCGGAAAATTTTTAAAGGCTCCACGGCATACATAAGACGCCTGCGGATAGTTGAACGGTGCAATGTTATGCGAAATGTCTATCAGTAAAAGGTCAGGATTGGCTTGCAATAACTGGGCCTTTATCGCCCCGATAAGATAATCGTTGTTCCCAATATCGGATGTAAGTGTTACAAAGTTCATTGAGTGAGTACCAGCCTACCTTTTAATTTTGGGTGCAATTTATCTTTTTTTGCTTAATCGTGCATGTATTTACGCTGAATACAGACTTATTTCACCAGTTCTTTATTCTTGAAGTAAAATTTATGTACCAGCTTATCTGCCAGTTTGGGGAAGAATTTGTTCAGCAGCACGGTTTCTTTACCGGTCATTGTTAGTACTAGCGTGCGCTTTTTCTTCATGATAGCTTTGAGCAGATGATCTGCACATTCCTCAGCGCTCATCATTTTATTTTCGTCCATGGGATTTTCTTTTTGTTGCTCACCTTTATCGTTAAGTGCGTGATCCCTGATTTTGGATGAAGTAAATCCGGGGCAAACCCACATTACATGCACTTCGTCGTCCATCAGTTCGGTTCTGAGACATTCCAGAAAGCCCTGTAGGGCAAATTTGCTAGCAGAATAGCCTGTGCGGCCCGGAAGTCCACGGTAGCCTGCTATAGACGATACGCCTACAATAGTACCTTTGGAACTGATTAGAGCAGGCAGCGCGAATTTGGTACAATGTACTGCTCCATAAAAATTGATATCCATTACTTTTTTAATCACCGACACTTCTAGGTCTTTAAATAAAGCCCTCATGCTGATGCCCGCGTTGTTGATAAGGATATCGATTTTCCCAAAAGCTTGTAAGGTCGATTCTATGAACCTTTTACAATCGGCTTCATTGCTTACATCAGCAACCAGTGTATGTAATGGTAATGAGGGGTGTTGTGCTTGTAACTCATAGAGTTTATCATGCTTACGTCCGCAGGTGGCTACTTTGGCACCTAAATGTAATAATTTGCTCACTAGCGCACGACCGATGCCATCGGTTCCGCCGGTAACCACAACAACTTTATCTTTATAGTAATGGTTCATCTGCCCAAGGTGTTGATTATAGAGACAAACCTAATTATAAAACCTCAAAAATCAATACCATTGAGCCTTATGATTTTCGTAAATTGATGTAAAAATTTAGATTATGATTCAAAAGCATGTCCTTTGTCAGGTACTGATAACCTTATCGATGATGTTTTTGTGGGAACGCATATATGCACAGCAGGCCTGGATACGGATAAATCAGCTAGGGTACAGAGAGGCAGATGTAAAAGTGGCGGTAATGGGCAGTAAAGAGCCTATAGAGTGCACTCGATTTGAAGTAGTGGATGCCGCTACCCACAAAGTGGTATATGAGGCAAAAGCTGTAAAGTATTTTGGTAAATACGGTCCTTTTGCACATACTTGGCGATTGAATTTTTCTCCTTTCTCCCGAAAGGGAATTTATTACATCAAAGCTGGCTCCATAAAATCTCCGGAATTTAAGATAGATAATCGTGTGTACGAGGGAACGGCTGATTTTGTGTTGAAGTATATGCGTCAGCAGAGGAGCAAGTATAATCCGTTTCTAAAGGATAGTTGTCATACAAAAGATGGGTTCATCGTTTATCATCCTGATAAAAACAAAGACTCCACATATATTGATGTAGCCGGTGGTTGGCACGACGCGTCGGACTATTTGCAATATTTGCCTACCTCGGCCAATGCTACATTTCAGATGATGTTTGCTTTCATGCAGCATCCGGAGAGTTTTCAGGATAAATACGATGCTTGGGGTAATGAGGGCAGCAATAATATTCCTGATGTGATTGATGAAGCCAAATGGGGACTGGACTGGCTGGTAAAAATGAATCCGAGGAAAGGGGAGTATTATAATCAGATTGCGGACGACCGCGACCATCAGGGCATGCGCCTGCCCACACTGGACTCTGTGGTATATGCTCCCAATAAGGGATTTGCCCGCCCAGTCTATTTCATTACGGGGAAACCCCAGGGCGAAAAGTACAAGAATAAAACTGTGGGGGCTGCATCCTCAGCTGGAAAATTTGCTACAGCTTTTGCCATTGGTGCACAGGTGATGAAACCTTATTATCCGCAGTTTGCTGAAAGCCTCGTACAAAAAGCTATCGATGCCTATGAGTTTGGCAAACAGCATCCCGGCAATACACAAACCATATCTGTCGTATCGCCTTACATCTATGCAGAGGATAATTATGCGGATGATATGGAGTTGGCTGCAATCACATTATTTAAGCTTACCGGAGATAGTGTTTATTTGAAAGATGCCATACAATTTGCCCATATGGAACCTGTAACGCCGTGGATGGGAGCCGATAGTGCCAATCATTACCAATGGTATCCTTTTGTCAATCTGGGGCATTACTTCGGTGCAAAGTTGGATCATCATAATCGGGATACTTATATCCGTTACATGCGTGAAGGGATACAACGTGTGGTAAATCGGGGTAAGAATAATCCCTTCTTGATAGGAGTACCATTTATTTGGTGCTCCAACAATCTGGTGGTAGGTATGCTAACGCAGATGAGTTTGTATCGAAAGATTACGGGTGATAAAAGTTTTGAAGAAGAAGAAGCTGCCTTGCGCGACTGGCTGTTTGGCTGTAATCCTTGGGGCACCAGTATGATTTGCGATTTGCCGGAAAACGGTATTGCGCCTAAAGATCCGCATTCGGCATTTACACATTTGTATAACTATAAAATTTCTGGAGGACTGGTGGATGGTCCCGTATATGGAAGTATTTGGAACAAACTCATCGGCATTAAACTCTATGCGCCGGATGAGTTTGAAGCCTTTCAGTCAGATGTGGCGGTGTATCATGATGATTATGGCGATTACTCTACTAATGAACCTACAATGGATGGTACTGCTAGTCTGTCTTATTATTTGTCCATGCTACAAAGTGATACCTTATCTCGATTGGAATATGATAAGGAGGGTGGTGTAATAAAAATAGATAGTGATAAGAAGCATGTTTATTTATTATTCTCTGCGCACGAATTTGCAGAGGGAGGAAAGCATGTAGTAGAGACGCTCGCCAGAAATAAGGTTAAGGGGAACTTCTTTTTTACGGGAGATTTTTTACGAAATAAGAAGCATTATGCTTTACTGCAACAATTGCATCGACAGGGGCATTATATCGGTTCGCATTCTGATAAGCATTTATTATATGCCGATTGGACAAAGAGAGATTCTTTGCTAGTAAGTAAAGACTCTTTTAAAACAGATTTAGAAAAATCATTGGAACAATTGCGCAAATTGAATATTGAATCCGGGAAATGGTATTTACCGCCATATGAGTGGTATAACAAGCAGATAGTAGAATGGTGCAAGGAGTTGGGATTAACAGTTCTTAATTTTACTCCGGGCACGGGCACCAATGCCGATTATACCTGGCCTGGTTTAAAAAATTACAGGAGTAGTGGAGATCTTTTACAGCATCTTTTTAAGTTGGACGAGAAAATATTAGGGGGTAGTTTATTACTTATTCACTTGGGAACCGATCCACGCAGAAAGGACAAGTTCTACAACAAGTTAGATATTATTATAAAGCATCTGCAGAAAAATGGGTTTATGATAAAAAAATTACCAAATTGATGAAAAAAAGTTTGGAGTATTAAATTCATACTCCTATTTTTGCACTCCCAAAACGGGAATGGTGATACAAAAACAACCATTGGAGATTCCGTAGCTCAGTTGGTAGAGCACAACACTTTTAATGTTGGGGTCCTGGGTTCGAGCCCCAGCGGGATCACAAAGCGCAGCGAAAAAGCTGCGCTTTTTTAATGTCTATTCTATTGCATTTATTATTATCTGTGTAGTTCTCTCAGCAATCTCCCAAAAACTACATGTAATAATCGCATAAAAAAACGAAATGCCTAGTATTTTTAAACACAAGCATTTCGTTTTGCTCAAAAATTTACGCTTACAAGTATCTGTCTGTTTCTTTTATTTCGAGATCATTGATGCTTGCATAACGTTTTTTCATGAGACCATTTTCATCAAATTCCCAGTTTTCATTACCATAAGCCCTGAACCATTTCCCATCTTTGTTTCTGTATTCATATTCGAACCTTACCGCAATCCTATTATCGGTATGAGCCCAATATTCTTTCTTAAGTTTATAGTCCAGCTCATTTTCCCATTTTTCAGTTAGAAATTGTACAATTTCATCCCGTCCTTTGAGAAAAAGGTTGCGATTGCGCCATTCGCTATCAATGGTATAAGCCATTGATACTTTTTGAGGATTTTTAGTATTCCAGGCGTCTTCTGCCATTTGTATTTTTTGTTTAGCGGTCTCCACGGTAAATGGAGGCAGAGGGGGTCTTTGTTCCATAATATTAAATTAAAGTGTGCACAATTCTTTTCGCTTTTTCGACCAGCTCATTGGATTTAAAAAGTTGGCTTTCTATAATTGAACTTTCAAATAGCAAGTAAATATGAGCAGCCTGTAGCTTATCGTCGAGTTCTTTTTCAAAAAACTTTCTGAGATCGGTTTTATGAGCTTGTATTACAGAAAGTATAGCCTCTTGCTCTTTGGATATTTCAGACAGAATGTTTAAAAAACTGCATCCTCTGAAATGCTCCTTTGCGTTCATATATATAATAAAATCGAATGCGCTGAGTATTCTTTTTTTATGGCTTTTAGAGGTTGATACGTAGGCCATCAGTTCAGAAAACCAATATTCATGTCTCGCATTCAAGTATGCCACACATAAATCGTCTTTCGATTTGAAGTGCTGGTAAAAGCTTGCTTTGGCTACATTGGCTTCACTAATGATTTGATTGATGCCGGTACTGTTATATCCCTGTTGATGAAACAGGTACGATGCAGTTTCCAGAATGCGTTCTCTTGGACTAGTCATGTCGAGATGGATATGAAAACAAAGGTATGGAATTTTTAATGTACAGACAAGTCTGTCTATATTTTTTTATTTTATTATTGGAACATTAGAATAAGGAATTTTCTAATGGAGCTCTTATTAAAGTAGAGATGGAATTTAATGTATAAATAGGAGCATTACTTCCCGGTAAGAGTATGCCATAGGTGGTGGATGCGCTATATCTGAAATAGAAGTGGGACTAAACGGGGCTTTGGGATAAAAGGCATTATAAAGATTTTATTGTTATTCCCCTAAAATAATCTTCCTACGATGCTGCGTGCCCCATTTTTCCAT
This sequence comes from Niabella digestorum, assembly GCF_036409055.1. Taxonomy (NCBI): domain Bacteria; kingdom Pseudomonadati; phylum Bacteroidota; class Chitinophagia; order Chitinophagales; family Chitinophagaceae; genus Niabella; species Niabella digestorum. The sequence continues at coordinate 306,370 of NZ_JAZGLY010000003.1, read as the reverse complement.
CGCATTCATTACTTCGTCTAATGTTTTACTATAAGGTGTAAGCTCGTATAATACCGTAATAGGTTTGGTTTGACATACTTCACGCTTTACCAAACCATTGAGTTCTAGTTCTTGTAATTCTTTCGATAATATGCGAGGAGAAATGCCGGCTTCGCGTGATAATTGATTAAATCTTTTTTTACCACTACGTAGTACAGCAAGTAAAACCAATTTCCATTTACCTCCAACCACATCTAATGTATCTCTAATCGCCAGTCGGGCTTTGGCACAGCTTTCGGGAGTGTGAGTAACCATGTGCTATTCTTTTTGTAACTACTATCCTTTTTGTAACAGATAACAAATGTATAGCATCTATTCTGAGATTTGCTATAAAAATTAAAAGTTATGCAAACAAAATTCGCCAAAATCGCCGGATGGATCTTAACCTTCCTTTTAAGCTTTCTTTTTATTATGAGTGCTTATCTAAAGCTTTCTCAGAACGAGACGGCAATCGCACAAGCCGAATATTTCGGTATCAATGCAAAAACATATTTATTGATAGGTATCGTAGAGATGGTATCATTAATATTGTTCATTATTCCGAGAACAGGGGTGTTAGGTACCTTGATGCTGGCTGCTTATTTGGGTGGAGCTATCGCCACACACCTGCAACATCAGCAACCTATTGTTATTCCTGTGCTGACTCAAACATTGCTGTGGGTTACAGCAGTAATTCGTTTCCCCGAGGTGAAATATCGGTTGATGCGTTCTATGCTTTAAGTCGTATTACAGCTAATGCGTGTAGGATGGATCGCTGAGCTGCTTCAGATGCGCAATGTGCGAAGCCACTGCATCAATTACCCTTTTATATTCGATATAAGTGACGTTAAACTCCTGGCAAGTACTCTTAATGATCTTGTTGATTTTGGGGTAATGTATATGTGATATTTTAGGGAATAAATGATGTTCTACCTGAAAATTCAGTCCGCCCATAAACCAACATGCCAGTCTATTATTGGTAGCAAAGTTGGCTGTGGTTTTTAACTGGTGAATAGCCCATTCGTCTTCTATTTTATTTGTATGGCTATTGGGCTGTGGAAAGTGTGTATGTTCTACAGTGTGGGCTAGTTGAAATACGATGCTTAACACAAAGCCAGCAAATAGGGCATATACAGTAAATCCTATAGCCCAGGGGCCTACACCCACAAAAATGATGGGAAGTACTACAAACAAAACAAGGTGTAATATTTTAAAACCCCAGAAGATAAAGTGGTCTTTGGTGGACATCTTCTTAAGAGGAATATCACCTATTCGCCGTGTAAAATATTTCTGATAATCGGAGTAGAAAATCCAAAATAGATAAAGTAAGGAATAGATAAACCAGAAGTACAGATGTTGAAACTTGTGCACTTTGTAATGCTTCTGGGTTTCGCAAAGTCTTAAAAATGGCTTGGCATCTAGATCATCATCAATGCCGTCGATATTGGTATAAGCATGGTGAATGACATTATGCTTCATCTTCCACATGAAGGTATTTGCACCTAGAAAATTAAGAGATGATGCAGCCAGATTATTGACCCATTGTTTACTACTGAAGCTTCCATGCGCACCATCATGCATAATATTAAATCCGATAGCCGAAGTAAAAAGACTCAACAGGAGACATTCAAAGATGGCCCATGCTGCCGGCGGTGTAAAGAATACAAGATGTATATATAATGCAATAAAACCGGTAACTAAAAAGAATGCTTTGGAATAGAGCCTTATATTTCCTGTGCTCCGCAAACCTTGCGTTTTAAAGTAATCGTTGATTCGTGACTTAAGTACTGTATGAAACGAAGGGGGAGAAGGAGAGGCAAACTTAGGAACAGACATTCAATGTGATATTTTCTACTATTTTATATTGTGTGAGGCACAAAGGTAACAGATTATTACTGCTCCTACAATAAAAATATGCAAAAGTCCTCCTAAATTATGTTTCTTGCAGTATTAAGTTGTCTAAACTATGTATGCCGATATGTTTATCACTGATAAAGCCTTCGGCGTATTTCACACCGATACGTCTTCCTAGCATGCGCATGCGCGCGAGCAAACTTTCCTTGAATTCGGGAGTAGAAATATAAGTTACAGGACCATCTTCACTGGTAGGTGTATGAAATTGTGTAGTATACGCTTCTATGGCCTTCATTTTTTCATCAATTACATCACTTATATCAATCAATATGTCAGGCTCATAGAACCAGTCTTGGATATATTGCAAAAAATAACGAGGACGCCATTTTTGCTGAGGCTTGCCATTTTCGTCCATGGTTTCGATTTTCAAAAGACCTGATAAAAAGCAGGCATCATTGATGAGATCGCCGGCGCGACCATGATCCGGATGTCGGTCTTTTCGAACGTTTCCCAGGATAATATCTGGCTGATATTTTCGAATAGCCCGGATAAGTTGTAGCTGATGTTCTTCATCATTCTTAAAGAAGCCGTCGCGCATTTTCAGGTTTTCGCGTACCGCTACTCCCATAATTTGAGCAGCAGCAGTAGCTTCAGCATGACGGGTGGCTGCTGAGCCTCGTGTTCCCAACTCCCCTTGCGTAAGGTCAATAATTCCAACCTTTTTACCGTTTCTTATCTCTTTAATGATGGTGCCTGCACAACCTAGCTCCACATCGTCTGGATGCACTCCAATGGCTAATATATCCAGTTTCATACGCAAATGAACAATATTGAAAAGTAAAAGTTTGGCACATACCCATAAATATCTGGGGTATTATATTCCGATTTCCAGTTGTATCATCCCATTCACACGATTCTTAAAGGGATCGTCAAGTTCGTCCGAATCGCCCATTCTGTCATCTAATCCTAGATAACCCTGCAATTTTATTTTGTGCTTGTTAAAGTAATGCGAATAACCTATAGCTTTTGTCGCCATCCTATACTGATACAAGGCCACTTCTTTATGGGGTTTTATTTGGGTGTATCTGATCACGATTTCATCTTTTTTTGAAACCATCTTTGACCCCTGAACATTAATGGCTTTACCGGCGGGCATTTTTAAAAAGGTGACCAAGTCATCAGGGCGGTCTGAGAAATCTTTTACTGAGAAATCATCTACTTTACGATCGAAATACTCTCCCATGAATGCCCAACCATTATATTTAAACATTGCGTCAGCAATAATAGTACGAATATTGGCATATAACGCTTCTTCTTCATCATATGCACTATACATATGTTTTCCTAATTGACCACCTGTACGGTTGGCTCTGAAATTCTTAGAGTAAGTAAGCCCCAAAGAAAGCTTGGGCGTTTCTTCAAACTCTAAATCGCCCTCAAAATAGTGGCCCTTGTTTTTAAACTCACCAAAAGGTAAATATTCTATTCGGCCGGTATAGGCAAGACCTTTGTCAACACTGACCTGTCCACGGCCGTCTCCGGTAGAAATTGCAGTCTGTAATTGGATTACCTGTTTTTGTATGGCGATTTGACGATTAATAAAAATACCAAAATCCCGGTCAAGAGTAAACTTGCTATTTGCAATAGAACGATCTGGCATTTGTAATTCACCGGAAGAATTAACACGCTCTCTATTACCGGGTAGTTTGGTTTGCCCTAAACCTAGCGACCAGTATTTATTGGGGTTATAATAAAACACTGCATCTCTAACAATTTGCGGATCGCCGCTATCAAGATCCATGTCTCGTTTGGAAAAACTAAGTTGTAACTTGTATTCGAGTTTGGGAGATAATAAATGCCCTTCAAAGCGCAAGCGAAACCGGCGCACCATTCCTTCGAAACCATGTTCATCGACATCATCGGTACGACTGTAATAGCCGGCTCTTAATTGGGTGCGAAACCGAAAATTGAGTAGGAAATTATCTCCTTTCGTAAATTGAAGACCTTTATCAGTGAAATCGGTCTTCAGTTTGTTCGCATCTTCGATATCCTGAGCTAATGAAGTGCCATATAGGCCAATGGCACAAAACAGTAACCTTATTGATTTAGTAATTCTCATTTCAAAGCAAAGAAACGAAATCTTTATTTGACCATATTTTTTATTTCCTGCAGTTTCAGAAGGGCTTCAACAGGGGTAAGCCTATTAATATCAATGTTGGCAAGCAGTTGTCGTATTTCTTCAAAAGTTTGACTATGTGCGTCAAATATCGACAGCTGGTACTGGGCGGTATTGATATTTTTTATTTTTTCCGAAAGATCTTTATCGGCTCTTCGGACTGGTTGATCCGCATTTGTGTTATCATCCACATGTTGCGATTCTAAATGGGCTAATATTTCATTTGCTCGTTGAATAAGCGAAGGAGGCATCCCCGCCATTTTGGCCACATGAATACCGAAGCTATGGGTACTGCCCCCACGTGCCAGCTTGCGCAGGAAGATGATTTTATTGCCCGCTTCCTTATTTGTGATATGATAATTCTTAATGCGCGGGAATTTTTCTTCCAGTTCGTTTAATTCGTGGTAGTGTGTTGCAAATAGGGTTTTAGGCTGGTGTGGCGATTGATGCAGGTATTCGATAATGCTCCAGGCAATAGAAATTCCATCGTAAGTAGAAGTGCCTCGTCCTATTTCATCCAACAATACCAAACTCCGCGGTGTAATATTATTAATAATAGCAGCAGTCTCATTCATCTCTACCATGAATGTACTTTCTCCACCGCTTAGATTATCCGATGCTCCTACACGTGTAAATATTTTATCGGTAAGCGAAATTTTCGCTTCGGTTGCCGGCACAAAACTTCCCATATGAGCCATTAAAGTAATCAGCGCCACCTGCCGCAGCAATGCTGATTTACCGCTCATATTAGGACCGGTAAGAATGATAATCTGCTGATCGGTTTTATTCAGTTCAATATCGTTATGAATATAGCTTTCTCCCGGAGGCAGATTGCGCTCAATCACCGGGTGGCGTGCCTCTTTCACTACCCAATCGTCACCTTCATGCAGCTCAGGTTTTTTGTATTGATAATGGATGGCATTATGAGCAAAACAGCAGAGACAATCCAGTATTGCCAGTAAGTTCCCATTAGTCTGTACAGGCTGTAGATAATCCATCAGCTCACTGAGCAATTGATCGTAGAGCTGTGCTTCGATTTGCAGAATTTTTTCTTCGGCCCCGGTGATTTTTTCTTCGTACTCTTTTAGTTCGGGCGTAATGTAGCGTTCGGCATTTGCCAAGGTTTGTTTGCGTATCCAGTTTTCGGGAACACGGCTTTTATGGCTATTGGTAACTTCTAGATAATAACCGAAGACATTGTTGAACCCAATTTTAAGCGAAGTAATGCCCGTTTTTTCAGCTTCAATAGCTTGCAGTTTGGCCAAATAAGCCTTGCCGCTTTGGGAAATATCGCGCAGCTCATCCAGCTCGGGGTTAACTCCATTATTAATTACCCCTCCTTTGGCAATGGTAGCTGGCGGATTATCTATAATTTCTGTAAATATTTTTTCCGCAATCAGGGGGCAAGGATTCAAAGCATCACCGATGCGTTGCAGATACGGATTATTGTGCTTCGTACACCATTCCTTAATCTGCTGCACCTGTTTTAATCCTTTAGCCAGCTGCAATACCTCACGTGGGTTGATTTTTTTGGTAGGTATTTTCGATATCAGTCTTTCAATATCTCCACACTGTTTAATGGCGTGGGAGAGGTCGTTTCTGAGATCCGTTTCTTTAATAAAAGTTTCTACCAGTTGCAGTCTTTCATTGATTTGATTGATATCGATAAGTGGAAAGAGTAACCAGCGTTTTAAAAGACGGGCTCCCATGGGCGACACGGTATTGTCCAGTACACTTAGTAATGTATGGTTCCCCTCCGCATTGCCATAGGTAAGCTCCAGATTACGGATGGTAAAGCGATCCATCCATAGAAAATTATTCCGGTGAATGCATTGTATAGAGGTAATGTGTTGCAGATTGGGATGCTCTGTATCCTTTAGATAATGGATCACAGCACCCGCTGCCGTAATACCCTGTTTATATTCCTCTATTCCAAAGCCTTTAAGGGAATGCGTTTGAAAATGTTTCAAAAGCGTTTCTTCTGCATAGGCGGTATCAAATATCCATTCGTCCAGCGTATAAGTATACATTCTGGCATCGAAGAGTTCCCGAAAGGCTTTTTGTTTATGGCGCTCAAAAATTACCTCCGAGGGGGCAAAGCTTTGTAGTAATTTATCTGCATACTCTCTGTCCCCTTCGGCAATTAGAAATTCACCGGTGGATAAATCTAGAAAGCAGAGCCCAAACAAATTATCGCCGGCAAAATGTACACCTGCCAGAAAGTTATTGCTTTTATGCTCGAGTAGTTTATCGTTGATGGCGGTCCCGGGAGTGACCATCTCGGTTACGCCACGCTTTACAATCCCTTTGGCTTGTTTGGGGTCTTCCAGCTGGTCACAAATCGCTACTCTATAGCCGGCTTTTACCAGCTTATGTAGATAAGTGTCTAAAGCATGATGCGGAAAGCCCGCTAGGTCAAGAGAGGCAGCCGCGCCATTATTTCTTTTGGTAAGGGTAATACCTAATACCTGGGAGGCAATAATGGCGTCTTGTCCGAAAGTTTCATAGAAATCTCCTACCCGAAACAGCAAGACAGCATCAGGGTATTTCTGTTTAATAGCCCGGTGCTGCTGCATTAATGGAGTCTCTGAAGGTTTGTTTGCTTTGGACATGGTGGGCAAAAATAGCAAAATGTTATTGTTACTTTGGTATTATCAAAGTACTAAAACTTTCTTTTGAACAGGCTTTGATTTAAGGCTGGGAGGTATGATTCTCAATATATCCCTGTATTACATTTCTTATGGAGGGATAAGCTTTGGCAATATAAGCTTCCAGCTTTTCCGAAGCTACCCATTCAATCTGTTCAATGTCTTCTTCGGTCTGGGGAATTAGTTGGGAATCGGCGGGGGTGGACATCAGGTACCAGTGCGATTCCTTCAGAATATGATGGGTTCCTTGTTCATAAGTATGATAGGTAATAGTGAGCGGCTTAATAATCTCGAGCGCTTGTATGCCGGTTTCTTCCTGCACCTCCCTAATGGCACAGGCTTCTAATGTTTCGCCTTCATCAATATGACCTTTGGGTAAATCCCAGAAGCCGCGGCGGAAAATCATCAAAATCTCTTTCCGATCGTTAAGCACCAGGCCTCCCGCGGCCACATGCTTTTCAAATTTTTTAAAGAACGCTTTTTTTAGCGCTTCCAAGTCGGGATGCAAAAAAATACCGCAGTGGATTTCAGGAAGGGCTATTTCCCGGAGCATGGCTTTGATACTATGTGTACCTAGTTCATCTATGAATATGGTATCGGGCCGATGATGCAGTTGCTCCAGTTTGGAATCAAGCTGATCGCAGAGGTAAACGGGTTTATTATGGATATAAATAATAATATACATGGTTGATCTGCTTTAGAAATGGATAAATGGGTAAGATGCACCCGATGATGGTTTTACGCGGATAAGATACATGAGATTTGGAAATCTTCGTGCATTTCGTGGCTTTATTTCTATTTTCGCAGCTTAAAAGTAAATACAAGCCATGAATGATGCAAAAGTAGTTGCAGAAAAATTACTGGAGGCGAATGCGGTGAGGCTGAGCCCCGAAAATCCATTTACTTGGGCCAGCGGCTGGAAGAGCCCCATTTATTGTGATAATCGCAGTGTATTGTCTTATCCTTATATCCGCGATTTTGTAAAAAGCGAGCTGTGTAATGTATTGTTTGAGCAGTTTGGAGAAGCGGAGGCCTTAGCCGGGGTGGCTACGGCCGGAATCGCATGGGGAGCTATGGCTGCCGATCAAATTAAGTTGCCTTTTTTATACGTAAGACCTAAACCCAAAGATCATGGCTTAGGTAATCAAATTGAGGGTAGATACGAACCCGGACAAAAAGTGGTGGTGGTGGAAGACTTGGTGAGTACCGGTAAGAGTAGCCTCCAGGCTGTAGATGCCCTTGTTGCTGCCGGACTGGAAATTGTGGGCATGGTATCTATTTTTACCTATGATTTTACAGTAGCGAAGGAGGCTTTTGAAGCTAGAAATATTAGATACCAGGCTTTGACGAGCTATCCGGTACTATTGGAGCTGGCGCTGGAAAGAGGTATTATTAAACCCGAACAATCTGAATTACTCTTAAAATGGAGAGAGGATCCTGCCAATTGGACAGGCATTTAAAAGAAGGGGAGGGGAGTAGTCTCGATATGAATTAAGGCTAAATCTCATTTCACACACAACGTCGTAAGCATTCTTAAAGGATGTTTACGACGTTTTTTTATTGCCCGAAGAGAGCAGGAGATGGGTGAGGAATATGTTAAGGTAATTTTCGTAACTTATAATGGAAATTTTTTTAATGCATGAAGGGTGGTCACCATCTGGTTATAGTGAGAATGTTTACTTTGCTATAATTTTTATCTAAAATATTTAGTATTAGGAGTTAATACTGTAAGAATTTAGGATGCTAATTTATTTAGTTTTATATTATTTATTTAATTTAATGATTTATAATTGTTTAATGGTATTTAACTAATTTGTAAATTAATATTGTATTATTTGCCAGAAAGAATTATTTGGGTGAATTTTGGTATTTTGTAGAATACTTAAAATATACTTATTAAGTAATTGATTATTATGTAATTGTATTTAGTTATATAAACTATTGCTTTTTATATAGATTACATTATATATTATGACTATTTTTCTTAGTGGTCTAAGCTAATTTTGATATACTTTATGTACTGTTTTTGCAATTAGCGAGTCTCAAAAATTTTTCAAAATACCGGCTATCTACAATTAAAGTTAAGGTGATTTCTGAATATAATAAAATTTCGTATAAGGATGGTTTCATATTTTGAGGAAGCATTTTTCTCGCAGGATCGCGTACTACTCCACAAGCCATTAGACTACAAATAAAAAAGCTCGCAAACAGGAAGGGGGCTTACTATGTCAAAATGACGTGATTTTATGGATAGAAAAATTTAGTTTACATAAATGCGTACCACGGCATTTTTATCGATTGTTGAGTTTTTCCATTTGTGTTTTTTAATTTGCTCGATAACTTTTCGAGCTTGAATTGCATCCGGGCTCTCTACGATTTCAAAATCTACCGGGTCGCCATTATCGTCTACCCTAAACCGTATTTGAATGGTTTTGGTAGTGGTTCTCGTAGAATCGATATGAAGAGTATTGCCCAGCTCTTGATAAAAATGAGCCCAACCTTCTTCTGGGTACACCAATTCTTTTGATTTTAATTCTCTTGTGGATTTGAATTTTCGGAAATCTCCTATTGTTCCTATTTTCGGGTCTTGGGACGGCACTGCCACCACTACCGGTTCTGATGATGAGACCCTCTCTTTGCTTTTTACCGGGGCCATAAGTTGATTTTGAACTGTAGTGGGAATTTGGGAGGAGATGGCGGCTGTCGACTCCTGCAGGGACATAGCGATAATAATACTACTGTCTACATTGCGGCTGGAAAAAAGCTGAGCTTCCTGCTGTAAGTGTAAGGAAGCGACCGGGCTAGTCATGGATTCCGATAGTTCGATAGGCACTTGCGGAGCGGATGTGGCGGTTTTGCCAGAATGCGCTGGTGATTTCGTTTCGGATGTATAGATGCTAGCAATCCTTCTTTTCTGCTCTTGATTATCTATTTTCTCTATTGTCTTTTTTTCCTTTGGAGGATGGGGGTTTTTGGTGTCTACTACATCTTTCTGTACAGATTTCGGTGTTGTAGGTGTGGGCTCGTGGGTTGTTGATAAAGCCGGTAGGTCTGCCAATGGAGTGGATTCCGATGACACATCTTGAGTTTGCCACCAAGTACCGATACCTATTACCCCCAAAATACAGGCAGCTGCAGCCCCACGCCACCATTTTGAAGCATTTTTTTGCAATGGAACTACCAGGTGATGGCCGGTAGAGGCACCTGTAATCTCCGCCTTTATTTGATTGAAATGGAGTCGGCTCAGTTCCCAGTCTGCCTTACTGAAGCCATCAATAGCATCGGCAAGTAAAGGGTCTTTCAATGCCGCTTTTTCCAGGTCGTGCATTTCCTGAGCGCTCATATCCCCTTTTAGATATCGCTGTATTTCTTCCGGTCCGTAAAAAGTATATGTACGATTATTTTCCTGCATTTTTTTCCATACAGATTTTAAGATTACGCCTTCCATTCTGGATCAAACTCCGCACTTTATTCCAATCCATTCCCGTAGCTTCCGCGATTTCGTTATAGCATTTGTTATCGTAATAAAACAGCTTGATGCTGTTTTTCTGGTCTGTGGGTAGTTTTTCAATGCATTTTTCCAGCCTTTTGAAGGCTGCCTCTTTTTCAATCACGCTATCCAGATGCGAAAAATCCTCCGATTGCATAGGGTGCTGTTCCAGATTTATGGTAATATGCTTTCTAGCGCTACGTAATTGCATCAGGCAATAATTCTTGGTAAGAGTATATACCCAGCTTCTGAATTGCCGAATTTCGTGTCGGGGGACTTTATGCAACAACTCCTGATAAATATGCATTACAGCATCTCTAGCGTCCTCCGCATTTTCCAGATATTTCAAGCATACCCCATAGAGCATCTCACTATATCGTAGATACAGTTCGCTCAAATAATGCTGATTGCCGGTTTGGGTGAACTCCTTCAGGAGCGTTTCATCATCGGCCTGCCGTAAAGCTGTTATATGTATTACCTGTGACAAATACCGAAAGATATTTTATTAGGTAGTCCGCTACAGTACTACTATCATCGCTCTTGTGTCACTCACTTCACTTGTAGTGCATACCTGACCTTTATAAATATGATGCAAAATCCTCGCCGATTACATAATTCTTAGCTGTGTAAGAAATTTCATCCCTAATCCTCTTCAGGAGTGTCTCCCATGAGGCGGAATAGGGACAGTGTAAAGAAATTTTGTTAAAATATTTTAATTGTAAAAAATTGATTATCAGTTTTTAATAATTAAAAGTTAACATATATCCCTAGCGTAACCCTATTTTGGCATAGTATTTAACACTAATAGGGCGAAACAAAATTCATTGTATGAAAATTTTAAAGAAAACAACAGCTATGAAAAACAAATTTATTATTGGTGCATTAGCGTTATTGTTAGGAGCTGGTGCTGTTCAAGCTCAGGATTTTGCAAGACCGAAATTTGGAATTAAGGCCGGATGGAATAATTCCAACATTACTAACGGCCGTGAGGGAAATCTGGATGATAGTAAAAGACTTAATAGTTTTAATGCCGGTGTGGTGGGCGTTATTCCATTGGGATCCACATTTGAAATCAGAACCGGTTTGGATCTGCAGTCAAAAGGTACCGAATCTTCAACTTCGTTGGTAGATGGCGTAAAGAGTACCTATAAAGTAAATCCGCTTTATCTGGAGTTGCCTGTAAACTTTGCTGTGATGCTGCCTTTTAATGAAAAGGTAAAAGCTTATATTGGAGCAGGTCCTTACGCAGCTTTGGGGAATTGCCGGTAAACTGAAGACCACTATTAAAACCGACGGAACCACTACTACTTCCTCAGAAAGTATTAAATGGGGTAATGACAATCCGTTAGATGGTGATGACAGAAACGGTACTGTAGGTTCCGGTCAGTTTAAGAGATTTGACTTTGGTGCCAACATTATCGGCGGTGTAGATTTCGGCCGTTTTGGTGTACATGCTCAGTATGGAATTGGTTTGACCAATACCGCTCCTGGTGGAAGCAACGAAAATAATGCGAATAAAAATAACCAACATCGCGTATTAGGCGTGAGTGGTGTGTTCTATTTCTAAGCACTAATAATAAATAATGTAATAAGGCGCTCTCTAAAGAGCGCTTTTTTTATTGTGTGGAACAACGTTATTTTGCAGGCTATGAGTCGGTCGCAAATCATTACAGTTTTAGCTATTGTGGTAGTAATAGTGGCTTGTTTCATTCCTTGGATGCGGGTGGAGGAGCCGACCCTACTTACCATTACCGGAGTGGATACTGAGGGTACCCGTTACGGTAAGCCCGCTTATGGGCATTTTATATGGTCGGTATTGGTATTGCTTTGTACTTTTATTCCCAAAATTTGGGCAAAGCGTATCAATCTTTTATTTGCGGCTTGTAACCTAGCTTGGGCAATAAGAAATTTTGCCATTATTCCGTCCTGTGATGGAGGCATTTGTCCTATAAAGCTTACCGGCTTATACCTTATTTTGGGTGCTTCAGTAGTAATCATGATTACAGCCTTTTTTCCTAAAGAACCTCCGATGAAGCCCCTTACTCATTAAAATTTCAGCTAGATATTTATATAAAAAATCCTCCGGCGTAATAAGCTCCTACTGCTGCGGCTATACCCGATAATGCGATCAGTAGCATACCGGTTAGCGGATTCTTGTTGGAATATTTGTATTTCGTGTAACCCAAAAATCCTAATACTAGGAGGGGGAGCAATAATGCCTTGTAGTCGGGCATCTGCATGAAATAATTATTGAGTAAAATAAATAAGCTGCCGGTGATGAACCCCAAGAGCATGGATGAAGCATAACCTTGGGGGGTAAGGCTGCTGGTAACATTATCCTCATGTTGCCAAGATAATTCCCAATTTTTCTTTTCTTCTATGGTATCGGCTATCATGGCGTCTTTCAGTCGGTCGTCAATATCCAGTGCCTTATATATTTTTAAGGTTTTGCTTTCTGTATCGCTGGCATCCAGTTCTTCTTTTCGGGTATAGTAGGCCCCGCCGTACAAAAGTGCGGCGATAAATACGATGGCTATTGTTGTATATAAATATAGGTGTTGCAGGTGGGTGCCCTGCGCCTGCATAAAGCAAAAGATGGCCAATATGACGATAATCCCTTCTATCGCACCCACTATAAATACGGGTATGCGATTATGGAGTGGTTTATGGTTACTCAATTTCCTTTAATGTTTTTTGAATGATAAAAATACATTCTTTTATCTCTTCGCTGGTAATACAGAGCGGTGGGGCTAATCTTATCTTATTACCATGAGTGGGTTTGGCCAATAAGCCATTTTCTTTTAAAGCCATGCAAAGATTCCAAGCAGTATCATCCTCTATGCCACTATTGATTTCGATAGCATTTAGTAAACCTTTGCCGCGCACTTCTTTTAATAGTGCAGAAGGTGTTTTACGCAACTCCTCCCTAAAATAGGCCCCCAGCATTTCGGCATTCTCTGCCATGTTTTCTTCTTGTAGTACTTTTAAAGCCGCGATGGCTGTTACTGCGGCTAGAGGGTTTCCTCCATAAGTCGATCCATGTTCGCCGGGCTTGATTGTCAGCATGATTGCATCATTGGCCAGCACCGCGCTAATGGGCATGGTACCACCACTCAGTGCTTTACCAAGAATTAAAATATCGGGTTTTACGGCTTCGTGGTCACAGGCCAGCATTTTTCCGGTTCTGCAAAGTCCCGTCTGAATTTCGTCGGCAATAAACAGTACCCCGTGTTTTTCACAAAGCTTCTTGCAGGAGTGCAGATAGCCTTCGTCGGGTACAATCACACCGGCTTCTCCTTGAATAGGCTCAACCAGAAACCCTACAATGTTTTCTTCGGTTTCCAATACTTTTTGCAAGGACTCCACATCGTTATAGGGAATATTAATAAAGCCTGGTGTATAAGGCCCGAAGTTCTTTCGAGAAGAAATATCAGAGCTAAATGATACCACAGTAGTAGTACGGCCATGAAAATTGTCATTACATACTACAATCTTTGCCGCATTTTTTCCGATGCCTTTTACTTCGTATGCCCATTTCCGGCAAAGTTTGATAGCGGTTTCTACTGCTTCTACCCCGGTATTCATGGGCAGTACTTTATCATAGCCCATTAGTTGGGTGATATATTCTTCAAATAGTCCTAATTTATCATTGTAGAATGCTCTGCTGGTAAGGGTAAGCTGTTGGGCTTGTTCCGTAAAAGCTGCTATGATTGCCGGATGACAATGTCCCTGATTTACGGCAGAATAGCCACTTAAGAAATCAAAATATCTTTTGCCCTCAACATCCCATACATGTACGCCCTGTCCTTTACTTAATACTACCGGCAGGGGATGATAGTTATGGGCTCCATATTGTGCTTCTAATTGAATGAAATAATCGGTTGTTGCAATAGGTGTAATGGCTGACATAAGAGTATCTTTTTTTAGATGAAAGACAGATTACAAATGAAAACATGAAGTAAAAACTACCCGACAGGGTGGAGACCCGTCAGTGGTTCAGCCAATCCAAATTCTGCTTTAAAAAAGATAATATGTTTTCAGGAGTGTTGATAGTATTTGTTTTCTACAAAGAAACAACAATTATCGCAAATGGTTAGTTCGAATTTGATTCGGGGGGAGTTGAAAATATGAAGGTTGTTTATTCAAAATCATCTATCAGAGAAATCTGACCTAAATTCGCAGTATGACACCATTAGCAGAAAGGATGAGACCTCGCACATTAGATGAGGTAGTAGGACAGCAGCACTTGATAGGCCCCGGTAGCATTTTGCGGAATGCAGTGGAGAACAAAACGTTGGGCTCAGTGATTTTTTGGGGGCCTCCCGGTACCGGTAAAACTACACTGGCCAATATCATTGCTAATGAATTGTCGTTTGCGTTTTTCTCGCTCAGTGCCGTAAATGCGGGTGTTAAGGATGTACGTGAGGTGATTGAAAGAGCGCGGCAGGAAAACAACAGTATTTTATTTATCGACGAGATTCATCGGTTTAATAAAAGCCAACAAGATGCTTTGTTACACGCCGTCGAGAAAGGCATTATTACACTGATGGGTGCTACTACCGAAAATCCATCATTTGAAGTAAACAGCGCCTTGTTGAGCCGTTGTCAGGTATATATTTTGCAGGCTCTTTCCGAAAAAGATTTGGTAAGCTTATTAGAGCGTGCTATTCGTGAGGATATTGTGCTTAAAGAAAAAAATATTGAATTGAAAGAAACGCAGGCGCTCATTAATATTAGTGGGGGCGACGCGCGCAAATTGTTGAACTTGCTAGAGCTGGTATGTAATACCGTAAAGGATAATGTGATTATTACCGATAAGCTGGTAATGGAAGTAGCGCAGAAAAAAATTGCTTTGTACGATAAGAGTGGAGAGCAGCACTACGATATTATTTCTGCATTTATAAAATCCATACGTGGGAGCGATCCCAATGGCGCCGTATACTGGTTGGCACGAATGATAGAAGGAGGGGAGGATGTAAAATTTATTGCAAGGCGCCTTGTAATCTTAGCGAGTGAAGATATCGGCAATGCGAATCCTAATGCTTTGCTATTGGCTAATGCTACCTTTGATGCAGTAAACAAAATAGGCTTTCCGGAGGCGCGCATTATTTTATCGCAGTGTGCAGTATACCTCGCCTCTTCACCTAAGAGTAATGCTTCTTATATGGCCATCAACAATGCGGTGGCCGCCGTGCAGCGTTTTGGCGATTTGCCGGTTCCTTTGCACTTACGGAATGCGCCCACACAACTGATGAAGCGCATGGATTATGGCAAGGGATATAAATATGCGCACGATTATGAAAATAATTTTAGTGAGCAGGAGTATTTGCCCGAAAAACTTTCTGGAACTAAATTTTACGACCCTGGTAATAATGCTCGCGAAAACGAATTACGTAATTATTTAAAGAAATTGTGGAAGGATAAGTACGGTTACTAATTATAATTACGTGTATAAATATATATATGTAGTTGCTAAGTTTTATATTGAAAATTTTCGGTATACGAAAAAGAGAAAGACCAGAGTGTTCAATTTGCTGAAACTCTGGTCTTTCGTACCGCGTACGGGAATCGAACCCGTGATTCATCCGTGAAAGGGATGCGTCTTAACCCCTTGACCAACGCGGCTTGTTGTTTTTGGGAGTGCAAAAATAGGGGGAGGATTTTTATTCGCCAAAAACTTTCTGAAAAATCTTGAAAAAAAAATTTAGACAATCGAAAAATAAAAAATGTGATTGATACACATTTTACTTGAAAATTACTAATTTCACGCCTCCAAAAAAAGTACTTATTAAATTAAACTTCTAAAAAATCATGAGCACAGTAAAAGTAGCCATTAACGGTTTTGGTAGAATTGGTCGTCTGGCTTTTCGTCAAATCTATAATCGCGAAGGCATTGAGGTTGTAGCGATCAATGATTTGACCAGCCCCAAAGTTCTAGCACATCTTTTAAAATATGATTCTGCGCAAGGCGGATTTAAACAGGATGTAAAAAGCACTGATAACTCCATTATAGTTGATGGGCGCGAAGTAAAGATATATGCTCAAAAAGATCCTGCTCAAATTCCTTGGAAAGACCACGATGTAGATGTGGTATTGGAATGTACCGGATTCTTTACTGATAAAACAAAAGCTGAAGCGCACATCGCTGCCGGAGCTAAAAAAGTTGTAATTTCTGCTCCTGCTACAGGTGATCTGAAAACCATTGTATTCAATGTTAACCACGATATATTAGATGGTAGCGAAACGATCATTAGCTGCGCATCTTGTACCACCAACTGTTTAGCTCCAATGGCTAAAGTTTTGGATGATACTTTCGGTATTGAGTTGGGTATCATGACTACTATTCATGCTTACACTAACGACCAAAATACATTGGATGCACCTCACGCTAAAGGTGATCTGCGCCGCGCACGTGCAGCAGCAGCTAACATCGTTCCTAACAGTACCGGTGCTGCAAAAGCTATCGGATTGGTGTTACCTAAACTGAAAGGCAAACTGGATGGTAGCGCTCAACGCGTTCCTACTATCACCGGTTCTATCACCGAGCTGAACGTAATTCTGAGCAAACCTGCTACAGAACAGGAAATCAACGCTGCCATGAAAGCAGCTGCTAACGAAAGCTTCGGCTACAACGAAGATGAAATTGTAAGCAGCGACGTAATCGGAACTACTTACGGTTCTCTGTTCGATGCAACTTTAACTAAAGTAATGCACGTAGGCGACAAGCATATCGCTCGTACAGTTTCATGGTACGATAATGAAATGAGCTATGTTTCTCAGCTGGTGCGTACTTTAGAGTACTTCGCTAAGTTGATTAAAAAATAATCAGAAATAAAAAGGGCGAAACACCACCGTTTCGCCTTTTGTTTTTGCGCATTCGCGATTGGATGTAATGTCAGTAAAGAGGAACGGTACATTTCTCTCAAGTTGGATTTTTTTCAAATGAGGAGCTAAGTATCGGGGCATTCGTATTCCCTCTTTTCTGATGTTTTTGTATTTCACACTTAACTAAATTCTTATTTACATGTCAAAATTTAGCGATTATAACTTTAAAGGTCAGAAGGCATTGATTCGGGTAGACTTTAACGTACCACTGAACGAGCAACTGGAAATTACTTCCGATGCGCGTATGAAAGCGGCGGTTCCTACCATTAAAAAGATTCTGGCCGATGGAGGTAAGGTGATATTGATGTCGCACCTGGGGCGCCCGAAAAATGGTCCTGAAGATAAATTCTCTTTGAGACATTTGGTAAATCACTTGAGCCATCTGCTGGGTGGTGTTACGGTGCATTTCGCAAACGATTGCATCGGCGAGCAGGCTTATCAGTTGGCAGATGCGTTGAAAGAAGGCGAAGTGCTGCTGCTGGAAAACCTGCGTTTCTATAAGGAAGAAGAAAAAGGCGACGAGGCTTTTGCAGAAAAGCTCAGCAAGCTGGGCGATGTATATATTAATGATGCGTTCGGTACTGCACACCGTGCACATGCCTCTACTGCGATTATTGCTAAGTTCTTCCCTGCCGACAAAAAAATGTTTGGTCTGCTGATGGAAGCTGAGGTAAGCAGCGCTCAAAAAGTATTAAACGAAGCACAAAAGCCGTTTACCGCTATTTTGGGCGGAGCCAAAATCTCCGATAAAATTCTGATTATCGAGAACCTTATGGAAAAGGCTACCGACATCATTATCGGCGGTGGTATGGCTTATACTTTCTTCAAAGCCTTAGGCGGTAACATTGGTGCTTCACTTTGTGAAGAAGACAGACTGGAAACCGCAAAAGAAATTTTGGAAAAAGCTAAAGCCAAGAATGTAAATATTCATCTTCCTGTAGACAGTATTATTGCAGATAAGTTTGCTGCCGACGCTCAAACTGCCGAAGCTGCTAGCGATAATATACCTGAAGGTTGGATGGGGCTGGATATTGCCGAAAAGGCCAGAGCGCAGTTTGCGGACGTAATCAAAAACGCCAAAACTATCTTGTGGAATGGCCCAATGGGTGTTTTTGAAATGGAAAAATTCCAGGCCGGTACGAAAACCATAGCAGAAGCTGTTGCCGCCGCTACTCAAAACGGAGCCTTCTCTCTCGTAGGTGGAGGGGATAGTGTAGCTGCTGTAAATAAATTCGGTTATGCTGATAAAGTAAGCTATGTGTCTACCGGTGGTGGTGCTATGCTGGAGTTCTTTGAAGGAAAGGAGCTGCCCGGTATTGCTGCCATCAACAAAGGTTAAGCATATCCATCTTTTTATAATAAAAAGTGCGGGGCCCAAGGTTCCGCATTTTTATTAATGTGTGAAAGTTAAAAAAATCTTAATGCTCTGTGTGCTGTACAACCTTTGGGGTAAATATGAGTCAATAAAATATCAAGCATTCATTAGCAGTTAGTTGGATTACCCCGCAATCATATGCGGGGTACTTTTTTGCTAGAAATCGTCAATATTATTATTCCTAGCTACATTTTTGATATAGGATCTTTGCCTTGTTATTTATATTGCTCTCCCGCATTATTGTTTGCTTGTCCTGATTTTAATCATTGCTTGAGATGCTTCTTAAAAAATACAAAACAATGAAAGGTTTTGCCATTAAGTTAGATTTAATAAAAATTAGTAAAGCGGCAGTCATCGTGTCGACTTGCTTATGTTTATGTACACAGCTATGGGCTCAAAGGCGACCTAATATTGTCATGTTTGTTGCAGATGACCTCAATCAAGAGGACTTGGGATGTTATGGGAACAAAGATGTAAGAACCCCCAATATTAATAAGCTGGCCGCAGAAGGCTTACGGTTTACCAAGGCTTATGCAGCTTCATCCATGTGCACCCCGTCACGCAGTGTAATGTATACTGGCTTATATCCCTTTCGCAATGGAGTACAAATGAACCATTTTGCCGTGCGAGCAGGTATGCGTAGTTTGCCCCACTACCTGAAAGAATTGGGGTACAGGGTGGTAATCGCCGGAAAAACTCATGTGGGACCGCAAGAGTGTTTTCCATTTGAAGAGATAGGGAAGGAGTTTGGAAAATATGAGCCTATCGAAAACCGAACAGACCGAAAGAAGGAAACCGTAAAATTTATCGAAGAACATTTCAGAACACAGTCTGATCAGCCTCTTTGTCTCATTGTTGCGCCCTGGGTGCCCCATGTACCGTGGTTCCCTAATAAAGATTTTGATCCACAGAAGCTCCAATTGCCCGACTATCTGGCCGATACCAAAGAAACCCGTCAGGCTTTGGCCGCCTATTATCAGAGTATAGGAGAGGCCGATAAGATGATGGGAGAGGTAATGCAGGCTGTAGATAAGGCAGGTAAAAAAGAGAATACGGTAATGATTTTTACTTCCGATCAGGGGGTGCAGTTCCCGGGAGCAAAGTGGACCGTTTATGATCGCGGTTTAAGAGTTCCCTTTATTGTTCGTTGGCCCGGAAAAATAAAAGCCGGTAGTACTTCCGATGCGTTGATTTCGCTGGTGGACATCACACCTACTTTCATTGATTTAGCGGGAGGGAAGGAACAGCCGTATCTGGATGGTAAGTCTTTTAAAGATGTAATGTTAGGGCAAAGACAAAAGCATCATGATTTCGTGTTTGGCGAAACGTCGGTAGAGCCTCATTATTGGTATAATTATACTCCGGCACGTACCGTTATCACGGCCGACGGATGGCATTATATCAGAAATTATCATCCGGGTGTAAGATTTATCACACATATTGATAAGGTAGAACGCAATGAGTTTTATTTTGATTCCTGGGTGGAGAAGGCTAAGAGTGATACCAAAACCAAATTCTTGGTCGACCGTTACAGCTATCGCCCACCAGAAGAGTTGTATGATTTGAATACCGATCCTTCCGAATTTAAAAATCTGGCCGATGTGCCTGCATATCAACAAAAGCTACATGCGATGCAGACTCTGCTTAAAAAAGAGTTGGATCGTCAAGGTGAAACCGAAGCCATGATTCTGGAGGGCTTCCTGCCGAAGTTCTTCGACCAAAGCTACACCATTGCACAAAACAAAAGCGCCGCAAATCTTTCTTTTAATAAAAAGTTTTGGAATCCCGAGGTGCTGTACATTACTGCTTATCTGGAAGGTGTAGACAAAGGAGGGGTGGTATGCGAGTACTTTAACAACTTTAGATTGTATGCGTATCAAGGCAAGATAGGAATGATAACTGCCGACGGAGAGGAAAAGGAAACTTCGGTACTGCCTACGAATAAAGGGCATCTATTGGTACGTTTAGCTGCTACTGGTGATCTGGAAATATTGTTCAATCAGCAACCAGTGCTCACGGGCCGATTGAATAAGGATTACACGAAGATTAAAAACGGATATGTATCCTGTGGCATGATACAAGGAAAGGCTTTTTCAGGAAAGTTGCAGCCTTATGAAGGGCGCATTAGCGATTTGCGTTTTACAATGAATGAACTTTCCAGAGAACCGTAATACTGATCATTTGCTTTCAATTTGCAAGATAAATTTTTGAATATAGATTTAAAAACATTGCTATGTTTCATATAAAAATTGCTTCCCGTCTATTGCTTGCTGCCATACTGCTGACCATGCACGCTTTTGCCGGGCCAGGTCCATCTAAGGCGAATCCCAACAAACGCCCCAATATTGTTATCATTATGGCCGACGATTTGGATTCGCGACAGCTGAGTTGTTATGGTGGTACCAATCTCAAGACAACTAATATCGACAGATTGGCCGCTCAGGGCATGAAGTTTAACTCCATCATCGCCTCGGAGGCAATGTGTATACCCATTCGCGCGTCATTGTTTACGGGGCTGTATCCTGCTCGCCATGGAGCCTATCAGAATCACAAACAGGTGCACAACCATCTGAAGAGTGTGGTGCATTATCTGCGCGATAATGGATACAGAGTAGGACTTACCGGAAAAAACCACATGACCAAGCCCGTATCGGTTTTCCCGTTTGATATCATACCGGGTTTCGAGCCCAATTGTGTTTCCCCAACGGATGAGTATTTTTTGGACAGCATCAGAGCTTATATTCAAAAGCCTGAGCCTTACTGTCTTTTTGTAATGAGTATTAACCCTCATGCGCCGTGGACAGTGGGTGATCCGTCGGAATTCGATCCTGCTAAATTGAAACTGCCCAAACACTGGGTAGATACGGAGCTAACGCGAAAGCATTTTACCAAGTATTTAGCAGAAGTAAGGCGACTAGATAATCAGGTAGGTGATGTGGTGAATCTGGTAAAGGAAACCGGGGGAGAAGACAACACTATCATAATTTTCTTAGGTGAGCAAGGCGCCCAATTTCCCGGAGCTAAGTGGAACTTGTATGACGAAGGACAAAAAAGTTCCATGATTGTAAAATGGCCGGGTGTGATAAAACCGGGATCGGAGAGCCATGCTATTGTGCAATATGAAGATATTACGCCTACGCTGATTGATATTGTAGGAGGCAAGCCCGTAAAGGGTTTGGACGGATTGAGTTTTAAGGACGTACTCTTAGGTAAAAAAGCGGATCATCGCGATGTAGCTTTTGGCATTCATAATAATATCCCTGAAGGGCCAGCTTATCCCATTCGCAGCATTCGCGATCATCAGTATAAACTTATATTGAACCTGACGCCTGATTCCACTTATCATATTAAATACATGATGAACACTGAGCGTAAGGACTTGGCATGGACTACTTGGGTAGCGAAGGCTGAAACCGACGGATATGCAAAACGATTGGTAAAGCGGATTAGCAATCGTCCGGCTGTAGAATTGTATGATGTGGTAAATGATCCTTATGAAATTGAGAACCTAGCCGATAAGCCGCAATACCAGCCGCTCATTAAAAAATATGAAGCACGCTTAAGAAAGTGGATGCAAGAGCAAGGCGATAAGGGGGTAGACATGGACAAACCTTTCCCACGCAATAATCAAAACGCCAATAAGAAGAAAAAGCAATAAGCTAATTCATAAGTAAAGCGCTCCGGTGATTAGCCCGGAGCGCTTTTTATTGATGCGTGATCTTGTGGTTAATAAAGTAGGAGCAGCATTAAAAAGAATACTGCTTTCAGTTCTACAGCAGTGCGATTAAAGCTTTCTAAAAAATAAAAGCCTAAACAACATTAACACCGGGACATTAACCCGGGCCGTTGCTTAGGCAATACAAATATACAAATATTATATATAAAAAACACCCCCCTCCCCAAAAACACAATCGTAGATTTCAATTCTAGAATAGTGCTATTAAGGCAATAAAAAGACAATGCGCTGGAATGAGAAAATGTAATTTCAATTCTACAATAGTGCGATTAAAGCATTGAACACACTAAAAGAATACACAGCACTTGTACCAAATTTCAATTCTACAATAGTGCGATTAAAGCTCTTAAAATAGATGCCATCAGGCCTATGCCCAAATTATTTCAATTCTACAATAGTGCGATTAAAGCTCTTAAAATAGATGCCATCAGGCCTATGCCCAAATTATTTCAATTCTACAATAGTGCGATTAAAGCAAGTAACCGAAGTATATAAATCTGATTTAAGAGCATTTCAATTCTACAATAGTGCGATTAAAGCAAGCGTATGGAGGCAGAGACGAATAACATCGAAGCAAATTTCAATTCTACAATAGTGCGATTAAAGCATAGATGTTATGCCTTTGCCTGCTACCCCTTCCTTATTTCAATTCTACAATAGTGCGATTAAAGCAATGCTATCCACATAAGCTATATAGGTGGTGTCGAATTTCAATTCTACAATAGTGCGATTAAAGCTTTTAGATTTGATAAAATTCACGAACATTAAAAGAATTTCAATTCTACAATAGTGCGATTAAAGCGGCTGCTTGCTCGAAAGGAGACAGCGTATCAACCCCATTTCAATTCTACAATAGTGCGATTAAAGCTATATTTCGATGCGATTGATTAATGCCTATATCACATTTCAATTCTACAATAGTGCGATTAAAGCTGTTTTCTTGTTAGTGTTTTCATGTCCATTTATCATATTTCAATTCTACAATAGTGCGATTAAAGCGAATGTAGAACAATTAGAACAAGAAGCAAAAATTGCTATTTCAATTCTACAATAGTGCGATTAAAGCTGGCTCATTCCGTTTTTTCCTTGTGTGGGAGCACTTATTTCAATTCTACAATAGTGCGATTAAAGCATAAACCTGCCGGGAGAAACCTAGTGAGAGTAACTATTTCAATTCTACAATAGTGCGATTAAAGCAAGAGGGGAAGACTTCCATCCAAACGCCCATGAGTCATTTCAATTCTACAATAGTGCGATTAAAGCGCGTTTACGATTATTATTGGCCACAGTTTGCCCATATATTTCAATTCTACAATAGTGCGATTAAAGCAAGTAAAAGATTGTGAATCAATTGCAACCTGCCAGATTTCAATTCTACAATAGTGCGATTAAAGCTTCCGAGCGTGAAAGTGTTGACGAAGTGCAACCAGAATTTCAATTCTACAATAGTGCGATTAAAGCAAGTAAAAGATTGTGAATCAATTGCAACCTGCCAGATTTCAATTCTACAATAGTGCGATTAAAGCTCGTATGACTACGAAATCGGCGATATTTTAGAACATTTCAATTCTACAATAGTGCGATTAAAGCCACTTATGATCGCTGGAGATGGCATCATGTAGATTTATTTCAATTCTACAATAGTGCGATTAAAGCACAAACTTAAAGAATTTACCGCCCTTGCCCCAATGGGATTTCAATTCTACAATAGTGCGATTAAAGCTTGTACGTCTGGATTATAGCTCATGAGCTGCCGAAGATTTCAATTCTACAATAGTGCGATTAAAGCACAGAACAGGTAAAAGCAAATATGCCGATGTGCAGTAATTTCAATTCTACAATAGTGCGATTAAAGCACATCATCGCTTACGAACGCCCAGCCGGAATGCACAAATTTCAATTCTACAATAGTGCGATTAAAGCAACTAAGCGAGGAGCGGAAATTTCCAGAAACTCTGTTATTTCAATTCTACAATAGTGCGATTAAAGCCTATTGCGTTCTCAACAACCTTAGCAGAATTGAGAAATTTCAATTCTACAATAGTGCGATTAAAGCTAACTGCCACAATTGTGGCTTTAAGGGTTGCGCAAATTTCAATTCTACAATAGTGCGATTAAAGCTCGTTATATTTATAAGACAAAATTATTAATTTATAGCCTGTTATGTGAATAAAAAAGTAAATTTTTTATTTAAAGAATCGTCTATCTAAAATTGTCAGATTTTGATGGGCGATCGACGATTGCGAAAATTGTTGATTATCAGGGGTAGGGAATGTGTATGATAAGTTTAATCTCTTCGTTTTGTCATTTTAGATCCAATCGACGACTAAAGAAAGGTGTCCAGCTTATTTTTTTCCTGCCCAATAATATCTTTTTCCAACCATTTTTGTTCCCGACTTTTGAATACAATGATACTATCTTCTTGGCGATCCATAATTTTTTTAGCCTTGTGTAGCAATTCTTTAAGTTTACTATCGGTAATCTCACCTTCAAAAACGCTGTTCTGGATCCAATTTAAGTATTGTCTACAGAGTCTTAGCATTTTGGCTACTCTTTTTTCGCCAACATCATATACAAGTATTATGTACATTGTTTTGGTTTTATTATTTTGAGATAGATACTTAATGCTTTTTACCACCAAGCTTTGAATGGCTTGTACTCCTCCATGCCCAAGATATGTTTTGTTAATTTGTAGCATTCTAGCTTTATCAGATGCTTATAGCTTACGTTCCTTTTCAAGGAACGGTGTTTTATGGTTTCGGATAACTTTTCTTCAAAAACTTTTACAAAGGTCTTTTTCCCAGATTCCTTGAGTAAGACCCCATTGAGATGGACATCAAAATCTGTATGTTGAATCTCTTTTTTATTTACAACCTTGAAGATGGTGCGGTCTACTAAAATGGGCTTGAAAATTTCGGACAAATCTAGGGCTAGCGAATACCTTCGGTAGCCGGGCTCGTGTAAAAAACTGATGGTAGGGTTTAGTTGAGTATGATATATTTGACTCAAACAGAGGGTGTAACACATCATATTACCAAAAGATATAAGAGCATTGACTTCGTTATGGGGCGGTTGTTTGCTTCGACCTCCCATTTCAAAGTCATTGAGAATAATATCAAATGCATTATAATACACCTGTCGGATATTACCTTCAAGTCCCATAAGAGTTTCTATATCTTTTTGTTCATTTATTTGTTTATAGTAGTTTTCTATTTTTTCTATATGAAACATTACATCTTTTCCTCGAGTGTTATAATATCTTAGATTTTTAAGAATATTGAATGCAGCACCTTCCACAAATTTTTTGGCTAATACCAATCTTTTACTAGCAGAAATATAATGTTTGGTTTGCTCAATTTGCATTTTACCAGCTAGCAGATAATCTTTGGGCATAAAACTACCCGTATAATGTTCGTAATAATCAAAAAAGTGAACGGCTATTTGATTTTTCCCTAAGAAATTATACAGGGCGGAATTAGCATCCAGTGCTCCAAAACAATACAAATCAGAAACGCCTTCAACCGGAATATATTTGGAAGGCCCTTCTGCTCCATTTTCGTCCACCGGTGTAAATTTGAGGGTATTGTCTTTACGAGACATCCTTCCGGGATTAAAGAGATAGTAGGTCTTTTTCATGACTAATTCTTACTACCACTTTGTCAATATTTTGTATAAACCTTGCAATGCAACGTCTCTACGGGGGATGGTTGGATGATAATGATTCCGTGTACATGATTGGGCATAATCACAAATTGGTCTAACTGCACATGTGGGAAATGTTGGGGTATTTCCTGCCAAAATTGCCATGCTAGTGCTCCGATTTCGTTTAGGCACATGCGTTCTCGGACACAGGTGCCGAAAAAATGTGCCCTGTCTTTGGTACAGATGGTTACATAATAGGCAGCGGCATTGGCATAATTCCAGTTGCGCCAACGGGCCGACTCAATGCGGTATTTGTTTTTATACAAAGCCATAATATCTATTCATTCACATAGCATAGCTCATAGTAAGAGCAGGATTTGCAGATGGATTTTTTGACGAGCGCAGGGCATGATTCATCCTTAACGATTGTTTCGACTTGGAGTTCCCACAGTGTCGCATCAGCAAGATATTGATTATCCCATTCTATTATTTCTCTTTGCTTTAATTTGGGGTATTCAATTATAGCAGAAGGTTGATCAATGCCATTACGAACTAATACAGCAAGATAGTATTTCACTTGTGCAAAATGCGCTTGTTCTACCTTATCCGACTTTTTCACCTCATGCACCACTTTGTTTTTAGCATCGTAGAAATCAATTTTGATGCCTTCAATTGCCAATTCTGTGTATTTTCTGGCTCTGTCTAAATAAGTGCTGTCTGCAATGAGCTTGCCTTCTGCCACGATATCGGATGTATGTTCCATCTGAATTCCATTGGCAAACAACCATAGTTTTCTATGGCAGGTGTGCAAATAGGCAATATGTGTACCAGTGAGGGGCATGGGTAAGAGAATAAATAGAAAAAATACAGACGTTGCATTGCAACGTCTGTACAAATATTAATTTACAGTTGTTTTTCGTAATTGAAATCCATCATTAAGTCAATTAATTTTTGTTCAGCTTTTTCAATAGCATCTGCTGAGCCAACAGCTCCTGTAATATATCCACTTGCTAAAGGAGTGATAAACAATTCGGCTTTTGCTGTTTCATCAATTCTTGGTACTGCTCTTGGTCTATCTGAATCTTCTCTTAATTCACCACGAATGGCATATGCAAGCTGATTTGCATTATCACTTATAGCTATTGCTAGGATTTCCATTAAACTGAAAGTTCGGGATTGGTTTGATGTTATACGCCAGTTGATAATAGCTTTTGCTAATTTGGGAATTATTTCTTCTCTTTTTTCTTTGGGGCAAATCAAACATTTCCCGAAAATATTCTCACCTTCAATCCAACCTTCATCTCTCAATTTTTTTTCGATATGTGGAAATAGTTCAGGTTCCAGTTTATTGGTTGATACACAAAATAAGGTACGTAAGTCGATGGCGATATCGTACACAAATAATCCAGAAGCTCTGGTTTGGTCTTGTATGAAAGCTCGATTAGGTAAGTTTCTGTGATTGCTAGTTAGCCATTCATTAAGTTCTTCATCCGATAATTTTTCACCTCTTTTTTTACCGTCAACCCAATAAACATTTACTTTATGATGCTCAGGATAAGATGTTCGATCAAAAGAAATATTTTCAGTTGGACTTTCAATTCCACCTAATAAAGGATGAAGAGGTCGCATAGCAGAAATAGATAATGGACTTCTTCTTTTTACTGTAAAAGAACCTGCTTCTGCTTTCATATACCCACCAATAAGTTGATCTGCAAAAGTTGGGTCGCAAGGTGAGTGGGGTTCCTTTTGGCTTGCTTTATTTTCTTTTTTATCGATTTCCCAATTAAATGTAATTGCAGCGAACGGTAAATTTAAGGCTTCGATGATGGAACGTTTAACTTGTTGTCCACTTGAATAAGCCATTTTATAACCAAATTGAGGGTCGTAATAGAACTTTTGTCCATCATTAACTGCAAAAACAGTATGCTCTGCATGGCGTAACCCTCTTAAATAAATAAATGGATTTCTCATATTTCGTATTATTTTGATTTTTGATATGCGTATTCAAATCGAATGAGTGTGATAAATAAAGGGAACAAATCTGTTGGCATTTTTAAAACATTTTCAACACATTTTTTAAATGAATCTGCTGATTCAGAAGTGTGTTCTAAAATTTTAGAGAGATTATCAACAAAATCTTTTAGATTTTTACTTTCTCTGACGTCTTTAGAAATCGTAGAAAATAGTTTTTTCCCTCTCTCGTCTTCTTTCTCTATAGCTATTAATGAATTAGCAATTTCGGAGGCTGATTGCAATAATTCTGTTTTGTTTAGCATAGCGTATATCCAAATTTTAAAAAGGTTATATTGATAATAAGAGTCTTCATCTTTGAATTTAAATTCTTTTCCTTGAGCGTAAAGAGTACTTCCCCTGGGCATATATTCTCTGAGTTTAGCCGGTTCCAAGGCTTTTATACCAATTGTTCCGAAAGCACAGGCGTTTTTAAAGTTGTAGAGAGGTTCTAACTTTGCAATATCAGAATCAGATAAAATGGTTTTTTCGGAATCAAGAATAAGTAAATCCCTCACTTCATATATTTCATGTATTTCATGAAGATACAAATTGATAAATCCTAAGGTTGTATTTATTTGTGACAGGTTGTATGCATAGACTGTCATTTGCGTATTCGGAAACTTTTTTGATAATGTGAGAATAACTGTTGTCCATTTTACTGTTGGAATGGCGAGTTTACCTTCCACACTTTCAGGATTAATGTTTAATCCATCTTCCGGATATTCTTCGTCAAAATCATCTGAAAAACAGTGACATAACCATTGACCATTCCATGTTTCAATTTGCTTGTCCTTGACGTTAGGTGTACTGTTTAAAAATTTTCTATAAAACTTCCAACCAAGAAATAGATTCCATAAAATATCTTCATTATCTATTAACATTACCAATCTACCATTTATACCAACTGCTAATGCTTCACCTATCCATGAGGAATACATTTCTTCACTGTTAATTTCTATGTTTAGAGTTGAGACCTGTCCGGAAGTGGTTCCTCCTATATCTTTTGCATAAGCACCAACATAAATTGACATGTTAGGCGTGTCATTCTCAATATTACTTTTTAAAGTGGCTAATTGAGCCAATGATTTGGAACCATGTAAAGCAATATC
Source organism: Niabella digestorum (assembly GCF_036409055.1). NCBI lineage: Bacteria > Pseudomonadati > Bacteroidota > Chitinophagia > Chitinophagales > Chitinophagaceae > Niabella > Niabella digestorum. The sequence continues at coordinate 277,424 of NZ_JAZGLY010000003.1, read as the reverse complement.
AGCTTCTTTGGTTTTTTGAAAGAAAGGTGAATTACTAACATGCATTAAATGAGATTCATCTGTAAAGAATAAATTGAAGAAAATCTCATCAAAAAACTGTTCGGCTGTATATTCTGTGCCATTTTTTTTATTATAAAGTTTTAAAAACTTTTTTCCTATATAGCTTGTGTACATGACTTTACAATATTATATTTTGTTCAACCAATTGTAATCCGTATTTTTCATATTCTTCCTCTTTTTGTGGAATAACAAAAGGGTAAGAACCAACTTTTAATTGTTCATATTCATTTTTATATCTGTATATGGTCTTCCAATTGATGGGAATTTCAAGTCTGATTCGTTCATCCCAATTGGATTCAATATATCTTTCTCTATCAGACTCTAAAATACAAGTAGCTCCCTCTATTTCTAATGCTTCTATTAATATTCCTTTTTTGTTATCTGTTAGTTCTTTCATCGTAAATCTTCCATCCTTAAATTTTAAATGAATATCAATTTCTTTTTTATCCAAATGGGGATATACATTGTCAATTTTTTCTTGTAGTGTTTTCTCCTCTAAAACTTCACCGTTATCAGGTAGCTGTTCAAAGCTTTTTTGTAATAAATCTAATTTGTAAGGCAAAACATTCCCTTCAGGTTCAATTATATGAATTGGTTTCTGTACTAGCCTGCTTTCTTCATTTCTTATCCGATTTACTCTTCCAAATCGTTGAATCATACTATCTAAAGGAGCACATTCAGTAATCATTCGGTCGAAACTAATATCCAGACTTACTTCTACTACTTGTGTTGCAACAACTATACACGGACTAAGTCCTAAGTTGTTTTCTCCGTTACCGTTATAAATTTCTTTCAGATCAAGTTCTCTTCTTAATCTGTCAGCTCGCTTAAATCTGCTGTGAATAAGCATTTTGGGTGTATCCGGAAATTTGTATAGTATATTTTTATAAATAATTTGAGCTTTTTTAATTGTATTACAGATAATCAGTAATTTTTCATTTTTCTCTATGGAATTTTGAATGATAAGATTTATATCAGTTTTGTTTGACTCTTTAAATATATTATGTCTGTTATAAGTACTTAATTCCGAGTCAGATAACTTCACCTCATATACATTCTCTTTACCACCTAAAATTTCTAATAATTCTTTATATAAGACTGTGGGCATCGTAGCCGTACCAATATGTATTCGGCAACCGAAATTTTTCAGTACTCTGACAATTTCCAAAATCATACTTCGAGAATAACCTGAATAGGTATGAACTTCATCAAGAATGATATCGCATCCCTGAATATCCAATAATATGGTTTCAAAACCCGAAATGCCAAAAAGAATACCTGCCAATTGATAAGGGGTGAGAACTTTAATTGAAGAGCCAACTAATGGTTGCAATAGTTGCTCATCCACATTATTTTTGTCGGCGACAATTTTAGACATACCATGGAGAACACGTATATCTTTGTTGGGAACCGTCTTTTTTAATCTTACCCACATTGCATCAATCGAAGCCTGAAATGGTAAGGTGTAAAATACGCGCCCCTTTGTCCTCCTCAACAAAAAATCTGTTTTACCGGCACCTGTTGGTGCTACAACCATGCTATGTGGTCTAAAATCATCAGTTGTTACTTTTGATAATGGATAAAAATCATTATACCTGTCTTTTGTTCTGTAGTAACTTAAATCAGGAGTTTCAAATGTATATTTTAAGTTTTCTTCAGCGTTTTTTTCTAACGCAGAAGCAAAATGATCAGCGGCTTTTAATAAACCTCTATATGGCGACCACCCCTTTTTCTTAGCTTCACAATATTGTGAAGCATATTTTAAAGCATTTTCTGCCTGTTCTAATGTGATATAATCCACGCAATCAAAACCAAAGCTTTTTATTATTGCAATTCCATATTTTTGCCAATCATTCCATTCAATAAGGTGATTCTGTATCCAATTTCTATCTTGAGTTTTTAAATCCAAAATGCCTCTACCTTCATAGTTAGGTGAGACAATTGATTTATGATGGGCAATAACCATATCAATTAAAACAGGCCATTCCTCATTGGGAAAACATGGAAGAAAAGCCATGGACGAAATTTCGTGTCTTAATATATAATTTTCATCTTCAAACTTTTCTAAAAGAGTTTTTTTGTCTTTCCCAGATATCCTTTTTTGAAATTTGGGGTGAGCTTTTCCCAAATCATGAAGAATTGCACCTTTTAAGGCCAGTTTACTATCAAATTCATATTTGAAATTTTCGGACATTTTAGATATACAAGTCACTACTTGTTGAGTGTGCGTCAACAAATCTGTTCCTCCGTAAAGGATGCTCTTCGCTAATATGTCTTTGAGTTGCTTCATTATTTTTCTCTTATTGGGTTTCCTGTTACAATCAATTCCCCAAACATCTCTTCAGCATTATTAAATCTATTATAACCGACTTTAAAACCATTTTTATTGTCGGTAAATTTTAACTCAAATCCTTGTATTTCATCAAATTCTTCAGGAGATATTGTAAACAATTCAACTGGTAGTAATATATCTTCATTTCGACATAAACAGATGTTTTGTTGAAATGCAACACGGGCATCTTTTTCTTGACTGAAAGCTAAGTACAAGTTAGGATTAAGCAATACCCCTCTTTTCAGAATACCTAAGTTGGTTTTATATACATCTTTTTCTTTAGTGTATTGAAATCCACCTTTAGCCCATGTGCGTTCCTGCTGAATATCAATTCCACAATAATTTAGTTTGTGTCGAGCTATTTTCTTAATTCCGGACTCTCTTAGAAGTTCGGGAAATAATTTTTTTTCAATACCTTCCACAATACTTGGTGTAAGGAACTGTTGCGAAAAAGTTTCACTATCTCTAACCGCAGTCCATGGTTTAATAAAAGCAAATGGGCCTGAATACTTAACTATAAAGAATTTTTCCATATTCTAGAATTATTTTATTGAACCGAATCCAATACCTGTGGATTCTCCAAGACCAACTGTCCACAAGAATGCAATTTGTTCAGGTGTCCCCTTTACAATAATCGGTGCTAATGTTGCCTTATTTCCAACCCCTTTGTAAGTTACAAGTTTAGTTTTAGGGTTAGGGTACGCTTTATCCCATTCTATGAATAAACCTTCATCAACCTTGTTTGCTCTTCTAAGTTTGGATTTAGCATTTATTGTAAGCAATTCATCAAATTCCGGGTCTTTGTATGTTATATGTTTAATGTTATCTCCTTGCTTTTTTCTTATTAAAATAGGACTTGTAAGTATAAACCTTTCCACATTTTGGAAACTTGGGGTATCCGTAATTTGGACATCTCTAACTTTGATACCATTAAATAACTCAGGATCTCTCAAAATTCCATTTAATAACTTTTTAATTACTTGTTCACTATTACTACTAAAGAAAAAGTAGGACTTGTTAGTTAGTGCTATTCCAGATTCTGTCAACTCTGTATTTTGCAACCACGAAAAACTAAAAAGATTACCAATTCCATGAAATTCATTGCCCCGACCTAGCCATTTATGAATGACTCCGGTAAGCAAATGTTGATAACAAAAGGGAATCGGAATAGAATTCAATGTCAATCTAATATATAACCTCATTTTGTTTGAATTATTTTTTTAACCTTAAACAAAAAATTTCATTTTTAATTATACTTTCTAAACCTCACAAAATCAAAAAGCACTTTTTTGCTGCCGTCGGGTAGCACTTCCACTGTTCGGTCGGTGGTGGAGAGTACACAAGTATATCCATTTTGCTCAAACATACTTACCAGATGATATACCAAGGAGTGTTCACCCATTATATGAAGATAGGTATGTTTATTGGGATACTTTTGAGTGATATCAGCATAAAGCGCATTAGCCAAACCTATTACTTCCTCAATGGACCACGACGGGTCTACTAATGGAAACGGATAATCCACTACTTCTCCATACAGCTGCTGCGCCTTTTTTAGCTGCTCGTCACTCCATGTGGATTGGGGATGGTTGGATATGTTAATAAGCATGTTTATTTTCATTTAATAGTTCAAAAATGGATCGTGCATTCAAAATGTCCTCACAACATTTTAGTCGAATATCAAAAGCTTCTGCTCTCCTTAAGTGCTGTTTTTTGAAGTCCAATTGCTTATTAAGTGTAAACACATACTTTTTGCAGAACAGCCCTAACCTGGTAGACAATGATGATAGTTTATAGAATGTGTCGTTTACTAAAGTTGGGATTACATTGTTAACTATTCCGGTCTTACACTCTATTACGTGCAGCGTATTGTTGTATATAAAGAGGATGTCGAACTCGTTCGATACATTGTCTCTAACTAATTGTAAGCCTGTTGCAATAAACTGTTCGCCTACTTCTAGTTCGTTTCTTATCGAAAAGTAGATATATTCTTCAAACCAACCTCCGGTTAAATATCTTATGTCGTATTTTGATAACTGAACACCATTGTCTACCGTGAAATCGATGCTATGCAAGAAATCACTAAGCCCGGCAATCTCTGCTATGTTTACACTCTTGTCTCTATTGGGTCTTAATTTGGCAAATATTTTTTGACAAGTTAGATTATCGCCACTATTTACATACCAGTTAAGAAATGATTTTGTAAATTCGAAACTTCTTCCTGAGAGCGTCGAAGTCTTTATCTCAAATCCATGGCAGATAAGATATTCGCTTAAGTCGATGGTAATATTTAGCGAAATATTTTCCTTTTTTCTGTTCGGGAATAATTTCAATACAGCATCATCTTTTCCGGTGATGTAGAATATTTTGGAATCCTTTTCTCGGAAATAATCAAATATGGCTAAGGACATAATTTTTGTCCCACCGGTTACGTTTACAATAATATCATCATAGATATCATAATCAATCTCATCCAGTTTTGACTTGATATGAGTATCGTAATATTCATCTACGATAATGTTGATAATGTCGGATAGCTTAATGGGTTCATCAAGATGTAATTGGAATGAGTTTATAATCCATTGATGAATTCCTTTATTATTCATTAAAGGAGTATTAATAAATAAAATATGATCTCCTTCCTGATAAAATTTTTTCAGGAATTGCAAGTTTGGGATAGTTTGGCCTCCCACTAGATTAACTAAGAGATTCATGATTTATAAATTTTCAAACATTATATTATCTATCCTAACACTATCCGCTTATTCAAAACTGAATATCTATTGAGTTTATATGAAATTTGTTTATCGCTTAATATTCTAAATTTAATATCTGTTTAAATTCATGAAAATATTTTTTAAGATCATTCATAAAACTGAAATGTTTCGCACTTTCGGTAAATCCTCCATGATTGATATCGTTTCTTTTCTTTGAAATCGAATCATAAACGGATGCTAAGTCTTTGATTTTATCTATTTCATTAAGCAAATGAACGTATGGCTTATATGTTTCTTGGATTAATTCGCCCTTCCATTCCTCTTCCGGCTTAAAAAATCTCACTGATAAGTAGGAGCTGACCAAATTTCTATTACTTTCCATGGTGTAGTCGAGACCTACTTTGTCACAAAGAATAGTAATAATCCCTTCTTGTAATTGTGTAAAACCTTGCTGTGGAAGTTCTTTTTCGATGCACCATTGAATGGCGAAAAATATGTTCTTGATAGAATTGTCCGAATATTGTTGTAAAGTAGATTTTACATAATTAACTATTGGAAAAAACGGAGGAATCAATGAGTAAGTCTGAATGTTATCAATATACTCAACTGCCTTATTAGCAGCTTTCCCTTCAATAATTCTTCTCCCTCTATTTGTTCTGTGCTCCTCAGCAAAAGTTTGAAGTTGTATCGAAAGTCCGTTTAATGTAGCAGCTTCCATATGCTTTCCTTTACTTTCAGATAAAATTGGAGTAAGCCCTTCTTTCGTTAATTCTCCCATCATCTGTGCATTACCAAATTTTATGAAATTATTAGCAGCTATAGTCCAGTCTTGTATTAGAGAGAAGGCAGTCAAATTTAAAAGTGGAACTTTTCGATCTTTAGGATCAGGGAACCGATTATCGATGTCATATGATGGTCCAAGTGTTTCAAAAACACCATAATAAATCCCCCTTACTCTAATATCTTTCAAAAATTTGGCATATTGTAATAGGGTTATACCAAGCATTGGTAATGACCTAAAGCTGTGTGTGATATCATAAAGTATTTCATCTCCTACTTCGAGTTTATCAAATACGCTGCTGAATATTGTCCAAATTTCACTTTCACTAAAACCTTCGGGAATTTGTACAACATCTAATTTTTTGTTGCTTTCTGCTTGAAGGCTTGCAAAATGAGTATCATATGCCTTCTCGGTACAAAAGATGTAGTAAACATCAAAATCCGAAGCCAATAGATCGATGACTGCGTTCTGAACATATTTAACAACCCGACTTTCTTTTCCTTCAGTTGTGTAAACACATTCTTTATAATTGTTTGCTCCTAAAAAACTAAGGAACACTTTTCTTGACATAAACACAATAAGATTAATAGATTAATCAATTACTTCAAATTTTACCCACCCCAATGGTTTGAAACTACTCATGTCAATTGGGCGGGTGACCGGAAATTTGTGAGGATTTTTGAATTTATAGCCTTTCCCGTACTTTATTAAAAAAGCACTGAAGTACTTTCCTTCTTTATAATTTGCAACAGCAACAGCAATCGAATTAAAGTAATATCCTTTCCCGCTTCCAATACGTAAGTAGGCGGTTTTGTTTTGTGATTGTTGAATGTCATAGTTTATCTGTTCATAAAAAGTAACAAGATCTGTATAATCTTCAGGATATTTATCTTTAAACACAGTTCCAAACTTGTTTAATAGCATTAGCTCTTTTTGATTATTGTCTTGTGAAAAACGATTGATACATTCTATCAAATCGACCAACGAAAGATTTGTATAGGGAATACCTAGGTGAAACTCAATCTGTTTTTCTTCCAAAATAGCCTCCCATACTTGAGGAATGGTAAGCTCCCCTGTTCCAATATGAATACGTTTGGTTTCGATGACAATCATGTCATCATCATTAAGTTGAGTAGAATCCGTCACGTGAAGTCGCTCAAATAATGACAAGGCTTGCTCCAATTCATTTTCCAATTTTGTCCACATTTCCTTATCATCTCTATTCTGCAGCAACGCGGATACAAATCGTTGAAGCCAGCTCCTGCCATCCTTCGAGTTAACGATCCAATCATATAGTAACGCTGTCTTAATGGCGCCTTTTATTGAACTTCCGGGAATATATGGATAAATACCTGCGTTCTTAATAATGGTACAAAGTTCTTTGTTACCTTGAGCTTCGCAATCCAATTGTAACTGATGTTGTGTATAGACATCGATATTTAATTTAGCTTTCAAAAATTTGTACAGATTAAACCTGCTTCGGTTATTATCCATTCCTGTGGATACACCGTGTACATATTCATCAATCAAATTTAATTTTTCGGCAATCTTCCTTTTTACCAAGGCCTGATCTATATAAAATATTTTCTTGCTATCTTCATCTATAATATAGTCAGCATATGGAGATAGTTTTTGCCCTGTACCAATACATACAGGAGTTATTGTAGTTAGCCGAATTGGGTAATTTTTTCTCATAAAGTGCATTCATTAAGTTTAAAAGAATTGGGCAATGGTATAGGAAAACATATGCCGTAACGCCAATGATTTCTATCTTCAGTAGATAGATTTGCTATGGACCCATTTATCTTACTTCTAATGATAGCCCCCTCGGTTGTAGCTATTACAGATTTGACTCTCTTATTGGCTCCATAGTACATACCTCCTCTTTGAACAGTTTGATACGCTATGAGCTCTTGATGTTCAGAAGCACCGGGGATTATTAGAGACAGTGAAACGTATTGTTCGCTTAACTTATCTGTGTTAATCGCGAAGCTTCGATCAAATACAACCTCTTCTATATGACCGCAACCTGTACTTCTTTCTCCACCCAATCCTGACTCTGCCATCAAGGTTATAATTTTTTCAGCTTGTTTCTTTTCCTCTTCATCAAGTCCGGTATTTTCCCAAAGAAAGTACCAATGCACAGAGATATTTTCATCATGCACAAGCACCAGGTCGGTTTGTGTATAATAAGTATCTTCTTTAGAAATATTGCGCACCTTTACTTTAGGCGTGTCCATTTTCTCAGACAGTCTATAAGCGACGTTGTCGTTTCCAAACTCTTCTTTCAAACACACAACCCTACTTTCCGGACTAAAACATATATCATCATTTGAGAACCAATCATCTGGTGTCAATTGTTTTTCCCAAATCCCTTTTGATATAAATTTTATTCTTTTCAACTTTTTGTGAGCCCCTTCAATACTATCGAATGTTTTTAATGGAAAATGATTTAAGGATATGGGTTTAGGCAGCAAGTAAACGATCTTGCCTTGGTATTCTACACAATAAAATGCTGATGAGAAAGCAATATTACCCTCCTCAAAATGCTTTTTCCATTTCAAAACTTCAACTTCAGGATAAAGTCGGGCCACCGCCGAAATGAACGCTCCGAACAACACATCGGAGTGGATAATTTCATCGGTGTCGCTTAAAGTATCATTTTGCCGCATGGCAGCACGTCCAAAATGAAAGCGGCTGCCTGGACGGCATTTTAGGATAATTGCTTTCATTCTTGGTATATTTTTGTATCAGCGTTTTCAATATTCGATTCAATCTTTACCTTCCCATAACCACGCGTACCACTACCTCCCAGGTAATCATCTTCAAGAAGCTTAAAACCTTGCTTTATTAATTCAATAAATTGTTTTGGATCTTCTCCGCTATAGTTATTTAAGACTAATTCAAAATTAAATACAGCTCCCGCCGGTACCCGTTCAATGGAACGCGGATGCCCGCCTCTTCCTAACTTACGGTTGATTTTGTTTTCCGCTTTCTCTTGTGTGTATTGGGTTTCCAAGATGGCACCATTGTCAATAAAATCTCTTTTGAACATCTCCGTGTCGAGATGTGCATCTCTAACTATCAGACGGGTAACTTCGCCAGACTCAGTTCGAGGTCCGGCGTAACCAAAAAGCTTCTTTATGCTTTCATCGTCACTACTCTCATCGGGAGCCCCATTAATGCTTGCAGCCAGCAATGCCCTGAGCTTGCCTTTCAATGAACTTCCCGGTATGTAAGGTACCCCCAACGGATCTTTGATCACTGCGGTATCGATACCCCCTATATCTAACGATGATTTCGATCCGCCGATATGCAAACCTGTTAATGTGGTTATCGTGCCTTTAATAATAGTTTTTGATTCAAGCTTCATTGTTCGAGTTTTTTTCTTTTGTTGTTGAATATTTGTGATAAGCAACGATGGCTTCCATTACTTTCTTAAAGTGTTTTTGCTTTTCTTCAGTGTCTACCTGCTGAATCAGATGATCAATAAGCGCCATTACTTGCTTGGCTTGCAGCTTCTCATTTCTTGCTGCAACATATGCCAAGTTTGGACGAAGTAATTGTAAGTCTATTGGTGTTTTCGCTTCTATAATTTTTGAATAAACATTACGTAACTGACTACTTGATAATCCCGAAGCTGTTTCGTTGACGAATTGCTCGAGTTTTGAAAAGATAGTCTTAATCTTCGTCACATCGTTTAAGGACAAAAGGTCCGCTTTGATGTCTTTAAAATAAGTCTCAATCACTTCATTGACTATCTCCTCAGTAGTCTTATTATTTTTCTTATTATTATCATTTTTCTTAGAGCTATGGTTTGAGCCCTTGTTGTTGTTATAACTATTATGTACCTTATGATTTGGCATATTACAAAAATTTAAGTGTTAACTGATTTGGTTAATAATTCGGCCCAACGAGCCGCTACAGGGAATTGTGCCGCATTCGACTCTTTTCTCCCGTGTATAAAATCCTCCAAAAGTGCATCTTCGTATTTTTTAAACTCATTCTCCAATATTTCTTTGTTCTTAGAGTTCTTAACATTTCGCAAATAGTACTTCAATCGGTACACTTTAGGGAAGTCTATCCTATGAGCCTTAATTGCCCGTTCTTGTAAACTTAGGAACCCAATTTCCGATGAGCGTATCCGTTCAAGAATTCCGCGCGACTCTCCATCTTCGATCAATTCTTTCAATTTAATTGCAAGTTGTCCTGCATTCTCAAATTCATTCCATTTCAGTACCTCTCCGAAAATGCAGATTCTATTTTTTCCAAAATCTTTTGCTAGTTCTAGCGCATGCTCGGCGGTTTGTCCGATTCTAGCCATTGGAAACTTGGGATTATAAATGACAATACCTGCAGATATTGTAAGCGGATGTTCTAATCCAAATGTCTTGCATAACGTCGATTGGAAAGCGTCAAATTCATGATGAATTTTTTGTGCCACCTGAAGGATGATATCCCATGCACCTATCAAAAAGCAATCATCTCCCCCTGAAAATACAGGGTATATATTTCCATGCTGTATTTCTTCTTTTAAAACACTATAGATTGTATTTGAGAAAAACTTCTTCAGTTGGTTAGACAATTGCTTATACTCGTCCTTAGATTTGTTTCTGAAAAGAACACCGAGGTTATCAACGTCTATTTTAAGAGCAGCGAGTTTATCATCTACCTTTCTTGACGACTTTGCCTTCTCGGCGATTTTATCAAATTCGAGAATGCCTTTTTCTTGATTGTTTTCATCATCTAAAGGCATTGCGTTGATAATCGTCCCACTAAAGGACTTTTGAGCTTGATTCCCATACTCCAATCTTAAGATATACCCGGCAATCTTGAATTGATTTTCCTCAATGCTTAAATTCAATTCGTTGCTATCCGATTTGACTATACTGTACCCTTGTGCTTTTACCATTTTCTTGGCAAACATTCTGAACCGCTCATCAAATATGCTGGAATCCATTGGTTGAAACGTCTCAGACAAAAACGGCCTGACTAACTTTTTAAGGGAAGTTTTCGTATGTAACGCCTGCATCTGTGTATAAAATGCGTCGTCATGTTCCGCCTCTATGTAGGCAATAAAAGGGAAAATTGCCTCCTGCAAAAAACAGTTTTGAAACTTGGAAATTGCACTATCTAGAACATTTTGGGTAACACGGAGATATATGAATAAATTTCCCCCTCCATTGTACAAAACCTCGGTTTTTTCAGCAATGTCAGTAAAATACTGTTCGGCTATTTCCGTAAGTCCTTGTACAAAAAAAGACCGTGCTTTCAGATTTCTCGAAGCACCTTTACCCGGGACATTAAAAATAAAATCTTGAATTCCTGATATATCGACTTTCAAGAGATATCGCTTCATAATTGTTAGGCTTAATGATTACATCTTTTGACTAATACTAACACACCCCATTCCTTGTGCGTTATACAATCCTGCACCGGCATTGAGTAGGAGATCGATAAATCTACGTTCCCCTGTTACTTGCATTTTGAAATTTATCCAGCCTCTGATTTGTGTGGCTTCCGGTTTGCCACTTTTGATACTAATCAGCCGGGATTTAAAAGGTTGCTTTATGGGCTGTAACGCTATTTGCAAAATGGCCTTACTCGCTGTGGTATCATCATAACAAGCAGCTATTTTGCTGCGCCAGTTGTATATCAGACTTTCCGCAAACCTTGGGTCATCCGGTGGCAAAAAATCGTACTTACCATTATCCTTCATCAGTCCTGCTACCACAGGCGACAGCGGTCTTAATACCACCTGCGTTATTTCATTTTCTTTATACGACTCTAGAGGAGATGGCAAGGTTTTTATAGATTGTACGGTAAACCGTCCTTTGGAAATACGATCCGCTATGTCCAGTTTTTCGGATTGAAATAAACCTTTGATAAAACTTTCCGCAGCTTTGGGAAGATGGAAGGTGATTTGAAAACTGAGCTCATTGCTTTGCAGTAGCAACCGATCGGCTTCGATTTTAAAAGGACAAGTAATTTGGGAAAACGAAAAGAATTTGAATTTTTTGCCATAGCCTTTCTCATGCAAAAAGTTGGCATAATCAGCATCACCTTTCGCAATAATTCGATAGATGGCAGCCGATAGAGGATATTGATAATTGATGGGTATAACTTCGGGTTTCTCAGAAATCAGCTTTACCAAAAATCTCATAAATGCTGGTTTTGGTATATGGTTATAGTTCAGTGGTATTATATAGGCAGTTAAACTTCATTATTTATTGAGTAGTTTTTTCTTTTCGGCTTCAAACTCTTCTTGTGTTAATACTCCTTCATCCAGTAGTTTTTTAAGTTTTGATAATTCATCTGCTTTTGAATAGTTTTGACTACTTGTAGTTTGAGGATTAGCAGACGATGAAGGGGTGACTTTTTTAATAGCAGCGAATAAATTTTTATCAAAATCGTATTTTAATATTTTGTTAGTTAATTCGCTAAGTGCTACATACGTATTGTAATATTTGGCTTTGCCACCTTGTTCTTCTGTAGCGGAGAGTGTATCCCTGTCCTTGTTCAAAAAAGCTATATATCCAACCTTGTTATATTTGTATTCTTCGTTTTTCCATCCTGTTTTAAAAGACATATACCCCTTTCTTTTTTCATATATCATTTGAGCAATTATATCGGCTTCATCTATATCTCTTACAACAACAAATCCAAGCTGACTAATTCTTTTAGAAATTCTATCGTTAATCTTATGATCAGGCTCTATTACATAAAATTTCTGTCCTAATAGTAGAGAGGGGATAATCAGTAAACATAGGAGTAATATGTTTTTCATATTAATATTATTTAAAAAATATTAATAAAAATTATTGTGTATGTGAATGAAATTATTTATAACTATTAAGTTACGGTAAAAAATTCTCATATGGCTTGCCTATTTAGTGAATTTTTTATGTTATGTTTAGCAGGACTCTTTTGAGTGAAGTTTTAACTAGTTTAATTCTTCATTTTACACTAAATTTAGAAAGCACCAAAACAATGGGCTACTAAAACAAATTTATTTTTAGTATTTGGGGTACTTCCTAATAGCAATATAAGAAAAACAAGGTTGTTTTTCTCTTTTAAACGAAAAATTTCCGACAAACTCTCGAATCTAATTATTATTTAAGCTCCTGTTTCAGATAAAAGCCGGTATAACTTTCTTCGTGATGAATCAGCTCTTCGGGGGTGCCTTCGAACAAAATCTGTCCGCCACCATCACCTCCTTCGGGTCCTAGATCGATGATATGATCTGCTACTTTAATAACGTCCATATTATGCTCTATGATTAATACTGTATTACCCCTCTCGGTAAGTTTATTTAACACTCTAAGTAAATGCCCTATATCTTCAAAATGCAATCCGGTAGTAGGTTCGTCAAGGATATAGAAAGTTTTGCCGGTATCTTTCTTGGATAGTTCGGTACTCAGTTTTACGCGTTGTGCTTCGCCACCGCTTAATGTAACGGCGCTTTGTCCCAGTGTAATGTAACCTAGGCCTACATCCTGCAAGGTTTTAATTTTTCGATAAATATTAGGCACTGCTTGGAAAAACTCCACCGCGTCATCAACGGTCATATCCAGCACATCTGAGATAGACTTGCCTTTGTAGCGTATCTCCAAGGTTTCGCGGTTGTATCTTTTACCGTTACACTTTTCGCAGGGTACATATACATCGGGCAGAAAGTTCATTTCAATCACACGCATCCCGCCACCTTCGCATACATCGCAGCGACCGGTTTTTACATTAAAAGAAAATCGTCCTGCATTATATCCGCGAATCTTGGCTTCGGGAACAGATGCAAACAAAGTTCTGATATCCGTAAAGAATCCGCAATAGGTAGCAGGGTTACTACGTGGCGTGCGACCTATCGGCGACTGATCAATTTCCACTACCTTATCGATATGTTCTAGTCCGGATACCGACCGATATGGCATTACTGGCATTTTGCTAGCAGGGAAACAATGATTGCTTAGAATAGGGTAGAGGGTTTCATTAATCAATGTTGATTTACCGCTACCACTTACGCCTGTTACAACAATCAGTTTACCTAATGGAAATTTTACATTGACGTTTTTGAGATTATTGCCAGATACTCCTTTTAGTTCAATAAATTTGCCATTGCCACTACGTCTTTCTTTGGGTACTTCAATTTTCAATTTCCCTTTCAGGTAGCCGGCGGTAATGGTATCCAATTTCAAAATTTCTTTCGGCGTGCCTTGTGCCACTACACGGCCGCCATGATAGCCTGCACGTGGACCGATATCTACCAAATAATCTGCCGCCTGCATGATGTCTTTATCGTGCTCCACCACAATCAAACTGTTACCGATATCACGCAGCTTTTGCAGAGAAGAAATTAGTCGGTGATTATCCCGCTGATGCAATCCTATAGAAGGTTCGTCAAGTATATATGTGATCCCCTGCAATTGAGAGCCGATTTGTGTAGCCAGTCTAATCCGTTGCGATTCGCCACCACTGAGTGTACGACTGGGGCGGTTCAATGATAAGTAGGAGAGACCTACATCCAACAGAAAGCCCAAACGCTCTCTGATTTCTTTCAAGATATCTTTTGCAATGGTATTTTGCTTTTTGGTCAAACGTAGTTCAATGCCATCCAACCATGCAGCTAGATTATCTAAATTAAGATTGCTAAGGTCTGCAATATTCCTTCCGTCTACCTTAAACCATAGACTCTCTTTTTTAAGTCGTGCACCGTTGCAGGAGGGGCAGGTTTGTACTTCCATATACTGCTCTACCCAGTCGCGTAGCGCTTCGGTACTTTGGGTAGAAAGATACCAGCGCTTTAGCATTGGAATAATGCCTTCATAACTGCCGGTATAATAATCGGGTATGGAATCGTCCGTTCCATCCAGCTGTAACGTTTTTTCGGCATTGCCGTCGCCATACAATAATAAATCCAATTGTTGTTGTGGCAATTCGTTGATAGGTTTACTTAAACTGATCTTATGTTTTTTGGCAAAGGCCACCACTTGCTGGTATACACTGGCGCTACGTTCTTCACCCAACGGGGCAATACCGCCCTCTTTAATACTTTTAGAAGTGTCGGGCAACACTGCATCCATCTTAATCACCGAGCTGGTGCCCAGTCCACGACAATAAGGACATGCACCATAAGGTGAGTTAAAGGAAAAAGTATTAGGAGATGGTTCTTCATAGCTAATGCCTGTATCTTCACACATCAGCATTTTGGAATATTGGGTGATATCATTGCGATCGTGTTCCAGTACGAACAGCAGATCCTTACCCAATTTTAATGCTTGTTGTACGCTTTGACTCAGGCGTACTTTAAAATCATCAGTGACTTGTAAACGGTCTACCACAAGTTCGATATCGTGAATCTTGTATCGATCCACTTGCATTTTAGGAGTGATGTCTTGGATTGTTCCATCTACGCGTACTTTTAAGAAACCTTTTTTGCGTACGTCCTCGAACAACTCGCGGTAATGACCTTTACGGCCTCTTACCAAGGGGGCCAGTATGTTAATTTTTTTCTTGTAAAATCTTTCGAAAATGTTATTTACAATTTCCTCCTCACTCCATTTCACCATCTTTTTCCCGGTGTTGTAGGAGTAAGCTTCGCCAATACGTGCAAACAATAATCGCAGAAAATCGTATATCTCAGTAACGGTACCCACTGTAGAACGCGGATTCTTATTTGTAGTTTTCTGCTCAATCGAAATAACAGGAGAAAGCCCTGTAATGCGGTCTACATCAGGCCTTTCCATATCGCCGATAAATTGTCTTGCATAGGCGCCAAAGGTTTCCATATAGCGCCGTTGTCCTTCGGCATAAATAGTATCAAAAGCCAATGACGATTTACCGCTGCCGCTAATACCGGTAATTACTACCAGTTTGTTTTTGGGTATGGAAATATCAATATTCTTGAGATTATGCACTCTGGCACCGGTTACCTCTATATGCGAATAATTGTTTTTCAATATTATCAGTTTGATTTTTTGAAGTTATGCCTGTATTTAGAAAAAGCTAAAATTTATAACTAAAAACTGTTATAAAGGTTTCTGAGCGCTAAAAATATTTTTTGGCATAATAATTTCTTTAAAGCTACATGAGCAGAACGGCTCTCTAAAATAATTTGGTCACAAAAATAATTTCAGATGAAAAAAAAGTTCTTATTGATGTTGTTTTTTTCTGCATCGGTTTATTCAATAACATATGCACAAACTTCGGTAGCCCCGGAAATTCCGAAAAATTATAAACCTCAACCTAAGGAATTGTTACCCATGCCCAAGGAGTTGACTGATGCGGATATTTTTCCCGTATTGGGAAAGTATGAACTAATTGATGAAGAAGGAAACGTTTCTATAGTAAGCGTGGCGTTGGATCAGGAAAATAAAGGTTTAGTATGGGTTAATGGGTTACCACAAGGAAAATTCAGGGCCGATCTCAGAGTGTCGCCGGCTATTTACAAAATACCGGAGCAAAAAACTTTGCAAAACGATATTGACGGCGAAGTAGTGGCTTCTGTAAATACAGATACTGAAGGAGATGTAGCTACAACGGATGCTCGTTATTCAGGTAAAACATTAAAGGGAGGTGCTTTGCTGTACGATTCCGTTACTAATAAAATGTACGTGAATCTGGGAGCTAAGTATAACGAAGATAATCCTATAGCCGTTTTCCCTGAGTTGAATACTGAAATGGTAAGTGATGCACAAGATCAAGATGCCGATGCTACTGTAGCAGTTACTGCTGAAAATAAGAAGGAGAAAAAAGTAACTAAAAAAGAGGTGGAAGAAAAAAGCATTACTTATGTACTTAATAAGATAGCTCAGGATAATGTTCAAGAAGATGATGTAGTAGTACCAGACGGAGCAGAAAATAATGGTAATGATAATGATAATGAGCAGTAGAGAAATTGATTAAAATTAATTTTATAAAAGGGTTGTCTCCTGAGGCAACCTTTTTTGTACCGTTTAGGTCTTATATGCAAAATTTGGATAATTGATATGAATTTTATTTATCTTTGCAATCGTAAAAAATTGTGCCTTAGTTTTTTGTAAATACCTTAAATTTATATACATAAATCAAAACGTAGATCCCCTCAGTTAAACAAAGCCATAAACTCATTAAAATATACCACAATGAAAATAGCACAAGCAACTTTATTTGCAACCGCGTTAGCTGGCATAATGCTAACAGGATGTGATAGCATGAACCGTACCCAGAAAGGAGCTATAATTGGTACAGGAGGTGGCGCTGCCATGGGCGCCGTAATTGGTAAAGCTGCAGGTAATGCCGGATTAGGGGCCGTTATTGGAGCAGTTGTAGGGGGCGCAGCGGGTACCATTATTGGTAAAAAAATGGACCAGCAGGCCGAAGAAATCAGACAGGAAATTCCTACGGCCAAGGTAGAGCGTGTGGAGGAAGGGATTGTAGTGGAATTTAACAGCGCCGTACTGTTTGGCTTCGACCAGGCAAATCTTACCGAAGCTTCTAAAGAGACCCTTAATGATTTGATTAAGATTTTGAATAAATATCCGGATACAGACGTTGAAATACAGGGCCATACCGATAATACCGGTACTGAAAAGTATAATCAGGCATTGTCGGAAAGAAGGGCTTCTGTAGTAGCCAATTATTTGAGTGATCATGGAATTGATCTTCATCGTCTGACAACTGTAGGATATAGCTTTAGACATCCTAAATATTCCAATGATACTCCTGAAGGGCGGGCTAAAAATCGTCGCGTGGAGTTTATAATTACAGCTAATGAAAAAATGAAAGCTGATGCTGCGAGAGAAGCTGGCCATTAACATAAAAGTTTAAACCAAGACTACTTGATTAAAGTAAATGAATCCCTTATTCATTTACTTTAATAACTAATAAATAGCTTTTAAAAACAAATCGTATGAAACTAAAACAATTATTATTCGGAGGACTATTATTTGCAACTTTTAGTGTTGCAGCTCTTCAAGCTAATGCTCAAGCCGGTCGTTTTGGCGTTTTTGCCGGTAGTAATTTTGCATCCATTAAAGGTAAAGATGCTACAAAAACCAAATTGAAAACCGGTTTTCAGGCAGGAGTAACTTACGATATCGGATTGGCCGATGAATTCGTATTACAACCTGGAGTAAGCTATGTTCAAAACGGTACTAAAATAAAAGATGAGGGAGCGGAAGGAAGATGGGATCTGAATTATATTCAAGTTCCTGTTACCTTCCAATATCAACCTGCTGTAGGTACTGGTAACCTGTTGCTGGGGGTTGGTCCTTACGTAGGATTTGGTGTAGGTAAAATAAAAATTAAAGAATATGTAGAAGGGGACAATAACAAGGCCAGCAAGGATTGGAAAGATATGGACTTAAAAAAATTTGACGCCGGTGGGAAACTGCTGGTAGGTTATCAATTGGGCATGGGGCTTTCTTTCAATCTAAATGCGAACTTAGGTTTGGCCAACCTATCTGATAACAAAGATAAAAAGTTCCACAATACTTCTTTTGGCGTTACTGTAGGTTATAAATTCTAATTAAGAATAACTCCGTAATTCTTATTGAAGTGTTGAAATGAGGTTTATCCAAGCAGTAACGAGATTCCTTGTTACTGCTTTTTCTTTATATGATTAGTATATATTGTGAGGTTGGCAAGAGTTAAAAAGAGGTGCTTATAGAAAGTATTACAATATATTTTGTAATATGATTGATTATAATATAACTTTGCACCTCATTTATGGATTTTTAAATATACAATGTATGCAACTAAAACAACTATTATTTGGAGGACTCTTTTTTGCGGCCTTTAGTGTGGCTGCAGTTCCATCTCATGCTCAAGCTGGACGTTTGGGATTGAATGCGGGAGTGAACTTTGCAACTATCGCAGGTAAAGATGCAGAGGATATGAAATTGAGAACGGGCTTTCAGGCTGGCGTAACTTATGACTTCAATCTGGGTAATTATCTTGTTTTGCAGCCCGGTGTACTCTATGTGCAAAATGGAGCTACGTCTAAAGTGGGGGAAGTTGAAAATATGCAATTAAACTACGTTCAAGTTCCTGTAACTTTCCAATTTCAGCCTACATTAGGAAATGGGAATTTATTGTTGGGGGTTGGTCCTTATATTGGATTGGGAGTTGGAAAGGTAAAGATGGGGGGGACGAATGAAGGAGTAGATTGGTCTATTAAGTATCATTGGGATGATATTTTCGGGGGCGAAGAACTCAGAAAATTTGATGCCGGTGGAAAATTGTTGGTAGGTTACCAGCTAGGTATGGGGCTTTCTTTCAACCTGAATTTCAATCGGGGGTTAGTAAAATTAAACCCTAATAGTGAATCAAAGTTTTACAACACTGCTTTTGGACTTACTGTTGGCTATAAGTTTTAAGTCTAAAAGTATTAAACAATAAAGGCTCCACTTTGTGGAGCTTTTTTATTATCCATCATTTTTCAACCCTATAGCTGCTTAGTCGTAACCATTTATTTCTGCACACGTGCCCGTGTTGGTGGTAGGCAGCATAGCGTTCTCAATTCTAACTTTTTTATTTGGAATAATGTATTATATTTGCACCTCGTTGGCAGCGGCCGACGTGGTTCTTTGAATCCTGATGTAGATCAGGAACTTATCAAGAAAGGCAGAGGGTATAGGCCCAATGAAGCCTTGGCAACCTGTTTCAGTGACGCGGAACAAGGTGCCAATTCCTACTACGCTGTAAGCGTAGAAAGATAAGCTGGAAGTTTCAATATTGGTTAGAATGTGATGTATTCAAACATATTTGAAGCCCTCCTGCTTACAGGAGGGCTTTTTTCGTAAATGCCCTCTTGATAAGGATCTGGAACGGAACTTTTAGACTAAAAATTGAGAAAATTTTAGAGGACATGTTGCAAAAACAATATTATCATATCGCTCATAACTGCTTCACACACATGATGTGTTGTTGCTGCTGTTGTATGCCTTTCGGGGCATAGCAACATATCTTCTTTTGGACTTTTAAAGTCTTTCACTTCTGGTTTTTAGTTTTCACAATTTATTTTTCACGCATTAACTTAAAAAACTTCACTTTATGAGTAACGCTTTACGTTTTGAGACCCTGCAGGTACATGCAGGTCAGATACCGGATCCTACAACAGGTAGCCGTGCTGTTCCTATTTATCAAACCACTTCTTTTCAGTTCAAGAATGCCGAACATGCTGCCAATCTTTTTGGTCTAAAAGAGTTTGGTAATATCTATACACGTATCATGAACCCCACAACCGATGTGTTTGAACAACGCATCGCAGCATTGGAAGGAGGGGTAGCGGCTGTGGCCACCTCTTCAGGTCAGGCAGCTCAGTTTTTGGCCATCAACAATATTTTACAGGCCGGAGACAATTTTGTAACCAGTTCTTTCCTCTATGGGGGTACTTATAATCAGTTTAAAGTTTCTTTCAAGCGTTTGGGTATCGAAGCGCGTTTTGCTGAGGCTGATGATCCCGAAAGCTTCAGAAAACTGATTGATGATAAAACCAAAGCTATTTACTTAGAAACATTGGGTAACCCCAGACTGAATGTTCCCGACTTTGAAAAAATCGCGGCACTGGCAAAAGAAGTGGATCTTCCGCTGATTGTAGATAACACGTTTGGTGCGGGAGGCTATTTGTTCCAGCCCATTAAACATGGCGCTAATATAGTGGTACATTCTGCTACCAAATGGATTGGTGGTCATGGTACCAGTATTGGAGGTGTTATTATCGATGGCGGTAATTACAATTGGGGTAATGGTAAATTCCCGCAGTTTACTGAACCTTCGGAAGGGTATCATGGACTGAAGTTCTGGGAAGTTTTTGGCGAAGGCAATCCGTTAGGGCTCCCCAATATTGCATTTGCCATTCGTACCCGAGTAGAAGGATTGCGTGATTTTGGTGCCTGCTTAAGCCCGTTCAACTCCTTCCTGTTGTTGCAAGGATTGGAAACACTGTCGTTGCGTGTACAACGTACCGTAGATAATGCTTTGGAGTTGGCTAAGTGGCTGGAGGCTCACGATAAAGTAGAGTTCGTATGGTATCCGGGATTGGAAAGCAGCCCGTATTACCATTTGGCTCAGAAATATCTACCTAAAGGTGCGGGTGGCGTACTCCAGTTTGGTATTAAAGGTGGATTTGAAAAAGGACGTGCGTTCATCGATAATCTAAAGCTGGTAAGCCATTTGGCAAATGTGGGCGATGCTAAAACACTGGCTATTCATCCAGCTTCTACCACCCACGAACAGCTTACAGAAGAAGAAAGAAAGAGCGCAGGCGTTCTGGATAATTTGATTCGTATCAGCGTGGGTATTGAACATATCGATGATATTAAAGCCGATTTCGAACAAGCATTTGCTAACATTTTCGCTTAATACAGAGTTACTTTCAACTGCCTCATCAGTGCAGTTGGTACGGTGAGGCAGTTTCTAAAAAATATGGATCATAAGATATTTACACACACAGGAGCGTTTCAATTGGAAAGTGGAGCAGTTTTGCAGAAACTGCATCTGGCCTACACTACGTATGGTCAGCTGAATGAAAATAAAGATAATGTGGTATGGATATTCCATGCTCTTACAGCTAACAGCAAACCACATGAATGGTGGCCGGAAATGGTGGGGGAAGGACGTGTATTTGATCCAGCCAAATATTTTATCATTTGTGTGAATATGCCGGGTAGCTGTTATGGAAGTATTAGTCCGCTGGACATCAATCCCGATACGGGCGCACCCTACTATCACGATTTTCCTTTCTTTACCATAAGAGATATGGTACAGGCTTATCGCTTGTTGCAAAAAGAGCTTGGTGTCGATAAAATAAAAATTGGTATTGGAGGCAGCACCGGTGGGCAACAGTTGTTGGAGTGGGCTGTACAGGATCCAGATCTGTTTTCCTATATTATACCCATTGCAACGAATGCGGTTCATTCTCCATGGGGAAAGGCATTCAATGCTTCGCAACGGTTTGCTATTGAAGCAGACAGTACTTGGTGGGAAAAGAAAGAAGATGCCGGAAAAAAAGGTCTGGAAGTAGCACGCAGTATTGCGTTACTATCTTATCGCACCGATATCGCTTATAATAAAACCCAGGCTGACCTCAATGATGAAATGATAGAAGGATTCAGAAGCGAAAGCTATCAGCGTTATCAAGGCGAAAAGCTTTCAAAAAGATTCAACGCATTTAGCTATTATGCTCTTACTAAAAGTATGGACTCCCATAATCTGGGAAGAGGCAGAGGCGGTGTGCAAGCTGCATTGCATACTATCAAAGCCAAGACTTTAGTGTTAAGCTTGGAAGGTGATATATTATTCCCATTGTATGAGCAGGAGTTTTTGGCGCAGCATATTCCCAATGCCCGTGTAAAACTGATTAATTCTGATTATGGACATGATGGATTCTTGCTTGAATTTGAGCAGCTCACTGCAGCTATCAGTAGCTTTATTGAGCAGGGAGAATTGTGTAAATAATTTACACGCACGGATAGGGTTATAACTATATTGAAATTTATATAATCTATACATAAATGAGCAAACATAGACAGCTAGTAATAGGAATGTTTGGATTTGGAGTAGTGGGAGAAGGCTTGTACAGAGTGCTGGAACAAACCCCCTCCTTAAGTGCATACATTAAAAAAGTATGTATCAAGCATCCTGATAAAAAAAGAAATGCTCCTTCATCATTGTTCACAACTGATAAAGACGAAATACTGCAGGATGAAGAAATTAATGTTGTCGTAGAAGTTATCGATGATGCAAATGCAGCATTTGATATCGTAAAAACAGCATTGCTGAACAAAAAGGATGTAGTGAGCTCCAGTAAAAAGATGATAGCAGAGCATCTGCAGGAGTTATTGGAACTACAACAAAAAACCGGCCGTTCCTTCCTATATGAATCTTCCGCATGTGCATCCATTCCGGCTATTAGAAATCTGGAAGAATACTACGATAACGACTTATTACATAGCATCCGGGCTATTGTAAACGGCAGTACCAACTTTATTTTGACGAAGATGTTTGATGAGCGTCTTGGCTTCAGAGAGGCTTTATTACTAGCACAACAGCAGGGTTTTGCCGAAAGTAATCCTACGTTGGATGTGGAAGGATACGATGCACTGAACAAATGGACGATATTTTTATGTCATGCTTATGGGATTGTTACCACACCCGATCAAATTCTCTTTACAGGAATACAAAACATACATAAATCGGATGCGGCAGTGGCCAAGTCTCGAGGTCAACAGATAAGGCTGGTAGCACAAGCTAAAAAGCTGGTGGAAGGTGGCGTGGCTGCTTTTGTGCTGCCACAGTTCGTGACCGCCGATAATCCTTTATCGTTTGTAAGAAACGAATATAACGGAGTGGTGATAGAAAGCGGATTTGCCGATCAACAATTTTTCTATGGAAAAGGCGCAGGTAGTTTTCCTACAGCCTCAGCAGTATTGAGTGATTTGTCTGCACTTAGGTATGATTATAAATACGAATATAAAAAATTATATCATCATGAGCCCAACCAATTGAATGATGACATATATTTGCGCGTCTACGTAAGCTTCAGTGATATAAAATTTGTGCCCACCGATGATTTTGAATGGATAGAACAATGGCATGCTCAGGAAGACCGGAAATATCTCTCAGGAGTAATCGCGCTACTCAAACTTAAGAAAAACCCCTGGTGGAAAGAAAATGGCACTTCTTTAATACTAGAACCAGATTCTATTCTGGAAAATATTGAGGAACGACGACTGAAAAAGAAAAGTCTAGAACTTGCAGGTTTGCTATAAACCGCATCTGAGAGGAAGAGACTTTACGACTTCTCTTCGTCATTTCATATAAATCTGAAGAGCGTAGCTGTATTTTTTAAAATAATATGGCTTCAATATCCTTTGACAACACGGAATTCGCATTTCGATACCTGTCGGATGCGGAGTTGAGGAGATCGTGTAGGTTATTCCGTATGATGAGTCTCCCTATGCTGGTGCAGGTGGGTACTACGCTAATTCCCTGGGCCATGAAAGTGGGATTACCGATTAGTGGCCTTATCCGGAAAACCATCTTCAGACAATTTACAGGTGGTGAAACGCTTGAGCAAACTGCAGCTGTAGCCCATACCTTGGGAAAGTTTCATGTAGATGTTATTCTTGACTATGGTGCTGAAGGAGGCGAAGGAAGCGAAGATGAGTATGATCATGCCGCTGCAGAGTTTGTGCGGGTAATCGATTATGCAGCCTCCCAGCCGAACATCCCGTTTATGAGTATAAAAATTACGGGGCTGGCTAGGTTTGCGTTGCTGGAGAAACTCGATACATTGATGCATAGTAAAAAGGGGTCTCTTATAAAGAGATATTTTTGTGCTCTAGAAGAAATTACACCCCAAGAACGCGAAGAATGGCATCGGGTAAGAACTCGTATGTTGCGTATTTGCGAGAGAGCTGCTAAGCAAAACGTAGGAGTATTGGTCGATGCAGAAGAGACATGGATACAGGATCCTATAGATGCTTTAGTAATGTTGATGATGGATTCCTTTAATAAAGAAAAAGCCGTAATATTTAATACCATACAACATTACAGACATGATAGGCTGGCCTTTCTTCATGATTGTATTGAAGCCGGTAAAGAAAGAAAGTTTATAATGGGGGCCAAGCTGGTACGCGGTGCTTATATGGAAAAGGAAAGAAAGCGTGCTGAAAAGCTCAGGTATCCATCACCTATACAGCCGGATAAGGCTGCTAGCGATCGCGATTTTGATGCAGGTGTTACGCTATGTCTAAATAATCTGGACAAGGTATCCGTACTCATAGCTACTCACAACGAAAACAGTAATCTATTGGCAGTGCAGCAGATGGAAACAATGGGTATTGCATTCGACCATCCGCATGTGAACTTTAGCCAGTTATACGGAATGAGTGATAATATCACATTCAATCTGGCACAATTGGGGTGTAATGTGAGCAAATATTTGCCATTCGGACCGCTCAAAAGCGTTATCCCTTATTTGATGCGCCGTGCACAGGAAAATACGTCCGTAAAAGGACAAACCGGTCGGGAATTGAAATTGATTTTAAAAGAAATCCGTAGACGTAAAGGCGCTTAAACCCTTCGGTAATCGGCACGCCAGGTTTTGATAGAGCGCTTTATAGTTGCGGGATCGGTATTTTCATCCACAGCTTTCTGTAGTAAGAAAAGAAATTCTTCATCCGATGCAAATCTAAGCGCTGCAATTTGTTGAAAACTTAGCCGACGTTCCACTGGCTCAAAGTCTTTCCCTGTAAGCTTGAAATACCTCAAATGCGTTTCTAGTACAACCATTCTATTTTGCAGCGTTAGGGCATAATGCTGTCTCAACATAAAGGATAACCCTATAATTAATGCTAGAATTATTGTAAGCATCCACCAAACAGCCGCTAGCTCACCCTCACTTTTGAGGGCTTTGTAAACTCCGAAAAAGAGTAGAAGACAGCTAATTGGGTAAAAAACGAAGTGATGCGGTATGTAGTAACGGACATGGTTGTTATAATTTTGTTCCGACATATTGTTTTTCTTAAAAATACACAATTAACAGCTTGCCCACATAAAAGTTTTTCCCTACCCACACAAGCGGTAGAATCATTATATTGCAGTCATGCAACAATACCTTCAGCTACTTCAGCATATTTTGGATAATGGTGTACAGAAAACCGATCGTACTGGTACAGGTACTATCAGTGTGTTTGGTTATCAAATGCGCTTCGACCTGCAAAAAGGTTTTCCCCTAGTTACTACTAAAAGAGTACATCTAAAAAGTATTATTTATGAGTTGTTATGGTTTTTGAGAGGGGATACGAATATCGGTTATCTGAAAGAACATGGTGTAACCATCTGGGATGAATGGGCTGATGAAAACGGTAATCTAGGTCCTGTATATGGCAAACAATGGCGTAGCTGGGAAGGGAAGGATGGTAAAGTGATTGATCAGATTAGTGAACTAGTTGAACAAATAAAGAAAACGCCGGATAGCCGCAGGCTGATTGTTAGTGCCTGGAATGTGGGGGAGCTTGCGGAAATGGCCTTGATGCCTTGTCATACGCTGTTCCAATTTTATGTGGCGAACGGAAGGCTTTCCTGTCAGCTCTACCAGCGGAGTGCTGATGTATTCTTAGGGGTGCCTTTCAATATAGCATCCTATGCATTACTTACCATGATGATTGCACAGGTTTGTGATTTGCAGCCAGGAGAGTTTATTCATACCTTTGGCGATGTACATATTTATAACAATCATCTGGAGCAGGTAAAGCTGCAGTTGAGTAGGGAGCCCTATCCATTACCTACCATGAAACTTAATCCGGAGGTGAAAAATATTTTCGACTTTCGGTACGAAGATTTTGTGTTGGAAGGATATCAGCATCATCCGGCAATTAAAGCTCCGGTTGCTGTATAAGGGCACTGAAACGGATTCGATTATTTTTAATTTTGTATTACATGAATATCTCTCTGGTAGTAGCAGCGTCCAACAACAACGTAATAGGTAAGGATAACGGGCTAGTGTGGAATCTGCCTGATGATATGAAGCATTTTAAAAATGTTACTTGGGGGATGCCTGTTGTGATGGGGCGTAAGACGTTTGAAAGTTTTAAACGACCTTTACCAGGAAGGAAAAATATTGTGCTAAGCAAGCAAAAGGATTTAAAGATTGAAGGTGCGATCGTACTGAATACAATGAAGGATGTAGAATTTTTGGTGAAGGAAATGGACGTGAAAGAGCTGATGGTAATTGGAGGCGGAGAGATTTATAAAATGTATTATCCCAAAGCTAACAAGATATATATGACTAGGGTGGATACGGTGATAGAAGGCGATACCTTTTTCCCACCTATTGATGAAAAAGAGTGGCGCTTGGTAAGCAGTATCAAGAATACCGCAGATGAACGTCATGCATACGATTTTACGTATGAGCTATGGGAAAGAAAATGATGTGAGTTTTTGTTGAACGTTTAAAAAAGACTGTACCCTTGGTATATTCACCATTACAAGCTGCAGCTAAGTATTTCCAATTTTACATACATGCTGCCAATAGTAAAGGGCATGGAACGCATTCGCCCTTTGTATTTGAATTTATCACAAAAGTGATGAACGATTTTACGAAGTATGAGGATTATGAAAGAGTAGAAGCGATACGTACCCGCATGTTGGCGGATAACACAGAACTTCTGATACAAGACTTAGGAGCTGGTTCTGCTATTACATCTTCCAACAGAAGAAGTGTATCCTCTATCGCAAAAACTACAGTAAAACCTAGAAAGTTTGGTCAATTACTGTATCGTATGGTGAAGTATTATCAGCCACGCACTATACTGGAGCTAGGCACTTCTTTGGGTATTACTACCAGTTATTTGGCTTTAGCCAATCCGCAGGCCAAAGTGATCACTATTGAGGGAGCATCTACCATTGCTGCAAAAGCGCGTGAGAACTTTGCAGCTTTGGGTCTTACCAATGTTGAAAGTATTATAGGTAATTTTGATGATATATTGGAGTCTGTTTTAATGCAAAACCCAGGTATCGACTTTGTCTTTCTCGATGGTAATCATCGACAGGAGCCGACGGAAAGGTATTTCAGGCAGTTATTACCCCATGTGCATAATGATACATTGCTAATATTTGACGATATTCACTGGAGCAAAGAAATGGATAATGCTTGGGCTAATATTGTGCAACATGAAGCGGTGACCTGTGATATTGATTTGTTCTATATTGGCATCATTAGTTTTCGCAAAGAGTTTAAAGAAAAACAGCGTTTTGCTATTCGTTTTTAACTGATTTATTTGTTTCGAAAAGTGCAAATCCCTCAGCCATTAATTCAATCGTTGCAAGGTGTGGAAGGCTTTGATGAAGCGGCTTTTCTGAACGTGCATACATCGGCAACACCCATTACTTCCATTCGAGTTCATCCACAGAAGTCGGAAGCAATCCATGATATTTTCTCCGGCTCCATAGAAAGGGTTCCTTGGTCCTCTCATGGATATTATTTATCGGAACGTCCTTCATTTACATTTGATCCGTTATTTCATGCCGGTTGTTATTATGTGCAAGAAGCCAGCAGCATGTTTATAGAGCACGTATTACAGCAAACGGTGGATTTATCCAAACCCTTAAAAATACTGGATCTATGTGCAGCGCCGGGAGGGAAATCTACACTTATTCAGTCCTTACTGTCCAAAAGCAGTCTGCTAGTAAGCAACGAGGTGATCCGGCAGCGTGTGAATGTATTGAAGGATAATATCGTGAAATGGGGATGTAACAATGTAATTGTAACCCATAATGATCCGCGTGATTTTGCTAAGCTCAAGGGGTTTTTCGATGTGATTGTAGTGGATGCACCTTGTAGCGGCAGTGGCTTGTTTAAAAAGGACGAAGATGCGATTAAGGAGTGGAGCGAAAATAACGTGATCCTGTGTAGTCAACGTCAGCAAAGGATTCTGGCCGATGTAATGCCCGCATTGAAGGAGAATGGGATTATAATCTACTCTACCTGCTCCTATTCGAAGGAGGAAGATGAGGATATACTGGATTGGCTGTCGACTGCATTCAGTTTGTCAAATATCCGTTTAGATACCAAGCCGGAATGGCATATTGTAGAAACAACATCTCAGCTACGTAATTATGGTTATCGTTTCTGGCCCCATCTATTACGTGGTGAAGGTTTTTTTGTTGCTGCTTTTCGGAAGAATGATGGTGAAAAGTTTAAGAATAAAACCCGCTTTGTAAGCCGGCCTGTAACGCGACAGTTGGCCATGCAGCTTGATTCGTGGATGGATATTTCGGAGCAAGAGCTCCAGAATGTAAAAGGAAGTATTTATGCCTGGCCCAAAGTAATGTATGAAGATTATGATTTGTTACTACAGCATCTGAGGGTGGTTTATTCAGGTACGCTGGCAGGAGCATTGGTGCATAATAAATTTATTCCTGATCATGCGCTGGCCATGAGCCCACTCATTCATACTGAAGTATCGGGTACAGAAGTGGATGCCAGCACTGCTATTGCTTACCTACAAAGGAAGAATATTGAGATACCCGGACTTGATGCCGGCTGGAATGTTATCAGATATAGGGGGCATAACTTGGGTTGGGTAAATGTATTACCTACCCGCATCAATAATTATTATCCCAAGGAATTACGCATTCTCAAAGAAAAACCATAAGCTTATATCCAACGAATTATGTGGATGCCACCGCCGCCTCAACGCCCAAATGATTATAAGCTTCGTTAAGAAAATTGGGTATGAGATTTTTATTCGTCCAATGAATCTTATCAGGATCGTTGAGGTGTTCCAACATACGGGCTAATTTTTCAGGTCCGTGGTTTTGAATGACCGTTTCGCGTTTCTGTGGTTCTTGAAAATGCTGACTCATGCCTTCGGCATCTGCTTCTGGATGGAATTGTGTGCCGAAGATATAATCGCTGAAACGAATGCCCATTACTGCGCGCTCGTAGGGTACATGCGGACGTTCTTTTTCGATACAGGTGATATAGGCTCCCATATCGTGCAATAATTCGATATTTGGTTGTATTAACTGAAAATCTCTGCTATCTACTGCATAAAAAGGATTCTTCAAATTGCGGAAAACGGGATCTTCGACTGCCTCCGGAAGGATATGCACAGGAAAGGTCCCAAATGAAGTGGATTTTCTTTTGCAAATCAACCCGGCATTGAAATAACGAGCTGCCAGCTGGAAGGAATGACAGATCAGAAATACAAATTTTTTAATCGTATTATCCGGGTTATTATTCCATCGCACTACATCCCCTAACCAACGATTCCACTGTATATCCCAATCATCAAATCTTGTGCTTAAAGGGTCGCCGGGGCCACCACTGGAAATATAAATATCGTAAGAAAGATCAGGAATCTCGTTTTTCACACGTACGTCGAAAACATCGTATAGGATATCGACATTTTTTTCCGCCGCCCAGCGATGTACCACTTCTCTGATACAACGCATGCCCTGATTCGGATGTCCTGCGTTTAAGTCTAAAACCGCTATTTTTAGTGGTCTGTACTCCGTATCAAACATCTGGCAAAATTACAACCTTTTCGGCGGATGAAGGCGTTAAAACCCCATTAAATACTCACAAATGTGAAAAATTGTTGATATGAATTAAGGGGTTTCAATAATGCCATGATAGGAGATAGGGGTACGGTTAGTGCTGGTAATCTGTACCGAACCGTATCCTGAGGGTGAAATGGTGAGATAGATGCTCTGTATTTCCGAAACATCTTGAGGCAAGATAGTGATATGAAAATTATTCTTACGAATATTCTTTTTATAGGTGAATTTAGTAGATGTAAATTGTATACCACCCTTGGTAGGATCTAACGGGGCAGTGAAGGCGCGACCAAAGAAAGGCAGGTAAGCCGTTACTGAATCAGGTGTAACTTTGAGATCGTACCTCGAAGTAAGTTGATACAAATTATTACCCTGAGGAAACATAAGACGCGGATTAAACCGGCTGTCTTCGGTAGGTACTACGCTTTGTGCAACGAATGTATAGCGCTGTTCATTGATCTTTTGCTCAATTTCGGCTTGTGTGGTAGCTACATTCTGCGTAGATGCGCATCCCATTATGAGGAGGGCTATGGCTAATATGAAAATGATACGCTTCATAACTGCTTTTTTTATAAGATGAAATTTATGCTTTTTTACATAAATCAAAATGAGATTACCTAAGGTTTGATTATATACGACGCTTCTACATACTCCGGTACAATATATTAGATATCTTCAAAAGTGTAAGTTACTATATTGGGTCCGTTAGTAACCTGAGCTTTTTGTTATTGGCAATGAAGGAAAATTTACCTCCAGTTGCCACTGCCTAAGCCTACTTTGTTAATTTCCGTCAGCCTCTAGGCACCGACGAATGGGGTTTCATATCGTTCTATTGGAGCTTACTCGCTTTCTGTAATTGCCAGCCAAGTGATGAGCAGGGCCCACAAGGCTTTCATGAATGTAATTTATACTTTGACGCCTCAGGCGAAAAATGGGTTGTATAATAAAAGCCGCTAATAAAGCGGCTTTTGTAGGATTATGAAACAAAAGAGTGAAATTTTTACATTTCTTTTTCAATTGTAACTAACTTACTCTTTAGAATATCCACTGCTACATCTTGTTTTTTGATAGAGGCAGCCATAACAGGGATTAATGCTTTTTCATCAATTACTTTAATCACTTTTGTTCTATAAGCGTTTTTCCCGAATCTTTCATTTACTCTTTTTTCTTTTACAAGGGAAGGGAATAGGTCCTGAATATCCTTTGCTTTTAGTCCATATTCCTTGTTGTGATCCAATTTTAGTTCGCTAATCAGGTGCACATTAGGATCGAGTTTGATGACTTTATTTGGATTATCAACCTGAGCGAAAATGAATGTAGTTGTGAATAAACATGTTAATGCGAAAAATATCCGTTTCATCTGTATTAAATTTTTAAAGGTTATATATTAGAGTCATATTTATATCTGATAATATTGCAGTATCCTTGTTTATTGAAAGTTTACTGCACGCAGATACAGTTACATAATTTACAATTGCGTATCGGGAGGATACTTGGAAAGTAGTCCTATAGATTAGGAATGAGAGAATTTGGGAGGTGGGGTAATGGTTCCGGTATAAGCTGTACCGATATAGGGAGGTTGATAAATAGGTTTTTCGGCTAATTGAGGTTCGGGAAAATGCGGTAAAGCGAATGTTTCGGTTATTAGTTTTTGCTCATGTTCAGTTCCTCTTTCTTCCAGAGATCTTTCTGCATTTTCCGATTCACATTCACAAATTGTTTCTTGTTGTGTGTAAATAATGTGCAAGTCTGCAACTACCTCTTTATAAGCAAAGAGTGTTAAGAGAAAGACAGCAATGATATATAAAATCGTACTCCGCATCGGTCTAAAGCAAAGCTAACAGATATCAGTTTTTTGTGAAAAAAATCCAATCTGTTTTTTTGTAAAAAATTAAAAACCCGTCCTTTTGAGACGGGTTTAAATAATTGAAAATCAATTAAATGAAATTCATTTTGTTAGCTAAAATGAATTGCGAAAAATATTAATATCTGTAAAAATCCGGTTTGAATGGTCCTTCTTTAGGAATGCCGAGGTAAGCGGCTTGTTTATCGCTTAAAACATCCAATTCTACACCGATTTTTGCTAAATGTAAGCGAGCAACTTTTTCATCTAGGTGCTTAGGTAACACATATACTTTATTTTCATATTTGCTGTGGTTGTTCCACAGTTCTATTTGTGCCAGTGTCTGATTAGTGAAAGAGTTACTCATAACAAAACTAGGATGACCGGTAGCGCAACCTAAGTTTACCAAACGACCTTCGGCCAGCAGGATGATGTCTTTACCATCTACATTATAAATATCCACTTGAGGTTTGATGGTGTCTCTGGTATGGCCATAATTTTCGTTCAGCCATGCTACATCAATTTCCACATCAAAGTGGCCGATATTACATACGATGGCTTTATCCTTCATGAGTTTGAAGTGTTCGCCTGTGATCAGATCGCAGCACCCTGAAGCAGTAACGATGATATCGGCTTCTTTTACTGCATCAATCATTTTTTTCACTTCATAACCGTCCATAGCGGCCTGAAGCGCACATATCGGATCTACTTCGGTAACAATGACGCGGCATCCGGCACCTGCTAGCGACGCAGCAGAACCTTTACC
The DNA here is from genome assembly GCF_036409055.1 of Niabella digestorum. Classification (NCBI taxonomy): domain Bacteria; kingdom Pseudomonadati; phylum Bacteroidota; class Chitinophagia; order Chitinophagales; family Chitinophagaceae; genus Niabella; species Niabella digestorum. The sequence continues at coordinate 244,880 of NZ_JAZGLY010000003.1, read as the reverse complement.
CACATCACCATACCCACCTACTACAGCCACTTTACCGGCCAGCATGATATCGGTAGCACGACGGATAGCATCCACTAGCGATTCTTTACAACCGTATTTGTTATCGAATTTGGATTTAGTTACTGAGTCGTTTACATTAATGGCCGGAATAGGTAAAGTTCCCTTAGCCATGCGCTCGTATAAGCGATGCACACCGGTGGTGGTTTCCTCACTAATACCTTTTACATGAGGCACCAGTTCGGGGTATTTATCCAGTACCATATTGGTAAGATCGCCACCGTCGTCCAAAATCATGTTCAACGGACGGTCGGGACTACCAAAGAATAAGGTTTGCTCTATACACCAATCTGCTTCTTCCTGAGTTTGACCTTTCCATGCAAATACGCTAATGCCGGCAGCGGCAATAGCAGCAGCTGCATGGTCCTGAGTAGAGAAGATGTTGCATGAACTCCATCTTACCTCAGCTCCCAGTGCTACTAGGGTTTCAATCAGTACGGCGGTTTGTATGGTCATGTGCAAACAGCCTGCAATACGCGCGCCCTTTAGCGGTTGAGAAGGACCGTATTCTTCACGTAAAGCCATTAAGCCTGGCATTTCAGCTTCTGCAAGACGAATTTCCTTGCGACCCCAATCGGCCAGTGAAATGTCTTTTACTTTATACTTCAGGTCAAAGTCGATTTGCGATTTTGTTGTAGTAGACATATGTAACGTTATGTTTAAATTTTAATTATCTAATGAAAATTGCTCTAAGGTTTGATGCGTATTGTGATACACTCCACCCCCTTGAAAAGCATCTGCAAAATTACTTCTAAAGAACAAAATAATAGGTATAATTTGATATTTTAGGATAAAATAATGTAAATTGATATTATTTTAGGAAAATATAATGTTTTATGTCTAAAACTAAAACGATAAAAGAAAAAGTTACTACAGAGCCTCTTGTGCTAGATGATAAAGACTGGGCTATACTAAAATTATTGCAACATAACGCGCGGATTACCGTAAGAGAAATTGCAGATCAAATACACCTGAGTACTACACCTGTTCATGACCGCATCCGACGACTGGAGCAGCAGGGCATTATTGCTCAGTATACAGCTTTATTAAATGCGGCCAAATTGGGTAAAAAGCTGATGGTGATTTGTCATGTATCGCTCCGGGTGCACAGTAAAATTGCCGGTTCCAAATTTATCAAGGCTATCATGGATATGCCAGAAATTTTGGAATGCTATAGTATTTCTGGAGAATTTGATTTCTTATTAAAAGTGCTTACTACGGATATGGAATCTTACTATGATTTTCATGTAAACAAACTCAGTCAAATTGATAATGTAGGTCATGTACAAAGCACTTTTGTAATGGGTATAGTGAAGCAGACACACCAGCTTATATAAAACATATTGCTGAAGTAGAAAGTGTATCTCTTGCTTGTATATTTGTGATTGAAAATTACTTTGATGAAAAAGGCTTTATATGTGCGGATATTGTTGGTAGGATGCTGGTTTCTTTTTTGTAAAGCAGTAATAGCACAAGTAGACAGCATAACTTCCCCTATCGCTCTATCCGATACTCTTGAAGAAGCCACAACGACTCCCCATTACAAGCTCAACAAAGATTACTTAAATAGCTTTATTCCTGCAGTAAAATATACTATTACGAGACCCGCTCATTGGACTAAACGCGACTGGATGCGATTTTCAATAGTGATGGCGGGAACGGGTGGGCTGTTACTGGCAGACTGGGAAATTCGGAATGTAGTACAACATAATCGTTCCAATGCCGTAGAAAGCATTGCTAATGTAGTAGAGCCTTTCGGTAATACTTATGGTCTTTATATTTTTCCGGCAATGTATGCAGTGGGGGCGCTGGCACATCAGCCTAAGATAGAATCCGCTGGTCTCACCGGTGCCAAGTCATTAGTAATATCGACTGTAATGTACACAGCTGCAAAAAAGTTGATTCGTCGTAACCGTCCTGATGCCACCAATTCTTCCTGGGATTATGCATTACCCTTTACAAAGAAAGGGTATACCTCATCCCCCAGTGGCCATAGCAATACGATTTTTACCGTGGCTACCGCTTTATCGCTCGAATTTCAGGAGCATAAATGGGTAGCGCCTGTAGCATATACTATCGCTTCTGTGACAGCTGTATCGCGTATTTATCATAACAGGCATTGGGCCAGTGATGTACTGTTAGGCTCAGTAATGGGACATTTTGTTACTAAAGCCGTATGGCAGGCCAGTCAAAAGAAAACACGCAGGGCAGTGCGTACATATTTTTAAGATGCTACTGTCACACGTAATGCTTTCAATCCACTGATGCCTTGCAAATCTTCGAGTAGTAAATATTCGAGATTAGAAAAATGTCCTCTCTTTATTTCAGCATGCAGTAAGTCTACATAATCTTCCACATCTGCTTCGTTGATATAAATAATAGCAATTTTACCGGGTTGTGTAAGACGCTCCTTGGTATCGCGAATATGTACTTTATCTACACGTTTTTTGATCATCTGATAGTGGATATTGTAGGCTCCTTCCACATCGAAGCGTTTCTCATCTTCCCTAAAGGTGATATCAATTACATCACTATTCACAAAAATTAGCTGTGTTGATTGAAGTGGTACCAATAAGGAGTGCTGTTGTTCTGCATTTAATAATGCTATCTTACGCATATACTCCAGCTGTATGATGTGCAACTGATGGAGATGGTCTTTGGTAAAAGGTTTTTGCGGATTGATGGATTGCCCCACGTATATATCATATTCAATTCCATCGGTGCGAAATTTATTGTAGTATGCCGGATATACCTGCTGCATTTTTTTATTCATTTCATTGAGCAGGTTATCGATGCCTGCCACTGTTTGCTGCATGGAAAGCTCTAGGTTGCGGCGGTTAATGCTACAGGGGCCATTTACAGGATCTATTGCGTCAAGATAAGCTTTACATATATCAGCAGCCTGGGGATGTTCTACCATCACTTTTTGTAACAACTGGTAAAGTGCTTTATCCAAAGCATGTGATAGGGATATCGTTTCGCTGCTAATAGGTCGGTCTATGTTATTGTCTTTTAAAAATTCGGTTTGTTGCTGCATCAGTTGTTGCACATACGGTAGTCCAAAAGGTTTTAGTTCATTAGCTGTTTTCTGTAACCATTTCAACTGCAATTGCCAGTCGGCCCTTATGGCATTATTGCGCAGTAGTGATGAGTTGCGGATGTCTACTGCACCATAAAAGGGATATATCGATTCAAAAACGATGGGTACTTTTCGAATGACTTTGCCATGCGTACGCTCTTGTATAAGATATTCTAGAGCGGCTTCATCAAATTTCCATGCGATTGAAGGTTGAATGACGGTGAACCTTTCAGAAATGATTTGACGAAGATCATGTTCAAACAGTTCAACGCCTACTCTCATCAATTGAGCAAATTCTAAGTTCAATCTTTCGAGAGTTCTGATACGCTCTGGAGTAATAACTCCCGGCTCCACAGAAAATAGCTCTAAAGCACCGTACACTTTTTGTTGAAAGAAAATAGGAACCACAGCGTAGGTGCGGTAGGGAGTATTTCGTAATAATTTTTCCAGAAATGCATAGCGGGAAGGGGTGCCCTGCGTATCATTTATAACAATGGGCTTTTTATGGGTTTCAAGCAGATTAAAAAATGTTTGAATTTCGTTTTCACTTAAATCGGCACAACCTAATAGATTTTTCCTAGTTTTCCATACGATCTTCTTGTTGAGGATGGCAAAAGGAGGAAGGCTTATTTCTATTTTATTAGATCCTAAAAGAGATTTTACAGATATCCGTAGATCTTCAAAAATAGAAGTCTTTTGAGCGCCTTCTTCTTTAAGCTTTAATAAACGCTCCTTAATGTGTAAAATGCTTTGTTGTTCGGTTACATCAGCAATACTTACAATACCAAATCCACGAAATCGAAAAAGTGAAAGGGGAAGTTTCCTCAGCATATACCGAACAAAGAGGGCGTCATCAGTAATACCAAGAATTTTATGTTCATTGAGTTCAGGCAGATGCTGCTCGTATTTAATATCAATAAATCTATGATCAAAGATGATTTTGTAAAAACGATATAAACCTGTTTGAGGATCGATATAGCGATAGATAAAATCCTCTTGAGATGCGAAACTGATGTTATATACCTGATGGAGTATGGTTTGGTAAATGTTTTTTAACCCTCCCAAGCTTATTTCCCAGAAGTTAGATTCGAATTCAGGTTTGAGCCATGCCGTATGTTCATCAATGAATGAATTGTATAAAGAAGGTGTTCCGTATGCAAAGCATCTCGTAAAAGGTGCTGTAATCCCCCAAATATCCTTATTACCATCGAGCGTAATATTGGTGAGGCTTACATACAAAATATCCAGTAATTCCTTATAACGAGGTAATTCTTCGTCTGAGATATCTCTTTCATGTACGCCGGCTTCTTCTATCTGATCTGCAAAATATTCCAGCATGCCTTTTTTGGCATCATTAGTTTCACTGGCTTTTTTTCTCAGAAATTGATAGAAAGGAGCAAAGGAAAAACTGGTATCAATTTTTGTATAATCTATATATTTACTTACGAGTGTTTTCATTATTCATCTGGTTAAAATCTGAAACCCATGGTAAAATGCGGGTACCAACCCTCCTTTGAATATCCTGCCAATAACTGAAATACTGCAATATTTGCAGGTGCATAGTAGAGACCTCCACCCACACCTTGATGAAGAGCCTTGTTAGATCCTGAAGGCCATACTTTTCCGATATCGTAGAATAACGTAGCACCAAGTTGACCTGGCAGGATATAACTGCCAATTTGTGCCATACGCAGTCTTAATTCCAGATTATTGTAAAAAGTATGATTGCCAGCAAACCGATAGTTACGGGACCCCCGCAAATTATCATTACCTCCCAAAAACAAGGATTGGTAAAATGCGGCATGTCCCAAGGTAACCCCTCCGCCTACACGATTCGCTACAATAGCTGATGCCTCCTGGTTCAATGGTAAGTAAAATGTAATGTCGGATGTTGCTTGTATCAGTGATTGGCTATAACTATTTAAACCTCTATAACCTTTTACTAGTAATAATATGTTACCTCCTTTGGAAGGAAAGATTGCGTGGTTGCGGCTGTCCTTCTCATATGCAAAAATTGCACCTAGGTAGGCTTTAGATTTAGTAAGCGTGGCACTGTCATAACTCTGTAATGTATGATTGAGAATGAAGCGTCCTTTATTATCCTCCGCTTTCATGTTGTAAAGCTGTAGGCTGGGACCAAACCGAAGGATGGTATGATCCTTTTTTCGCCATCTGAATAAAGGATCCACCTGCGCGAGGGTATAGCGGCTGCGGTAATATTGGATAGGATGGTTCTTGTCGTACTCTGTATCATTACCAATTCCGAAGAAATTATGTGTATTATGTGGCGCATAAGTGAACGCGCGTAATTCGATATCGGTTTTGCGGAATACTTCTATCCAGTCAGCTTTCAGCTTAGCCTGTAGGGCCCCTGTAGACAGGGCTCCGGATACCACTAGCTGTAGTGAGCTACTATACGGCTGCTTTCTGAAACCTTTTTGATGCACATGGCGGAATCCTGCTCCGAGAATAAGTCCATCATCAATATTATATCCACCGGTAATAAGGGGCATGGTATAAGAATATAGGTTTACAGGAACGAAAGCTGTTTGCAAAGAGTCGTCATGAAGTCTTTTGCGAATTCTTTGCTCATAGCCTTCGTAGCTCATACCCTTGGTATGATTATAAAGTCGTATTTTCTTACCGGGTTGTGTTATTATCATGTGTTTCTCCCCCTGTCCGCCTATAATTCTTAATTTGATGGGTGAGTCACTGTAATCAATCTTTAAAGTATCATTGCCGGCTCCGGTGTATAATCGTATTTCTTTTGTAATCTTAGGATCATATACATGGTCCAGTAGTTTACTCTTTATTAAACCTTCTTTATTGATTTTTCTAATTGTAAAATGCAAACCACCATTGGGTGCGTCTTCTAATACAATGTATTCGTGCTTATCACTCAAATGCAGGTCTACAATTTGTTGCGAAAAGGTGTAGTACTTATCCATAGCGGCGGGAAGCTGGTCCCGGCGCTTTTTCATTTTTTCAGCTAGCTCTTGTCCTCGTATGTTACGTGAAGATTCTGGTAGTTGATTTATGGCTACATCAATAACTGAATCTGTGATTTTTTGTACAAAGTCTGTTGCCATGTGGTTCCACTCCGTTCTACTAAACTGAAACTCTGGAAATGGCTGTATAAAGCGATGTTTGAATAGAGAATATTTTATTGATGGGATGATGCTGTCAAATCCTTGGAAAGTAGGCAGTAGCCAGCTTCGGGAGAGTAGTTTAGGAATGAAACCGTTATTGATTTTTAATGCTTGGTCCCTATCTCTGGGCACGGGAGTGTAATCTTTATCTTTTCCGTTGCTTACGTTGCGCCAGCGCCATTGATCTTCGTGTCGATCCCAGTCTGATACCAGTGCATCCAGCATCATCGCACGAAAGAAGGTTTTTGCTTTAAAAGTGTTATCGTTGTCTTTTATCAATGCTTTGATGAATTTTTCGGAATTATCTGATTTCCCCAGCGGTTCTCTTTCTTCAAGCAACGCTATTCTACCAGTCATGAGATTGCTATAAATGCTTAGATTAGGATCGGGGGCTACTACACCAATTACAGGATTGGCATGTGGTACTTTAACTGCATCTGCTAAAGGAGGTATAATCAGAGCAGCGTAGGGATGTTGCCCGCTCATGTAGTCATCCACCAGTTTGGTGGCAAAGGTAGAGCGTAGCCCTTCAGGCAAAATAGCATCGGCTACCTTATTGACACTGCGCAATACCCATTGTTTTCCACTAGTGTCGGCAAGGCGCAATGATACAGTTTGCATACCACCACCTTTCTGTAAAGGTGTTAAGCCTCCCTGTAATTGACTTAAGCGAAAGACTGGAAGCTTGGTAGGGGCAGCCCATTCTTTCCGGTAATTTTCGCCAAATATTTTTCGATGCAATTTGCCCACCTTGTCATATTGGGGGTTGGCGGCAATGCTCACACTATCGTTATTTAATAAATATTCGTATTGCGCATTTATAATTTGTTCCTGATCTATAAACTTGGTCGTATGCTTGTACGTGGGTTGAAGCGTTCCAGAATGCTGATGAGTATAAAACTCAATCTCGGAAGTTTTATCATTGAAAATATCTACTATTACAAATCCCTCTCCGGCATGTGCAAATAATGAACGGGCTGCTTTTTTTACATGAGTACTTTTGGAGCCGCCTCCACTTACAATTTGCAAGCCGTTATCATTGATGAGCTGTAGGCTGTGTTCATGTCCCGCAACTTTTATGACATTGGCAAAACCGTCTATTGTTGAAGTTATCTGCTTGATAAAGTGCTGATATTGGGGATGAGGGATGTCTTCTGCGTTGATGAAAACGGTCTTACGTAATAAGGGATATAGTGAGCCTACTACAGGGAGCGGGATATAGATATGGGGATTGAGAGCAGTTAAGGGGAAAATATGTTCCTTTAAGCTGAATTTTCCTCCATGTTCTCCATAGCTTTGGAAAGGGTGGTGGCTTGCCAAAAAGATTATTTTATTCTTGTGTTCCCACAATAAGGTGGCGAGTTGATCTAATACATCTTGTTCTGTATCGCATTCACAAATGTCATCACTACGTTTCTTCTTGTAAGGGAATAGCCACCATTCAGAGTCGTAGGCAATTACTACGGCTTCATCCCCAAAGGGAATAGCAATGGGGTCGGGACAGCCATTTTTAGGAATCATCTGTAATAGAGAATCTTTCTGTGCCGCAATAAAATCATTTTGCGCCCTGATTTTTTCTAATCCTTTTTTACCCATTCGGTCCCAGTCATGATTGCCGGGAATGAAATAAACCGGCACATTCTTGCTTCTAAAAGGTTCGAACTGCGAGCGCAATATTTGTTGATCTTCTATAACAGCATTGTCTCTCTCCATATTCATGCCGCGTGGGTAAATATTATCTCCTAGGTAAAAGACAGAAGTCTTTTCTGGTAATACTTTTCCTGCAGCCGCAGTAATGACAGCCTGTTGTTTAGGATTGATTTCTCCCGCATCGCCAATGAAAATAAGTCGGTGTTTCAATTGCGGCTGAGCGGTGACTGCAAGGTCAAAGTTTATAATGGCCAACAGTATGTATATGAGTCGCTGTAACATTATCTATCGTTTGAATAATGAAACTTTAAAATTCTTGCAGATTGCAATTCATCTCCCTCGCTACTGATATACATATTTCCGTACTTATCAAATGCTAGCCCTTCTGGTTGCATAAGGGTTTTTCTGTCTAGTGGATATATGCCGGATACTTCCCAATTGTTGTTAACTACAATCAGAGATTTGTTTACCGATGAAATAATGTAAAAATCTTGGGTTAGAGGATGTCTAGCCAGCGCAGAAGGTTGAAATGCAATGTTATTGTTGGCGTATTCTAATATTTTCTCGGTAGACATTATATGCTTTTTTACAGGAGTTAATTCGCCATTGATAAATTGCAACTGATAAATGGAGAGCTGCTTATTCTTTTTGTCGCCTTTGCAACTTTTACACATGGCATGATAACTTCCTGTAAGCGAATCGGCAAAAAGTCCCTCGTATTCTCCTTTGGGCAATATTTTCTTGTAGATTGCGAAAGGTTGTGATCGACGATTATGAAGATCGCTCAATATGAATCCATAAAAGGACCCATCAGATTGAAGCACTAAGAGCGTGTCATTCTGAATAGCGATGTCTTCAAAATCGCCAGGGATGCCGAAATCTGAAGTATGATATTTTTCGGATGCTAATTCAACCTTAAAAATAATGCCATCCTCATCTTGATTGACATATATCGAGTCGAATTTTCCCGGTGCAAACGCAATGCCAGATACTTCCAGTAATACATCTGGTAATAATATTTTTTCAAATACGGATAAATCATAGCCTGGTGGCGATGTTGCAGTGTTCTCACTTTTATTACCACAGGCCACTATGATGCTTACGCATAAGATAATTGTTGCAAAAAATTTTTTACAGTTCATTATATGTTTAGAGTTTTGTCGGGCAGCCTGCTGCTACCCATTTATACATCTCTGCCTGAGCCTGTAGAGGTATTTCTTGGGAGGTCTCGGGTTTTTGAGGACCATCGGGTGTTAACCATACGGCTTTGGCGGTGTCATTCATATAGATATTCAATACATGTTGTAATGCTTTCTTGAGTTGAGGATCGACTACGGGAAAGCATACTTCTATACGGCGATATAAATTGCGGGTCATCCAGTCTGCCGAACCCATGTATAACTCATCATCGCCATTATTGTAAAACCAGAATATGCGACCATGCTCCAAATAACGGTCTACAATTCGAGCAACGGTAATATTTTCGCTTTGTCCTTTTACGCCAGGTACTAGTCTGCAAATGCTTCTAACAATGAGCCGAATTTTTACTCCTGCATTAGAGGCTTCATATAGTTTATTAATAATTTTTTCATCTTCCAGATTGTTGATTTTTGCAATAATTTTTGCTTCTCGATTAGCTTTTGCATGTGCAATTTCGCGGTCAATGAGTGCTGTGAAGGTTGATTGTAAATTGAAAGGGGCTATGAGTAGATGCTTAGGTGTTATAGCATCTGGTGCAATAACTTTTTTGTTTTTCTTTAATAGTTTGAATAACTGATTTAGATCCTTTAATAATTGCTGATTGCTGGTCATTAACACCTGATCTGTATAAAATCTTGCCGTAACCTCATTAAAGTTGCCACTGCCTAGTAGACCTAGGTATTGTAGTTTATCCTGATATTTTCTTTTTACTAGAACTACTTTGGCATGCACCTTCATTTGAGGAATGCTGTATATAATGCGTATACCGGCCGCTTTCATTTTTTTTGCCCAGCTAATGTTGTTGGCTTCATCAAAACGAGCTTTCAGCTCCACAAATACGGTAACTTTTTTGCCGTTCAGCGCTGCAGTAATTAAGGATTCAGCAATTTGCGAGGTGCCGGAGATACGATACATGGTCATATTGATCTCTGTAACACTCCGGTCGAGGGCAATTTCATTAAAAAAACGAAGGACAGTATCATAATCATGAAAAGGAAGATGCAATAGTAAGTCCTGTTTTGCGATACTTTCCAATAGAGTAGGAGCCGGTAACGGATGTAATATCGGGCGCCAAGGTTTGTCTTTTAACGATGGATCGCTGATCGGAATGGCGGATAAATCCTTCAGATTATGATAAACTCCACCTTTTATAATCATCGCATTTTGTAAGCCCAGATTTCGAATTAATTGTTGGAGTAGGCTTTCGGAAATGCGAGAATCATAAAGCAGTCTTGTTGCCAAACCATAATCGCGTTTGGCGAGCTGTTCCGCGATCTTGCGAGCCAGGTTTCCTTTAAACTCGTCATCCAGCCCCAGTTCGGCATCGCGTGTTACTTTAAAACTGTATGCATTTTCGACTTTGATATCCGGCCATAATATCGACAGCTTGGATTTGATAATATCATCGATAAATACCACGTACTGTATATCATCAGCCTGTACCGAGAAAAAACGAGAAATGCGGTCAGATGGGATATCTACAACCGCTAGTCGCTCACCGGATGAAGTCTCCAGTGCTGCCGCAAGATAGATGCGGTTATTCTGCGGAAAGAAATCTTGGGGCGATTGGGGGTAATATATTCTCAAGTAACCGGCAATATGAGCAAAAAAATAATGGTTGACGGCTTCTTGAATTTGATAAGGGATAGGTTCGTTGTATACTACATATATATTATGATCCTTTAAGGCTTCAATAGTTTTTTTGATGATGTTTCCAAAGCATTCCTGTTGTTTGCTGATAATACTAATAATTTCTTTGGCACTCTCGGCTTTATGTTGCTTTTTAACTTTCCCCAATGCTGTAATGGTAGGTATACGTACTCTCCAAAATTCGTCCAGATTGGATGAGTAGATAGATAAAAATTTCAGTCTTTCAGCCAGAGGTACGTTGGTATCTGCTGCTTCATACAGTAAGCGTTCATTAAATTCCAGCCAGCTTGTATCTCTTCCTTTCAGCAACATTGCAATTGGTTTATACGATAGAGAATATTGCAATCAAAAAAGCGATAATGGATATCATAAGCCCATACATGAATACATTATAAGCTATCCTTAATAGTTTATATTTTCTTCCTAAAACAATACCTTGGGAGTAAATGTCTTTTATGAGAGAACCGTATAAAAAGTTGCGGTCTTCCATTACTTTCCACATTCCTTTTTTGTACTCTTCAAAATCCATTTTGTAAAAATTGCCAAAAAATAAGAGGTTCACTTTTTGGGTGTCTACATCTTCTTGAGTAAAACTCCCATTGGGAATCTTGGGACGAGTAGCCAGGATGGCATAAATTAGGGTAATTGCTGATACCAGTAGGATTATGATAGTAGGAATAATCAAGTGCGGATGACTCTCCAATCTTCGAATGAGTAAACTCAGAATGGCAGATAACAAGATGGAGTTTACTGTAATCAAAATGTCCGCCTTTTTATCGGCCATATCGCTCAATCGTTGATTGTTGGTGGAGGTAACGCGGAACATGGTTTCAATGCCTTTTTCAGGACGTTCGCTTTTTTTACCTCCCTTTTTGGGAATATCAGAAGCAATAGGGATGGGGGATTCTTTAGCCTTTTGCTCTTTCAGATTCTGCAATTTCTTAGGATCCCAATGCTTGCGTGCGTACTCCGTATGATATTGATGCATCTCCATTAAACAAATTGTTTGTTGTCTCCAAAGGTTTTTACTGATGTCTACTCCACATCTGTTGCGAAGTTCTTTTCTCAGATTCTTACTCTTTTCTGCAAAGGAGTCTTTGGAAAAGTGCGATAAATCTGCATCACAGACGATTTGCTGCAGCAGATTCTGTGGTTGTTGGGGCATCTTTGTAGCAAGGATGCATGCCTTTACCTCATTTATAATGACGGGCGAAACGCCTTTTTCCTTTAAAAAATTTTCCGCTAATGAACTACTGGCTATTTCATGATTTAATGGATCTGTCAGATATCCCAAATCATGAAACCATGCCGCTATCAGTACAATGAAATTATCCTGTTGTGACAACTGATAGTGTTGGTTTAACTCGCTAGCGGCATTAACCACAGCAACTGTATGCTCATAGTTGTGATACAGTAGCTCTTCGGAAGCATGCTGTTTAAAATAAGATGCCGCATAGGCGCCTGCAGCTTCCAAAATGGATGTAAAGTTCATAAGTCAATATGTTGAGATATTAACAAATATGTTTGTACTTTGTTTTAAACGATTAGAGTCTTTTGCTTTATGGTCGGTTGTTCTTAGTTCCGAGAAGTGTATTCGCCTGCATTGTTTTCATGAGCACCATTCAGAAATATCACTTAGAGGTTTTCCACAACTTAGCCTACTGAACATTCGGCAGGAGCTGCTGTTATTATTTATTATAAATAAGAACGGAAAACTTGCTGCTGTTACAAATTTAGGTAATAGGAATAGTTATGAAGAACATTAGGGCAATAACTATTTGGATAACAGGAGCGGGTTCCTAAAGAAAAAATTAGCATATATTCACATAAATGCAGCGAAGGACTGCACTATCACAAAAATGAAAAAAATAGGCTTTCTATCTTTCGGCCATTGGGCTAATCATCCGGATTATGCTACAAAAACGGCCGGTGATGTACTCCAGCAATCTATAGAATTAGCTGTAGCTGCAGAAGAGATAGGTGTGGACGGTGCATATTTTCGAGTGCACCATTTTGCACGACAACTGGCCTCGCCTTTCCCTTTACTGGCAGCCATAGGCGCTAAAACCAGCAAAATTGAGATAGGTACCGCTGTTATTGATATGCGTTATGAAAATCCCATGTATATGGTAGAGGATGCTGGCGCAGCAGATCTTATATCAGGAGGAAGATTGCAACTAGGAATCAGCAGAGGTTCTCCCGAGCAGGCAATTGATGGTTGGAGGTATTTCGGATATGAGCTTAAGGATGGTGAAACTGATGAAGACATGGGGCGTCGCAAAGGATTGGAATTTTTGGACTTGTTGAGAGGAGAGGGTTTCGCCCGTCCCAATCCTAACCCTATGTTTCCCAACCCTCCCGGGTTATTACGTTTGGAACCGCATTCTTCGGGTTTGCGCGAGCGTATTTGGTGGGGATCGGCTTCTGATGCTACAGCTGTATGGGCAGCAAAAGCAGGGATGAATTTGCAGAGTTCTACCTTGAAATTTGATGAAAGCGGTAAGCCCTTTCATATCCAGCAGGCCGAACAAATCAGGTTGTATAAAAAAACTTGGAAAGAAGCAGGACATGAGCGTGAGCCACGCATCTCTGTAAGTCGTTCCATTTTTCCTATTATGAATGATAGGGATAAATATTATTTTGGACATGAAGCTGCACGTACCGATTCTTTCGGATACATTGAAGCGGGGCGCAGAGCAGTATTTGGGCGAAGTTATGTAGGGACCCCTGACCAGCTTATTGAAGAGCTGGCTAAAGATGAGGCTATTCAGGAGGCTGATACTATTTTATTGACTATCCCTAATACACTCGGTGTAGAGTATAATCTTCATATTCTTTCATCCATAGTAAAATATGTTGCTCCCGGATTGGGATGGAAGTAACATATTCTTCCTAAGCAAGCGCTGCTATTATCAACGGCATCTAACACCGTATTGTATAACCAAACGAATCAAATATTGTGTAAATGCGAATTGCTGCGTTATACAACAAGGGGTGTAAAGGAAGCATATAGGTTGCAGGCGGCTTATATGCAAACGACCCACTACTAAGTAGTGGGTCGTTTTATTTCGAGTGGTGCGGAGAGAGAGGGATTCGAACCCCCGGACCTGTTACAGTCAACGGTTTTCAAGACCGCCGCATTCGACCACTCTGCCATCTCTCCGGGCGCAAAATTAGGGGTGTGGATGCAATCAACAAAATAGAATTTTAAATTTTTATTGCAGTTTTTTCAAAAAAATACCTGCTCTGTAAAGAGCAGGTATCGACTTCATAAATACGGAGTCTAAAAATCGAACCTTAATCTAATCCCAGTACCCTGATAATTGAGATTTTGTTGTGTAACCTTTTTCATAGGGACCTTAAGGAAAGGTTCAATGGACACTGCGTTTTTATTGGATAACTTTTGGCGATAACCTACCGAAATATTATAGTAGCCCAAGAAGGGAATGTTTTCGGCTGGTGCCTGAGCGGGCGCTGAAGTAGTGTTGTACTCTTGCACCGTAATCATTTTATCTTCCTTTAGTGCACCTTTGCTGGTTTCTACAGACACTTTAATGTTTCGATAATCCTCGTAAGTATAAGTCTTCTTATCGTGAAGTACTACTAGTCCTGATACACCAGCTGCTGCATAAAACTTTTTATTAAAACTATAGTTTAATTCTACAGGGATGTCGATGCCCGATAATGAACCAGTTACTTGCTGTAGCACCGAACTAGGTTGGGATGCATAAGTCATGAGATCTGAATGCTCAGTGGATATCACTTCCATTTCAGGAGCTGTAGCCACGCCAGGAATACTTTCATCAAAAGAGCGCGAAGTAGAAATTTTAGCGTGCGCAATGCCTGAACTTATTTTCAGTTTATCATTGATGGCATAAGCTAGGGATACGCCATATCCCATATCCACGCCTAGATCACTAAATACAGGCGATACATATAAACTAGGCTGCCATTTTCTATTTTTTTCGCTATGTCTTTTTTCTGAGGTGGTTGCCAGCAAGGCATTTCGATTATCCTGTTGCGGAAGCACTCTTTTTTCCTCAGGCTTGTCTGTGACAATTCTGTTCTTCCAAAAATCAACGACGTGATTATTTTGATCAGGCTGCCGTTCTGTCTTAGGCTGTGTAGGAGCTTGACTGGGAACCGTCTCTGGAACTTGCGTTTGAGCCACAAGGGGTACTTCCTGGGGCACTTGTACTTGTGGTATTGCGACTGTATGGGTTGTAGTTGCCGGTACAGAGGATTGAGCAGCAGGAGTAGGCTGCGATGTATTGGCCTGAGCCGATAAGCCTGAGCGGTCAGAAAAAACAGTTTCTGTGTCTGTTTGGAACTGCTGTGAAGGTGTATCCGTGGTTGGAAGCTGCTGTACTATAGGGAGCTCAGATGATTTTATATTAATACCCTCTTGTGATACGTGGAAAATACGGGAAAATAGAAAGACGCCGGTGATGACAGCGGCTGCCGCAGTGGCCCATTTCCACAGAGGAATTATGGGGCGCTTAGGAAGCGGGGAGGGGGCGGCTGTGTGGCTATAGGCCTTAAAGCGCTCCCATGCACCTTCCTCGTACGGCTCCTCATGGTTCCGCAACACTTGCCTTATATGGTTAAAAATATCGTCGTCGCGTTCTTTCATCGCTTAAAAGTTTTCTATATAAAGGGCTTTCAGTTTATTTTTAGCTCTTGACAGATAAGAGCGGCTAACATTTTCGGGAATAGACAGCATAACGGCTATTTCCTGATGCGAAAACCCTTCTATTTCATACAAATTAAAAATGGCTCTTTGTGTTTGGGGTAATGCATTTAAGAGTTTTAAAATATCTTTTATCTCACTACTTGAGGATTGTTCATATGCTATACTGCTATGATTGATGTCTGAAATATCATCCTTATTAAAGTCGATTTTCTTTTTACGTAAAAAGTCGATTGCTGTTCTTGACGCGATTTTTGCAATCCAAGCTTTGAATGATGTGGATACATTGGTAGCTTGGCCCAATGCCTGAAAGGATGATAAGTTGTTAAATATCTTTATAAAACTGTCGTTTACAATTTCTTCTGCATAATGAAAATCAGTTACATAGCGGGTCACTACGCCTTTAACATAGCCGTAAAAGCTTTTGTAAAGCGTCTCTTTATGATGCTCTATATTGTTTTGGCATCCCTTTAAGATATCGAGCAGTGCTTCGCCGCTTTGTGCCAATTTGTTATCCGATTTATTGAGTTGGCTCGTCTTTACTGATTCTCGCTGGTATATCGGTGGAGATTCACTCAACATACTTTCAACTTTTATCTGATCTATCAACCGTATACCTTGATTGGTAGTTTAAATATCTGTACAAACTCTCAATTCCCCAAACCCGTTTTTACTTAAAAGATCAGCCCTCTACATTAATAGGGCTGATCTAAGTTTTCATTTAAGAATACGGTTTTGCGATCGAATATTTAGTGGGCGAAAGCTTCTAATCTTATACGGGTGCCATCTTCCGCATTACCATTAATATAACCGCCTGTCCATACGGTATAGATGCGTCCCTTATACAAGTTTATGGGATCCAAAGTGGCCAGAAGGGCTGTTTGCCCGTTTCTTCTAACTTCAAAGATTACATTGCCTGCCGAAGGATAGCTGAAGAACTGGCTGGCCGTTTTGTAGGTAATGTTGGTAGCAATAGGCGTATTGTTGCCCTTTACATACAAATCCAGTCCGGGTGCATCAGGACTCATGTTGGCGAAACGAAGGCGAACAGAGTCTTTGCCTGCAGCACGGGTACTGTCTCTCAGCACCACTGCGTCCATATTTGCAGCAGTGTCGGTGATAAATACACTGTAATATTTTCCAGCCTCAAAGGTGAGGTTTTTGGTAAAGATTGGACTTGAGCTGGGGGCACTAGCGTGATATACCTTGAATACACGGTTGCCGGTATAAGCACGGAAATAATCCACCCGGTCTGTGTAATTAAAATAATTTACACCCAGACGATTGTTGTCGAGTGCTACATCTAATGCAGGCAGGCCTGCCGAAGCATGTACAACACCTACGGCTGCTGCTTCAGGGAGATAATAGTGGTCATCATCCTTATTACAAGACGCCATTACCAACACCGCTGAAGCGAGAAGTGTAATACTAATGCTATTGATTTTAAACATTTTACGCATATATTTAATCAGGTTTTTATAAAATGAGTTTGTATAAAATACGGATCAGCTGATTCACTTAATAGTGACGCTGTCACCATTGAAAATGCAACATTTTATTTCAAAATTATTTTCATGACACGAAGGGATGCCTATAATCTGCCATTTTTGCATAATCCAGTCTTCGGCACAATCATTGACAATAAGATTCTGTCGCAATGAATGCGGTACATCTTAAAGAAATAATGATAATCTAAATATTATATTATGGGTAAAATTATTGGTATAGACTTAGGTACCACCAATAGCTGTGTGGCTGTAATGGAAGGGAATGAGCCAGTAGTGATTGCAAATGACGAAGGACGCCGCACTACGCCTTCAGTGGTTGCTTTTTTGAAAAACGGTGAACGTAAGGTAGGGGATCCTGCAAAAAGACAGGCTATCACCAATCCTCAGAATACCATCATGTCTGTGAAACGTTTCATGGGGCGCAGATTCGATGAAGTAGGGGCGGAAATTAGCCACTGGAGCTACAAAGTTGCTAAAGGCGACAATAATACAGTTCGTATTGATATAGATGGCAGATTATATACTCCTCAGGAAATTTCAGCAATGGTTTTACAAAAAATGAAAAAAACTGCTGAAGATTACCTAGGACAAGAAGTAACCGAAGCGGTTATTACCGTACCTGCCTACTTTAACGATGCTCAAAGGCAAGCTACTAAAGAGGCAGGTGAAATTGCTGGCTTGAATGTACGTCGTATCGTAAACGAACCTACAGCAGCCGCATTAGCCTATGGTTTGGATAGACGTGGCAAAGACCAAAAAATTGCTGTATTCGACCTAGGTGGCGGTACTTTCGATATTTCAGTGCTGGAGCTGGGTGATGGTGTATTCGAAGTAAAATCTACCAACGGTGACACCCACCTGGGTGGTGATGACTTCGATAAGGTGATCATGGACTGGCTGGCTGATGAGTTTAAAGCTGAAGAAGGTATTGATCTGCGGAATGATCCTATGGCGCTACAACGCCTGAAAGAGTCTGCCGAAAAAGCTAAGATCGAACTTTCCAGCTCTATGGAAACCGAAATCAACCTGCCATATATTACAGCGGTTGACGGTGTACCTAAACACTTAGTAAAAAAATTAACTCGTGCAAAATTTGAACAACTGGCCGACTCTCTGTTTGAGCGCTGTCTGAAACCTTGTGAGGCAGCATTGAGAGATGCCGGATTGTCAGCTTCTGACATCGATGAAGTAATCTTAGTAGGAGGTAGTACACGTATTCCTAAGGTTCAAGAAATAGTAGAGAAATTCTTTGGTAAGAAGCCGAATAAGGGAGTAAACCCCGATGAAGTAGTAGCCATTGGTGCTGCTATTCAAGGTGCGGTACTAACCGGAGAAGTGAAAGATGTATTGCTGTTGGACGTAACACCGCTTTCTCTGGGTATCGAAACGCTGGGTGGAGTGATGACAACCCTTATTCCTGCAAATACTACCATTCCTACCAGAAAGTCAGAGGTTTTCTCTACTGCTACCGATAACCAGCCGGGTGTACAGATACATGTGCTGCAGGGTGAGCGTCCTATGGCTAAAGACAATAAGAGCTTGGGTATCTTCAACCTGGACGGTATTCCGCCGGCACCCAGAGGTGTTCCTCAAATTGAGGTAACCTTTGATATTGATGCTAACGGTATCCTGAATGTTACAGCTAAGGATAAGGGAACCGGTAAACAGCAGAACATTCGCATCGAAGCCGGTAGCGGTTTGAGCAAAGAAGAAATTGAAAGAATGAAGGCTGAAGCGAAAGCTAATGAGGCCGCAGACAAAGCCGAAAGAGAGCGCATTGAAAAACTAAATCAGGCCGACAGTCTTATTTTCCAAACCGAAAAACAATTGAAAGAGTTTGGTGATAAAGTGCCGGCTGATAAGAAAACAGCTATCGAAAAAGCCGTAGAAAAGCTGAAAGAGGCACACAAAAATCAGGATATCCCAGCTGTTGAAGCTGCTATGGCAGAACTAAATCAGGCCTGGACCGCAGCTAGTGAGGATATTTATAAATCTGGTCAGGCGCAGCCTGGTGCCGATGCCAACGGTGCACAACAGTCTACCGGAGGAGGTTCGGGTACTGAAGATGTAACGGATGTGCCTTACGAAGAAGTGAAATAAACGTTTTATAACAAATCATACCAAGAGCCGTTCCGATGTCTTATTCGGAACGGCTTTTTTGTTGGTATGACAAACTTTTTTTCGATTATTTAAATACTTTTCTATTTTTGCTGCTCAAAATTCTCTGACCAATGAAAGCAATTAGCACCGGTTATGTTCTATTCATGCTAGCGCGCACCCGCTAATACGACCGGTATTCCCTCTGCAGTTTATTCTTGTTGACTGGTGGCTTTATTGCCCACCCGATTGAAGTATTTTCTTTTTTCATTCATCTTACAATAAAAACTTTACATGACGACGGATTATAGAGGTGTCCGTAAGGCATCTGGTTTTATGCATTTGTTGAAAGAAGCTATTCAGGGTAAAGAGCTCGATTATACCAGCGTGAGCATCCGTAAGGCTGTAATGATGCTTGCTATTCCGATGATGCTGGAAATGATGATGGAGTCGGTTTTTGCTTTAGTAGACTTGTATTTTGTGGGTCATCTAGAAGAAAGTAGTCTGGCGATACAAACGGTAGGGCTTACAGAATCGGTTCTCACCGTAATTTATTCAGTGGCTATGGGTATAAGCATGGCCGCCACGGCTATTGTGGCCAGGCGTATTGGTGAAAAAGACAATGAAGCCGCAGCCCGTAGCGCTGCACAGGTGATAATTATAGGACTATTGATAAATCTCCTCCTTAGTGTTTTAGGAATTATATATGCCCGCGAGATACTGATGGCCATGGGTGCGACAAGCGAAGCTGCGGAATATGGAAAAACTTTCACCCAAATAATGATGGGCAGTAGTGTGATTATTATGCTGCTGTTCCTTATAAATGGCGTGTTTCGCGGTGCTGGAAACGCAACTATAGCTATGAAAAGCTTGTGGATTGCCAATATTTGCAATATCGTATTGTGTCCTCTTTTGATTAATGGGCTGGGACCCATACCAGCTCTAGGATTAACAGGTGCTGCTGTTGCTACAACTACAGGGAGAGGTATCGGTGTGTTGTATCAATTGTATCATTTACTGAAGGGGAGTGGTAAAATACGTCTACTAATGCGGCATTTTAAACCGGATTTTTCCATTATTCGTTCTATGATAAAAATTGCTACACCCGGTACGTTTCAATTTGTAATAGCATCATGTAGCTGGATTATATTAGCACGACTGGTAGCTGTAACTGGAGGTGAGGATGGTAGTGCAGGTTACCAGACAGCTTTGCGATTGATGATGTTTTTTATGTTGCCTGCATGGGGATTAAGTGGTGCGGCTTCTACATTGGTGGGACAAAATCTGGGAGCTAACGCTCCTGAGCGCGCCACTCAGTCGGTTATGAAAACAGTGAAATACAACATCATCTTTATGTTATTGGTTTCATTGATTTTCTTTTCGATGGGAGAATGGCTAGTGGGCTTTTTTAGTGAGGTGGAAAGTGTACGTAGCATTGCTTCAAAGGCAATGTATATTATGGCGAGCGGATTTGTTTTTTATGGAATTGGAATGGTAATGGTTAATGCCTTCAATGGCGCTGGTGATACTTGGACACCTACTTGGATCAATTTCTTTGCTTTCTGGACTTTTCAAGTTCCGGTAGCTTATCTGTTAGCTGTATATTTTGAGATGGGGCCCACAGGCGTCTTTGTGGCCATACCTATTGCAGAGACAGGGGTTACAATAGCATCATATATCCTTTTTCGAAAAGGAAAATGGAAGCAAAAGCAAGTATAATCAATCAGAAAGGCGCTGTGCTCATACAGAGCATAGCGCCTTTCATTCTATAAATTTATATTACTATCTGCCGAAGGTTTTTAAAATAGTGGGAATGGCCAGAGAACCTTCGAATGTAGAAATCAATACTTTGTTCTTATCGTAAAATGCCAGATAGGGCAGACTTTTCATTTCATAATAAGGAGGGATAACATAGGCGATATCTCTACCTACGGTAATGCCGTGCTGTTCCAGTTTATATTTTTCAGCAAACTTTTTCATGGCATCAAATGGCATTGTAGTAGCCATTACAATTTGTATACCTTTAAACTTATCGATATTCTTAATAATTTCTTCAGTCTCATGTTTACAATGATCACAATCGGGGCTAAAGAATATCAAGAACAAAGGTTTATTCTTATCTAGCTTGGCTTTTAGATTCCATTTGGTAGTACTGTCCGGAAGCAATAAAACAGCCGGCGGAGGTGTTTTTTGCTTCAAATACATGGGTTGTGCTTGGGATGTCAATGATACAGCGAATAAAATAACTAGTAATAAGTATCTCATAGTGTATTACGATATGGTTCTCTAATATAGATGACGAACTTAGCCAAAAGGCTGCAAAGAAAAAAATTTCTTATATTTTACGAAATGTTCGTAGCTTAGTGTGAATATCGTAACTGTGTAATATGGAAAGACTAACACCACAGGAAGAACAGCTAATGCTTGCAGTATGGAAGGTGGGTGAGGGACATGTAAAGGCTTTTATGGATCATCTGGATAAGCCAGCTCCCTATACCACTGTGGCTTCCACTATAAAAAATCTGGAGAAAAAAGGTTATGTAAGTGGTAAGCTATTTGGCAACACTTATGTATATAAACCGGTAATTACGATAGGCGAGTACAAGAAAAAATTTATGGGCAATGTGGTAAAAAATTATTTCAGCAATTCTTATAAAGAACTTGTAAACTTCTTTGTGGACCAGAAAAAGGTATCAGCTCAAGAACTGAAAGATATCCTTAAGCTTATCGAAAGTGGTAAAAGGAAGTAAGGGCTGTTGATTCTTTTTGAGTTTTAATATTGTCGCTCCATGATTACTCGTTAGTAGGAGGGGCGGCTTCTACTACTTGCTTTTTGGGTGTAAGCGCAAAGAACAGACTAATGATGCACCATCCTATCCAGTAGAGATAAATACCCAGATGAAAGCGCTCTCCTAACCAGCGGTAGGTAAGGTTCGTACGAAAATCATGATATGTGAAATAGAGTCCTGCTAGGGATAATAGAAAAAGGCTCAGTAATATCAACTTACGTTTCCTCCCATCGAGCAATTTGTCAATGAGGTAGAGGAGGATACCTACAAGTATCATGCTTCCGAAGTAAATCAGCGCTGCTTGCCACCAGGTTTTTAAAAACGAAAATTGCTTATAGAAGAAACCGATACCCAATCGTCCCACAAAAGACATGCCTGCAGTAAGTTTTCCAGATAATACGGCAAGGAAAACAAGTACAAAAATCAGCAGTAGGTAATTACGTTTCATGGGGTGTCCTATACTGCTATTCTACCAATTGGTAAATATCTCTGTAATTGCGTCCCTGACCATCATAATCTAGTCCGTACCCTACCACAAATTTATTAGGAATCACAAATCCGGTATAATCAATCTGTACCGGATACTGTGTCATTTCGGCTTTATGAAGCAGCGTTACGATCTTCAAAGAGGCCGGATGCTGGTGCTCCAGTTGCGGTATAAAATGATGCAGTGTTTTCCCTGTATCAATAATATCTTCCAGTACTACTACGTGTTTGTTATGCAGATCAACGTCAAGGCCTATAGCGGTGGTTACCGTACCGGATGATTTTAGTCCTTTATATGATGCCAGTTTTATAAAACTGATTTCGCTTTTAATAGTAAGATGTTTAAAAAAATCAGAAGCAAACATAAAGGAGCCATTCAAAATGGCAATGAAAATAACCGTTTGTTCTGCATAATCGCGGTTGATATTTTCGGCGAGCTCCTTAATGCGTTGCTGAATCTGATTTTCAGTTATGTAGGGTTTAAACACCTTATCATGCACTTGTATTGTTTCCATAACTGAAAATAAGAATAAAAATTAATTAATTGCTATATCAGCATTATCCTGCAGCTTGAGTTTGGAGCCTACAGCGGGTTTGTCAAATTTGCTGAGTCGATTGTATTTTAATAGCGATTCCAGCCGAATACCTTCTTGTTGTGCTATATCGTATAATGTTTCTCCGGCTTTTACCTCATGATAAGCTTTTTCGCTAATCGTTCTTTTTAATTGCAAGTATACGAGTCTGTCTTTGGAAGAAACGCTAGTAATTTCATCAAAATCGTTCAGATCATATAAGCGCTCAAGCGGAATATTATATTTGTCGGCAATAGATTGTAGCGAAGTCCCCGCTTTTACAAAAACTACCTTAGTATTGTTGATGGTGAAGGGCTCCTGCGGGTAGCTTACTTCAGCTTCTTTAGCTGCGGTAGCAATTGTGGAGGGCGAGGTGCCATTCTTTGTTGCAAAATAGTTGCTCACCTCCTCATTCATCGCTAGTTGTCCTAGTCCCATTAATGTATACTCGTGCAGATTATATCTTTCAATAAGACTAATCAGCAGTTGCGGATATTTAGGGTTGGTAGCATAGCCGGCCTTTTTTAGTCCGTAAGCCCACCCTTTATAATCTGTAGGGTCTAACTGAAAGAGTGATGCATATCGTGAGCGGTTTTTTAAGAAATCGGAATGTGCCCTGTAGGACTTTTCGGCTGTTTCATATTTCATGAAACGTTCTTTGGGGCGGTCATCGTCATGCAACACATATGGGCCGTTGTAACCTTCCTTACATTTAATGCCGAAGTGATTGTTAGATTTTAACACTAGAGGGCTTTGTCCCGACATCGACTCCAGAATGCCCTGTGCCAGCTTGATAGACGCCGGTACGCCGGTACGCTGCATTTCTTCTACAGCAATACCGCAATAAGTTTTGATATATTCAACGGTAGCTTCATTGATCTGGGCTCTGGTAAAGAGCAATGTAAACAGCAGAATAACTGTAAAGCAATACCTTTTTATCATTACAAATTATCTTTTCCTAATTAAATAAAGCCCGTCGCGTACTGTTAGCACGACTTTTTCGATATCTGTCCTGTTGTTAATGTAATTATTAAATTCTTTTACGGCTTTTCCGCTTTTGCCCTTGGCATTTTCTTTTAACGCTTCGCCGTGGAAAAAAATATTATCGGCGAAGATAAAACCATTTTTTCGAACCTTAGGTAATACCAATTCGAAATAGTTGATATATCCCGTTTTATCGGCATCAATAAACACCATGTCCCAGGTTTCATCGAGTTGAGGAATGATGTCTGCTGCGAGACCTGTATGTAGTTTAATTTTATGGCCAATTGGCGATTGATCAAAAAAGTTTTGTGCAATGGCGGCCGTATGTTCCCTCGATTCTATAGTATGTAGGCATCCATCTTCGGTAAGACCTTCGGCGAGGCACAGCGCACTGTAGCCGGTAAAAGTGCCTATTTCCAATATCCTCTGGGGACGTATCATTAAGCTGAACATCTTTAGCAAGAGCCCCTGTACGTGACCGCTAAGCATGTGAGGCTCGGCATGATTTTTTTGTGTAAAATCATTTACTGCAGCCAGCAGAGGATCTTCTTTACTGCTATAGACTTCTGCAAATTGGTTTAATAATTCATAGTTTAGGTTATCGTTCATAAGCCTAAAACAACAAAAATCTTGTTAGTGTACACTATCTTGCTCTAATTCTTCTTTACTTACGGGTTTGGAGATTAAGTATAAACCAATATAGGTAAATAAAGCATTGATGATAATCAGCTCCAAACCTATTTTGAAGTTGCCGAAGATGGCAGCTTGATACTTGTCGATAAAAAAGCAAAGAATAGGTGCTATAAAGCATACATAAGGCACCAGTTTGTCTACCGGACGTCTGCGCGTAAGTATACCAAAGGCAAACAAGCCTAGTAAAGGTCCGTAAGTATAACCGGCCAGTTTCAGTATAATGCCAATCATACTATTATTATTGATCCAGTAGAAAATCATTACCAGAATCAGGAAGAACAATGCTACCATAAGATGCACCCTCTGACGGAATTTTTTCTTTTGTTCTTCGGTCATATCAGTGCGGCGTTTTAAACCTGCAATATCGATACAGAAAGACGAAGTAAGGGCAGTCATCGCTCCGTCGGCACTGGGGAATAGGGCCGATATCAGTGCTATCACAAAAATCACAGAAATTGCCGGTGGCATATGATGTACGGCTACTTCCGGGAAAATGGCATCACCCAGTACGTCTTTACCATCCAGCATAAAAGCTTTTTGCGCAACCCCATTATTCACCACTTCTGTAAAGACACCTCCCTCGTTGATTCCATATATATACAGCAGACCACCCATATACAGGAATAATCCGATTACAATGATCATAATCACGGAAAGCGACACCATGTTCTTTTGGGAATCTTTGAGGTTGGTTACCGAAATGCTTTTTTGCATCATTTCCTGATCAATTCCGGTCATGCTTAAAGTAATGAAAGCGCCGGCAAGTATTTGCTTTACGAAAAAGCCGGCAGAGTTGGCGTCGGTATTAAAAATTCGTGAAAGACCCTCCGAACGCATCGCATTCAGGCTTTCTCCTACACTCATATCCATATGATTGAGCAGGTAGATACTACATATAATCAAACCAGCCAGCATGCAAGTAGTTTGTAGCGTATCGGTCCATACAATGGTTTTTACACCGCCTTCGTAGGTGTATAAAATGATCATTACAAGTATGATCAAGGTAGAAACCCAAAAGGGAATGCCGAAACTGTCTAGAATTGTGAATTGTAAGATATTGACTACAAGATACAGACGGGCAGTGGCTCCCACGAGTCGTGAAATAATAAAAAACCACGCCCCTGTTTTATAGGATAGCATACCCATACGGGCTTTTAAATAGCCGTATATGGAAGTGAGTTTTAAGCGATAGTACAGAGGCAACAGCACAAATGCAATAAGCAAATAGCCGATAGTATACCCTAGTACAATTTGCATATATCCGAAGGCATCCTTGCCTACAGCTCCGGGTACACTTACAAAGGTTACACCACTCAAAGAAGTCCCAATCATACCGAAAGCCACCAGCATCCAGTTGCTGCTGCGGTTACCGATAAAGAAAGAGTCATTATTGCTGTTTTTGCTGGTCCTCCAGGCTACGAAAAGAAGTAATAAGAAATAAGCAATTACAATTGAGAATAGAAATCCGGCCGACATATGAGTTTCTTATTATCAAATAGGTGTTTTAGAAATTAATTTTTGAAGATAGGCAAAATTGCTGCTCTTTTGTAAATTTTTTCATCTTCTTTTAATATTTATTTTAGCCTGAAGCAAGAAGGAAAGGCTATTTTTACCGTTCCCCGGACAATATTTCAGTGTAGGAAAAGTCTAAAACTATGTCAGTAAAATCTTTAGCTGTTTTTTGCGGATCGCGAGATGGTAGGGAAACATTGTATACCGAAGAAGCCCGAAAATTAGGCCAGTGGATGGCATCAAAGAAAATTAGGTTGGTATATGGAGGTGGTAATGTAGGATTGATGGGTGCGATTGCCAATGCTGTTCTGGAAGGAGGGGGTGAGGTTTTTGGTGTTATTCCGAAAATTCTGGACGCCAGAGAACGATCACATCGACAGTTGACGCAGTTGCTGGTGGTAGATACCATGCACATTCGTAAAAAAAACATGTATGACTTATGCGATGCAGCGGTTATTCTGCCCGGAGGTTATGGTACACTGGACGAACTTTTTGAAATGATTACATGGAATAATCTGTCCATACACGATAAACAAATCTTTATTCTTAATCTCAACGGATTTTACGATCATCTTTTGGCTCACATTGATACCATGCTTGTGAACGGTTTTTTGTACGAAAATCCCATGAACAACATTTCAGTTGTGAGTAATGTGGAGGAACTGATAGCCTTGCCATCGCTGCGTAATGCCGGGATCAATATTGCATAATCATTGTGAGCGGCATTATTCGGCCATTTCTTTTATATTCGTAGGATGATGAAAAGTCGTATTCTGCTTGTCGTTTTCTTGTGTTTCGGTTTAGCAGTGTGGGCACAGCCTGAACCTGCTTTATCGGCTTCGCAGATTTTACATCGTATACAGAAGCTGAAAGTTTTGGG
Source organism: Niabella digestorum (assembly GCF_036409055.1). Classification (NCBI taxonomy): domain Bacteria; kingdom Pseudomonadati; phylum Bacteroidota; class Chitinophagia; order Chitinophagales; family Chitinophagaceae; genus Niabella; species Niabella digestorum. The sequence goes on along the minus strand of NZ_JAZGLY010000003.1, from coordinate 217,884 downwards.
ATCGGTGTTGTATATAGCCGCCCATCCTGATGATGAAAATACACGTTTGATTACCTATTTAGCTAATGACAAATTGTATCGCACCGCGTATTTATCACTTACACGAGGCGACGGTGGGCAAAATCTTATTGGAGATGAGCAGGGTATCGAGTTAGGACTGATTCGTACGCAGGAATTGCTTGCTGCACGTCGTATTGATGGCGGAGAGCAGTTTTTTACCAGGGCATTTGATTTCGGTTTTTCCAAAAATCCGGATGAAACCTTTGAAAAATGGAATAAGGAAAAGATCTTAAGTGATGTGGTATGGGTCATTCGCAATTACCGACCTGATGTAATTATTACACGCTTCCCTACTACAGGCGAAGGGGGCCATGGTCATCATACAGCCAGCGCAATATTGGCGGTGGAGGCATTTCGTGCCGCTGCTGATCCTAAAAGGTTCCCTGAGCAGTTAAAGTGGGTACAGCCTTGGCAGGCTAAACGTATACTGTGGAATACGTTTAGCTTTGGCAGCGTCAACACTACCGATCCCTCGCAGTTTAAGGTAAATGCAGGAGGGTATAACAGTTTGTTGGGAAAAAGTTATGGAGAGTTGGCGGCCGAAAGCCGTAGCCAACATAAATCTCAGGGTTTTGGTTCTGCCGCTGCGAGAGGCGACAGTTATGAATATTTTAAAGTGCTAGGTGGAGAAGCTCCTCAAAACGATGTGCTGGATGGCGTAAATACATCTTGGAACCGCATCGGTAAGGATGGAGCAGCTATAGAAAAACTTATTACCGATATTGAAAACAAATTTGATTATACAGCTCCTCAAAAATCAGTAGCAGCTTTGGTGCAATTGTATAAAGAGCTCGATAAGATTAAGAGCAGTAGTTACTGGGTACCACAAAAACTAAAAGAAGTACAACAGCTGATTATGTGGTGTAGTGGTTTGTTTATAGATGCTTGGACACATCAGCCTTATGCAGTACAAACCGGAAATGTGGATATTCAAGTGGCAGTAAATAATAGGACGGGGGTCCCAGCAAATCTGATAAATATTACGGTGGAAGATCAAAATCTGGCCCCCAACACGCAGTTGGATAAAAATAAGAATTATGTGTTCTCTAAGAGTATTATAGTACCCTTAACTAAAGCAATATCGCAGCCATATTGGCTAAGGGAGAAGAAAGAGGAATACACCTATACTGTAAAAGACCAATTGCTGATTGGAATACCGGACGTACACCCTGCTTATGTCGCACAGGTGCGTGTAAATATTTATGGAGAGGATTTTGTATTTGAAAAGCCTGTGCGCTACAAGTACACCGATCCTGTGAAAGGGGAAATATATCAACCTTTGCCGGTGGTACCACCAGCAACAATAACTACCTCGCCACATCTGCTCATCTTTAATGGGCAACAATCTACACAGACATTGAACGTTCAGTTGCATGCCAATACAAAGTTGGAGGGTAGGGTTACTACAGGTCTTCGTGGGGTTAAATACTCCGGACCTCAGCCAGCCGACATAGTACTTGAAAAAGGAAGTACGAAGAGCTATCATTTTACAATCTCCAATATTGACAATGCAAATAGGGCTTATGTTGTAAATCCCTATGTAGAGAAGAATAATGATAGAGATACTATTGCATATGCTCTTGCACTGCGCAGTATTCGCTATGATCATATCCCGGCCATTACATATTTTTATCCCGACCAGGCTGTAGCGCTTAGTATCGATCTTAAAACAGCAGGAAAGAAAATAGGGTACATTCCCGGTGCGGGCGATAAGTGTGCGCAAATACTGGAGCGTATGGGGTATGATGTGACAGTACTAGATCGTACGGCAGTATTGACAACCGATTTGAGAAAGTATGATGCCATCATAACCGGTGTACGTGCTTACAACACCAATGAGTGGATGAATGAAGTGTATGAAAAACTGATGACGTATATACATGAGGGGGGCAATCTAATTGTTCAATATAATACTAGTAATAATATAGGACCGCTAAGGGCTAAGATAGGTCCTTATGCATTTAATATTTCCCGCAATAGAATTACCGATGAACAGGCAAAAGTGAAGCTGCTTGATCCTTCGCACAAAGTGTTTAACTTTCCTAATAAAATTGTGGCTTCGGATTTTGATGGCTGGATTCAGGAACGCAGTATTTATCATGCTGACAGCTGGGATAGCAATTTGAAGCCGCTGCTTTCGATGGCCGATCCCGGAGAGCGACCACATGACGGCAGCCTGATTGTTGGAAAATATGGAAAAGGTTATTTCACATATACAGGTTTAGTATTTTTTCGTCAATTACCGGCCGGTGTTCCTGGTGCATTGCGGTTAATGGCAAACCTCATAGCATTAAATCAGGAGCAATAAATAAAGATTGGCTGCGTTTATATATTAGCGATTGCGATTAGCCGCAATAAACTAGACATAAAATGAGTAAAAATAGGAAGCCCACAGTGGATATAAAGAGGGGAGAGGCGGCTTTTTTAGCAGCCATTGTAATCGGATTATTGATAGGAACATTAATAAAACAGGTGCGTTTGGGACTACTGCTGGGATTAATTATCGGCTTAGGAATAGTATTTCTAAATAATTTCCGTGCAAAACGATAAAGCGAAATATGAGAATGATAATAAGCCGCCATTATTTAAATCATGGACGGCCTGGTATATGCTTGTAATAGTATTTCTGCTATTGCAAATTATTTTGTTTTATTATTTAACTCGGAAATTTGCATGAGGTCGCTCGATTGGGTCATACTGATAGCCACACTTTTGCTTATCATTTTGTATGGTTGGTACAAAAGTAAAACCAGTAAAAATCTGGAGGGCTATTTTTTGTCCGACCGAAGCATGCCGTGGTACATTATTCTATTAAGTATAATGGGGACACAGGCAAGTGCTGTTACTTTTTTGGCAGCACCCGGACAGGCTTATACCGACGGAATGCGTTTTGTACAATATTATTTTGGACTTCCATTAGCGGCAATAGTGATATGTGTCTCTTTTGTACCTGCTTTTAGCAAATTGAGAGTTTTTACGGCTTATGAGTACCTAGAAAATCGGTTTGATGGTAAAACACGGGTCTTTGCTTCTGTTCTGTTTTTACTACAACGAGGCTTGTCCACGGGTATCAGCATTTTCGCACCTTCTCTTATATTGTCGGTATTGTTTGAATGGAACATTTATATAACCAATCTGCTCATTGGAGGAGTGCTGATTGTATACACTTTATCGGGAGGAGCAAAGGCAGTTGCATATACTCAGCAATTGCAGTTTTTTATTATCACCGGAGCATTGGTACTTACAGGTTATTTGATAATACAAAAAATGCCGGAGGGCATAGGTTTAACACAGGCTTTGGAGGTAGGGGGTAGATTGGGAAAATTTAATGTTATAACATCAGGTTTTAATGACGGAAAATTCAATTGGGGCGATAGGTATAATATACTAAGTGGCATTATCGGAGGGTTTTTTCTTGCGCTTTCATATTTTGGAACAGATCAGTCGCAGGTAGGACGTTATCTTACCGCCAAAAATATCCGGCAAAGCAGAATGGGCCTGTTGATGAACGGAATCGTAAAAGTTCCCATGCAGTTTGGCATTCTATTGTTAGGAGTATTGGTATTTGCATTTTATCAATTTCACCAAGTACCTGCTTTTTTTAATGAGTATGAATTATCACGGCTAGAGAATTCACGACACGCTGAAACTTTACAACAATTGCAACAACGACTGGAGGCGGTCAATGCACAGAAAAGTGTATTGCTAAGCGATTATGCTCAAAATGCTTCGGATGATAAGCTTAACGCTTTAAAACCCTTGCAGGATAGTATACATATAATCCGTTCCGAAGTGAAATCGCTCATTAAGGACAATGGCGGTAGTGATAATGATACCAACTATATATTTCTGAGATTTGTGGTAGATTATATGCCCCAAGGTCTTGTAGGCCTCATTATCGCTATTATCTTTTTGGCAAGTTGGGGAAGTATTGCTGCAGCTATTAATTCACTGGCATCAAGCACAGTGATTGATATTCATAAGAAGTGCCGGAAAAATATGTCGGATCGGGAGGATTATAATCATTCCCGCTTGTATACACTTGCCTGGAGTCTATTCTGCGTGGGAGTAGCGATGTTTGTTTCGAGTTGGAGCAGTAGTCTTATTGAGGTGGTGAATATTTTAGGTTCTTTGTTTTACGGAACAATATTAGGTGTATTTCTAGTAGCGTTCTATGCAAAAAAAGTGGGAGGAAACGCCGTGTTCATCGCTGCTGTAGTTACTGAGTTAGTTATTATCCTACTTTTTGTACTTAACGAATATGGCAAAATTAGTTTAGGGTTTTTATGGCTAAACATGATTGGAGCCCTGATGGTTTATGTCTTGTCGGTGATGATACAAGTTTTGTTCTTCAATCAGAAGAAACAGTTAGTATCGTAGTAGTTTTTTAAATGGAATATCTAGTACATCAAACTGTATGTCACTTTTGTAAGTATAATGCCACCATTCGGTTGACAAAGGAGTGAAGCCGTATTTTATCATCGTGCTTTTTAGTAACTCCCGATTTTTGAGTACTTGTGTGGGTAGGTGTTGAAAATCGTGATGAGCCGAATCGGTAAAGTTATCGAAGCCGGTTCCCATATCCAGCTCTTTGCCTGTTTTTAAATCAATAATGGTTACATCCACTGCTGTTCCTCTATTATGATTGCTTCCTTTTGATGGATGGGCTACATAACGCTCGTCCTTTACAAGCTCCCAGAATTTTTGGGTCACCGCATAGGGACGATAGGCATCGAAAATCTTTAGTCCCAAATCTTTGTTTTGAAGCTCTCGCTGCACTTTTAATAAAGCCTCGGCGGCAGGTTGTCTTAAAAAAGTGACCCTAGTGTTGGATGGATACATGCGACGATGCATAAAATTATTTGCTGTGGCGTACCTTAAGTCGTATACAAGATGCGGTATGAGACTTTTGAGTTCCACCATCCTCAACTCAGGGTGCGTGCTGATTTTGGTTTTATACGTTTTCTTCGAGCGTTCTATATATACCTCCGCTTGCTGCGCATTGCTCTTGGGATGAGCGAGAACGAAGAAGAGCAGCAGGCAGAAAGTGATTCTGATTGCAGACATATCATTCTGTTGTTTGTCCGTCAAACTCCGCTTCGTTCTCTTCAGCTTCTTTTTTAGTTTGGCGGATGATTCCGTCTTTATGATGTGGTGGTGCGTAAATGGTATACATTTTAAGAGGGATATTTCCGGTATTTATCACATTATGCTTAGCACCTGATGGGATAATGATGACGTCCCCGTCAGCAACCTGATATTCATTACCGTCAATAATACACTTGCCTGCTCCTTGCTCAAAGCGAAAGAACTGGTCATTTTCAGTGTGTATTTCTTCACCAATAGCTTCTCCCGGCAGCAGGCTCATTGCTACCAGTTGCATATGGCCTGAGGTGTACAACACCTTCCTAAAAGCATTGTTTTCTAAGGTTAATTTTTCAATGTTGGTATAGTATCCTTTCATAGGATTGCTTTTACAAATCTTCTTCGCGCTCCAGCATCAATATAGCACTTTGTGGTACGATAAAATATTTTTCGCCTTCGTACATCACTTCCGTAGCTCCACTCAAAAGAAATATGGCGAGGTCGCCTTCTTTAGCTTGTAGGGGTACGTATCTAACCTGTTCCTCTTCAGCTTTCCAAGGCTCGTCCTCTACAGGTACAGGTATGGCATACCCCGGGCCAGTTTTGATTACATATCCCTGTTGTACTTTTTCTTTTTCCTGAACACCCGGCGGAAGATACAAGCCGCTGGATGTGCGCTCATCAGGTTTTAAAGGTTTAATCAAAATTCGATCTCCAATTACAATAAGCTTCTTAAACCTGTTTTCTGCTGTTATACGCATATTACAACTTTTTGGGCGTAAATATAAATAGCAGGTTGTTAAAGTTCAATAGTTTTTTTATGGGACAGGCTATCCAATGAGCGAAGCATTATATTGTATGCGTCTGCTTTCTTATGAATACTATCTAGAGGCTGTGATTTTTTTTGGATATTTTTTACTTCAATATATTTTTCAAATTGCACCATATTGTCGATAACAATGTCTTTGTACTGTGTATAAAGACTATCCATTATTATTATCTGTGCTACATTGGAAAGTTGTTCGTTAACGGCTTCCCAATCGATGTTATGATAATTCTGACGCAATAATGTAGCTTGTTTTTCCCAATCAGCCGATGCTTCTAGTTTTTCAATAAATATTCTTTTTGCAGACCGTTTTTCTTCCTCAGTAATGCTTTCGGCTAAAGCACTTTCCAATATTTTCCAATTGTATTCGGAAATCAGCTTTTTGGTAAGGGCAATCGCATCTTGAACTTGGCTTTCTTCTGCTTCAGATAACAGCGGGACGACTTCAATGGGCTTACTAACATAGGTGGTAATTATAACTGGTTCGTCTTCTGTTATCACGTCTACAGGTATCACTTCAATTACTGTAGCTGCACTTTCATTAACAGGTGATTTTTGTTTTATGCTTTTGGTTTTCTTTTCGCGCGAGGATGGATGCATTGGCTGCGGTGAAACCATTACCTCAGGTGTATAATGAGATAGCGTAGATGTAGAAGCGACCTGATAAGCAACCGGTGTCGCTACATCTGTAGAGGAGAGTAGCAACAAAGGAGTGGTAGGGTTGGGTTTTTGAATGGCGGCAAATCCTAACGCTGCAAGCACCATCACTACAGAGCATAAAATCTGCTTAAAAGCCACCGTGCTTCTTTGCGTACTTCCCAGAATCCACTCTATACGCTCACGCAAAGGAGTCTTTTTTGAAGAAATATGTACAGCCAAAGTAGCCGGAGCAATGGTATGAGCTCGAGCCATTTCCAGAAGTGTGTTGGCGTACATGTAACTGTTATACTCAAAACGAGTTACCCATTTGTCTGCCGATTTTTCACGTTCGTTGCATTGGAGGCGAGCCAACATTCTGGCAAAAGGGTTGAAGTATAACAGTGTAAGGATAATTTGTGTGATGAGATTCTGTAAATAATCGTTTCTTTTAATATGTGCCAGTTCGTGTAGGATGATTGCTTCTACCTGTTCTACACTGAGTTGATTGATAATCGCTACCGGTAAAAGAATTACCGGTTTAAAGAAACCCGCAGTTAAAGGAGTATTGATTAAAGCAGAGGTAAAGATGCTTACCTTTCTTTTAATTCCGAAATATTGAATTGCATTCAGTAAGAATATTTTATAATGTCCCGGTACTCTTCCAAGGTTTTGTCTTCGTAAGTGATAAACGCTCCGCACTCCAATAGTGAATTTGATAAAAGGAATCACCAGTAGCCCCAAATATACCCAGGCCAGTATATGGGTGAATTGATATATGTAAGCTACATGATTCCAGCGGAGTAATGCAGTACTTATGTCGGGTCTATATAAATGAATGATAAAGGTGGTCACAAAAGCAATAAAACCTACTACTAGAGCGATAAAGCTTATTGTGCTTAATGCAGAAGGAGACAGGTTCTTATGTATATGTGAGAATAATATCACGGCAAGCCAAATCAAGCCCATTTGCCAGATGCTGCAGAGCACGGCATATCCCAAAGCGGAGAGAACGAATTGCAAGCTTTCGCTCATAAATTTATTGATTTTGTTTTCTTTTCAGGTCGTTAATCATCGCCTGTATTTGGTCCAGCTCTTGCTCCGACACTTTTTGACTCCCTAGTGCCTGTAACACTAATTGAGACGGAGAACCGCCGAAAAGGTTGCTTATAAACTTATTCAATAAAAATTTTTGTGTATGTTCTTTGTTATAGGCTGCTTTATAAATGTGTGTGCGTGAGGAATCGTCTCTTAGTACTAAACCTTTTTCATGCATGATTTGCATGAGTTTAAGGGTAGTTGTGTAGCCTACTTCTTTGGTTTGAGTAAGGACTTCATGTACTTCTCTCACGGTAGCTTGCCCCTTCTGCCATAATACTTGTAAAATTTCCAGCTCGCTTTCAGTGGGTTTTATAGATTTTACGTCTGCCATAGGCTTGTATTTTTTGCAATTTACGATTTGTTTCGTATACTTAAAGAGTTTTTTTTACGTAATCGATTTTTTAACAATTATTTATTCCAATTAGAAATTAGTCTCTCAGGATATCGATAAGTTCATTGATTTCATTAATCATATGAACCTGATGGGTATCGGTGGTATAGCATTGTGTTAGGTCTTGCAATAGCTTCTCAATAACTTGTTTGTTATTTTGAGGGTGAAAGTATTGAGGTTTAATAGGTTGTGCGATGGTAGCAAAATAATTGTACACATCGTTATGGGTAAATACCTGACCATTGGAGGGGTCTATGAAAAAGTCGATGTTCAGATGTAATTTCTCAAAGTCTTTTTCATTTTCAGATTTGAAATAAGCCAAAATAAACTGCTGGGGTATAGGTATAAGTTTGATAGGAATATCCAGTAGTTCGGTCAATAATAGATATAATACGCCGTTACCGCTCTGATTTCCTTTTTTGGATTCGATGATTTTAGAAATCAGGAACTCGTTGGGCTGGGTTGGGGTTTCAAAGGAGGATTTTAATCCAAAGTAATTATAAAGAATGCTATTGATTACATGAACCTGCTCCAAAGGAGTTAGGTAATGGTTCAGTTCTATCCATATATTGCGTCGGAGTCGGTCGATGTCTTGTATTACTTTGCCCGTGTGTAATTCTGGGTAAAGCAGTTTAGCTACCAACAAGGCTCCAGGCAGTAATTCCTGATGAGGCGACTCGGCCCATTGTCGAAAATCGTTTTTGAGGTTATGAAAATGAAGACGGTGAATAAGCAGTTCGATACGTTCTTGGACCTGATTGTCTACAGTGTGTTCCCATAGATCTTCCAAACGTGGTATCATAGGAGTACCGTAAGCAATGATTCTATTGCTTACGGCCTCAAATACTTCGGTATCAGGGTCTTCTATTAAGGTGAGCAATGCCGTAACTTCTTTCTCATTAACCATCAAGACAAATATAGCAATAGTTAATGGTAGAAAATCGGATGTAGGCTCAACGTGAATAACTTAACAGAAGTTCCTACCCGAAGTACTCTTTTATCCCATATTGTGGAAAACTTTCTGCACGTCTTCATCCTGTTCCAGACGTTCGATAAGTTTGCTTACTTCTTCTGCCTGCTCGTCTGTTACAGGAACGGTTGTAGTAGGAATCCACTCCACTTCGGCACTGATAGGAGTGATATTTCTTTCTTCGAGTGCTTTTTGCATATTACCGAAATCGGTAAATCCGGTACGAATTACGACGATAGGGTTGCCATCGTCATCAGAGCTGTCTCCTAATTCTTCCAGTCCGTAATCAATGAGTTCCAGTTCCAGTTCTTCAATATTGAGTCCGTCTGGTTTCAGCCTGAATACGCCCATTTTATTGAACTGGAAGGATACGCTACCACTAGTTCCCATAGAGCCCCCACCTTTATTAAAATGGGCTTTTACGTTCGCAACGGTACGAACATGGTTATCAGTAGCAGTAACAACTAATATTGCTACACCGTGAGGACCATAACCTTCATATAGAATTTCTTCATAGTTATCCATTTCCTTGCCCTGAGCACGCTTAATGGCGGCCTCGATTCTGTCCTTGGGCATGTTCACGCTTTTCGCGTTCTGGATACATCTGCGCAAAGCTGCATTAGTGGCGGGGTCAGGTCCTCCCGCTTTTACGGCAATGGCAATATCTTTTCCGATTCGGGTAAATTGTTTTGCCATGCGATCGTAGCGGGCAAACATGGTAGCTTTACGTACTTCAAATATCCTTCCCATATATTTTTCTTGATCTGTTTTTTGAATGCGCAAATTTAAGATTTCTTTTCGGGGCTGAAAATAAAAAGGCTGTCAACAGACAGCCTTTTGAATAAACAATATATTTCAGACATTGCTAGTTTCCTGCATTGATATTAGGTTGATAGCCTCGTCTAGTGAAATAAATTACCAGATGTATTACAGCAATAAACATAGAGAAGTAGAACAGGGCATTGTCGGGAACATCTGTGGTGTAATGATGTACCAGCGCAATGATCGCCAGCAGAATGGCAAGCACGATACCTGTGTTAGATACTGTTTTATAGCTACGGCTATCGTGTTTATCCTTGTTGAGCTTACTGTGTTTAATTCCGTAATACAGATAGATGTCCAATCCTATGAGCATCCATACAATCAGACGAATCCATGTATCGAATGGAAGGAAAGACATCATACCAAAGCATACTATAATACCGAGAATAGGCACCAGCGGTACTAGCGGTGTTTTGAATGCACGAGGGGCATCGGGATTAGATTTTCTTAATATCATCACACCAATGCATACCAGAATAAATGCAAACAGCGTACCGATACTGGTCATCTCACCCACTACGCGCCCGGGAATAAATGCGGCAAACATACTAACCAACACCATGAAGAACAGGTTGGATTTAGAGGGAGTACGGAATTTGGGATGCACGGTTGAGAAGAATTTGGGTAAAAGGCCGTCTGAACTCATAGAGTAGAACACGCGGCTTTGTCCTAATAGCATCACCAGAATTACCGATGCGTAACCCAATAAAATGGCAATGATAATGGTATTATTCAGCCAGGGATAAGCAGGCGTAATATTGCCTGCGGCATCGACTTCTCCCATATGTTCGATAGCAATAGCAACCGGAGCCAGGTGATCTGCTGTACTACCGGCACCAAATTGTGTATAATGTACTACACCTACCATTACATATGCGAAAACGATATATAATGCGGTACAAATGAGTAATGAGCCCATAATACCAATGGGCATAGCACGTTTAGGGTTTTTGGTTTCCTGAGCTGCAGTAGAAACTGCGTCAAATCCGATATAGGCAAAGAATACAACTGCTGCTGCACGAATGATTCCTGTCCACCCAAACTTTCCGAATGTGCCTTCGTTTTCAGGAATCAGGGGCTGCAGGTTTTCAGGTTTTACATATTTTATACCTACCAAAATAAAAGCAAGTACAATACCTACTTTCAGAATTACAATGATAGTGTTTACAAAGGCAGACTCGCTGGTTCCTTTGATAAGTACTAAAGACATTAATACTACGATAAATACAGCCGGTAAATTCAAAATACCGTGAGTAACCCCATCGGCGGCTACATCAAAGGGTGTCATCATCAGCTCCGGTGGTAGCGCCACACCGAAGGAGGCTAAAAGTTTACCCAGATATCCCGACCAACTAGATGCTACCGTTGCTGCACCCACGGCGTATTCCAATACAAGGTCCCAGCCTATAATCCAGGCGATAAATTCTCCCATGGTAGCATAGCTGTATGTATAAGCACTTCCTGCTACAGGAATCATACTTGCAAACTCTGCATAACATAGACCGGCAAAGGCACAACCTAATGCAGCAATTGCAAAAGATATCATGATGCCCGGGCCCGCATAATTAGCCGCCGCAACGCCGGTGATAGAGAACAGGCCTGCTCCTATAATCGCTCCTATTCCAAGAGCAACAAGCGACCAAGAGGTGAGTGTTTTCTTTAGGCCCTTTTCAGATTCCTGAGCTTCTGAGAATAAAAGATGGAGTGGTTTCTTTACAAATAATCCCATGTGGTACGCGCTTTAAGTGGTATATTAATTTTTTTTTAACCTTTTACGAGAGAAAAATAAGGAATAATTATAAAATAGTGCTCAAATTTTTATTCACGCAGCAATTTTTGGAATTGCATCAATAATTTTTTGCTTTTGAATGCAAACCTTTAGTTTTGGAACATATACGCATAATTATGAATAAAAGGAAATCAGGCCTACTTGCGCTTGCGACTTTTACTTTAGTTGCGATTTTGCATATTATAAGTTTTAAAGCTATAAGCCTTCCTCAAGAAGTGCTATTTACTTCACGATGGCTATTTATTCTTACCCTTATCATCTTTGCTTGGTATAAGAAATCTCTTACCACATGGATCTTGACGGCCATGGCAATGGGTGTGGAAATAGGGGTAGATTTTCCCGCTTTCTCTCAGAATCTTCAGTTTTTAAGTAAAATATTTCTACGGCTGGTTAAAACCATTGTGGCCCCGTTGCTATTTGCAACATTGGTAGTAGGTATTGCTGGGCACAGTAACTTGAAACAAGTGGGAAGAATGGGGTGGAAGTCTTTATTGTATTTTGAAATAGTTACCACCTTCGCACTGATTATCGGTATTGTATTTATTAATATTACTAAGGCGGGCTCTGGAATTGTTGTTCCTGAGGCTTTGTTATCCGAGCTGCCACCTGCTGTTGAAAAAACCTGGCAGGATCATATCATTGATATTTTTCCTGAGAATATTGTAAAATCGATATACGAAGGCAATGTTTTGCCTATTGTGGTATTTAGCGTGATTTTCGGTATCGCCTTAGCAATGCTTCCAGAGCAGCGTAAGCGGCCTATGCTAGAGTTCACCGAAAGTTTGGCAGAAACCATGTTTAAATTTACTAATATTATAATGCATTTTGCGCCGTTTGGTGTGGGTGCAGCTATTGCTGTAACAGTAGGTCATCTAGGGATTGATATTTTAAAAAATCTGGGATTACTACTCATTACCCTCTATCTGGCTCTGCTTACATTTATACTATTGATATTATTACCTATTGTTCTGTTCATTGCTAAAATTCCGCTAAGGAAATTTATTCAGGCTATCAGAGAGCCGGTTTCTATTGCATTTGCTACCACCAGTTCGGACTCGGCCCTACCCAAAGCACTGGAAAATATGGAAAAATTTGGCGTGCCTCGAAAAGTCGTGTCCTTTGTTATTCCTACAGGATATACTTTTAATCTGGATGGTACTACGCTATATTTATCGTTAGCATCCATATTTGTGGCACAAGCTGTAGGTATGGATCTGTCAATAGGAGAACAGCTCTTGATTGGCCTTTCTTTGATGTTAACCAGTAAGGGGGTGGCTGCAGTGCCTAGAGCGTCATTAGTAATATTGATTGCTACAGCGCATACTTTTGGTTTGCCCTTATGGCCTATAATGGCGATTTATGGTATCGATGAGCTCATGGATATGGCAAGAACCAGTGTAAATGTAATGGGTAATACCTTGGCAAGTTGTGTAATTGCCCGTTGGGAGGGAGAGTTTGACGATGCAAAAGCGGTAGCATTTGTTGACGAATAATACTAAAAACGATAATATTTATATTATTTTTTACCACCACTACAACTTTATTTTTGTTTGTTTGTTGAAGTGGGTAATTGCTTGATAGATAACAAATATGAATCCGTTATCTTTAGGTTTTCATTTTGCATACGGAGCAAACGAATAAATTATTGGCATGATTGAATTATTGAGCACAGATTTTCACTGGACCGAATTGTTGCAACCTCAATGGTATATTGAGAACGGTGGCTTGTGGTTATTATTATTTGTGGTATTTGCCGAAACAGGTTTGTTTGCAGGCTTTTTTCTCCCCGGAGATAGCTTATTATTCGTTGCCGGCATCTATGCTCATAAAATAGGAGAGGGGGCTAGCGCAGCGCCAGGACTGTCTTATCAGTTTATGAAGTTGATAGGTTTGGAGCATATACAGAATGAATGGGTAGACTTAATTGTATTATGGGCATTAATTTCATTATGTGGTATTCTAGGAAATATGGTGGGATACTGGACAGGACGTAAAGTAGGTCCTGCTATGTATAATTGGAAAGAAAATTTCTTCTTCAAGCGCCGATATCTGGAGCAAGCTCATGAGTTTTATGAGAAAAATGGAGGATTTGCAATTATTGTAGCAAGATTTTTGCCCTTTATCCGAACCTTCGCGCCCATTGTTGCAGGCATTGTGCAAATGAATCGAGCAAAGTTCATGCTTTATAATATTATCGGCTCTTTGGCATGGGTATTCAGTATGGTATTTGCCGGCCATTTCTTGCAAAAATGGTTGCTCAAAGCCACAGGTTTTGATTTGAAAGAGCATCTTGAGGTAATTGTTCTAGGAATCGTGCTGATTACAACATTACCTGTGATCATAAAATTAATCAGCGGAAAGAAGAAGAAAACTGAGGAATAGCACTGACTCAAAGAAAATAAAAAAAAGACCTTCGAAAGGTCTTTTTTTATTTGTATTATTCGTTTTTTCGGGTAAGAACACTGCTGATGTATCTACGCCATTTTTCAATAACTTGCTCTATGTCGGCAGGGATGTCCGATTCAAAGAAAACTTTCTCTCCAGTGGCAGGATGAGTAAAGCCCAATGTTTTTGCATGTAAGGCTTGACGTGGACAAATAGCAAAACAATTTTCTACAAATTGCTTGTACTTGGCATATATGGTGCCTTTTACGATCTTATCACCTCCATAAAAATCATCGTTAAACAGAGGATGCCCGATATGTTTCATATGTACACGTATCTGGTGCGTGCGTCCAGTTTCAAGAACACATTGCACCAGTGTTACATACCCAAATCGTTCCAACACTTTATAATGCGTAATGGCTTCCTTACCATGATCGCCTTCAGGATAGGCTTCAAATAACTTTCGATATCGAAGGTTACGCCCTACATGAGCAATAATGGTGCCTTCATCCTGCTCTACATCGCCCCAAACCAGCGCAATATATTTGCGGTCAACTGTGTGATCGAAAAACTGTTTAGCCAAATGCCGCATGGCCAGTTCTGTTTTGGCCAGCACCAAAAGTCCGCTTGTGTTTTTATCAATGCGGTGCACCAAACCAAAGCGAGGAAGTTTTTCAATATCTACGCCTGCGTTTTGCTGCAAGTGCCATGCAATACCGTTTAGGAGGGTGCCGTCGTAATTACCACTGCCGGGATGTACTACCATGCCGGCCTCTTTATTTACTATTATTACATGGTCGTCTTCATGAAAAATATTCAGCGGTATGTTTTGTGGTATAACTTCGTTTTCCTCAGGTGCAGTATCGGTGTATACAACAATCTCCTGATTAGGTTTTACTTTAAAATTGGGTTTTACCTCCTGTCCATTCACTAATACCATTTTATTGTGAATAGCTTGTTGTATTTTATTACGTGTAGCACCTTCAATGCGGTTCATCAGAAACTTATCGATGCGATAGGGTTCCTGTCCGGCATCGGTTTTGAAAACAAACTTCTGGTACAGTGCTTCGTTGCTGTCTAAATCGGTATATTTTTCCTCCTCGTTCATTGGCTGCAAAGTTATAGGGATTGAGGTTTTGAACCGATTGTATTTATTTTTGTTGTTTGAATAAATGCTTTGAGGTATTATTATGCTTAAATTATTCTAAACAGGATTGTAGTGAGGCAGCAAATTTATTTTCAGGATCTGGGTAACATGCGGTATAAGGATGCATGGGACTATCAAGAGCAACTGTTACAGCAAAATGTTGCGGCAAAAACCCGTCTAAGAGAGCTGGAAGATGCCGGCCAGTTGGAACTTACTGCAGATAGACCGGATACCTGCCATTACCTCTTGTTTGTGGAGCACCCTCCTGTATTTACTTTAGGGAAAAGCGGTAATATCAATAATGTATTACTGAGTGAAGAGCATTTGGCAAAACAGGGTATCGACTTTTTCCGTATCAATCGAGGAGGGGATGTCACTTTTCATGGGCCAGAACAACTTGTAGGGTATCCCATTCTTGATTTGGAAAAGTTTTATACAGATATAGGCCGATACCTCCGCAATATAGAGGAGGTGATTATTCTTACATTAGCCGATTATGGCCTAAAGGGGGAACGTTCGCCCGGCGAAACCGGCGTGTGGCTAGATCCTGACAAAAGAGGCTACGAAAGGAAAATCTGCGCTATTGGCGTGCGCACCAGTAGGTGGATAACCATGCATGGATTCGCTCTAAATGTGAATACCAATCTGAACTACTTCAATATGATTGTTCCCTGTGGGATACAGGGCAAGCAGGTAACTTCGCTCGAAAAGGAACTGGGGAGAAAGGTGGATATGGAAGAAGTAAAGGAGCGTGTTAAAAAGAACTTTGAAAAAGTTTTTGAAGCGGAAATGGTGGATATGCCTTAAAGTATGTATGAAATCGATAAAAAATAAAGCCCGCATTGAAGCGGGCTTTAATATTATGCGTCGGGTTTCATTGCGTTCAAAACTTTGTCAGTAACACCTGTGAAGCTGAATCCTCCATCGTGGAAGAGATTTTGCATGGTAACATATCTTGTAAGATCGCTGAACATTACGGCTATGTAGTCTGCACAGGCTTCAGCGGGAGCATTGCCCAGCGGACTCATTTTTTCAGCATAAGAAAGGAAGCTATCGAAGCCCTGTACACCGCTACCTGCTGTGGTAGGGGTGGGCGATTGTGAGATGGTGTTCACGCGTACTTTCTTTCTTTCGCCGTAATAATAGCCGAACATTCTGGTAATGCTTTCCAGTAATGCTTTTGCATCGGCCATTTCGTTGTAGGAAGGGAATACACGTTGGGCAGCAATGTATGTAAGTGCCACAACGCTTGCATGTTCGTTCAATGCATCCAGCTCCCAACAGGTTTTCAATACCTTGTGAAGGCTCACGGAGGATATGTCAAATGTTTTCTGATTCCAATCGTAGTTCAATTCGGTGTAGGGTTTACCTTTACGCACGTTCAATCCCATTCCTACGGAGTGTAAAATAAAATCGATGCCACCGCCGAAGTGTTCCATCGATTTTTCGATAAGATTTTTAAGGTCATCCACATTGGTAACGTCTGCTCCAATTACAGGGGCATTACCGCATATTTCTGACAGTTTGTTAATAGTTCCCATGCGTAATGCTACCGGAGCATTGGTAAGTACCAGTTGCGCCCCTTCTTCATAACATTTCAGCGCTGCTTTCCAGGCAATGGATTTTTCGTCCAGAGCACCAAATATGATTCCTTTTTTCCCTTTTAAAAGATTATAAGCCATAGTTTATTCATTAGGGCAGTAAAAGTAAGAAGATATTTGTAAATACAGGAATGTATCAATTTCGCCCTAAGAAAGACGGATTAATATGTGCGTACCAAACGATGTCTTTTTCGGTGGTGGTGATACACCGCTTTAGTAACAAAATGCCCCAATGCGGCACCTATGAACACATCGCTAGCCCAATGACGGTTATGATATAGGCGCGATATTCCCGTCATAGAAGCTAGGGTATAGGCTACGGGAGCTATCCATTTTTTATCAGGAAACTCTTCTGCTAATGATGTAGCGATGGCAAAAGCAATGGTAGTATGTCCTGAGGGAAATGATTTGTATCGTACCTTAGAGAAGGGGGGTGCAAAATCAAATGGGTTATCGGTGACGTCGGGGCGGCCCCGTCGAATTATGTTCTTGGAAAGGGTAAATATGGTAGAAGATATTACTACCGCTTTACTACCCCTTAATCCAATACTTTGCATTTTTTTGTTTCCGCTAGCTAGGCCCACTACATACACAGCAGGGAAGGCGCATAGCCCATAAACATCGCCCATTTGTTTTACACCGTTGGCTACAGCTGTTACGGTTGACTGGTTTTGATTGTGTAAAAAGAAGTGTCTGATTTCTTTATCGGCGAGCATGAGTGCACCTGTGCCCCCGATCACTGCTGAAAATTTGAGCCAGTCTTTTTGCCTCCAATGCGCCGGACGAGATAGGGTATAGGTAAAGTCCTGTATACCGTTTACGATAAAGTCTTTATTTAATTTTTCATATTCATCATTTGGTTCAGAAAGGGTATCGGTGGTAAGATAAGGGTTCTCGGAAGCCTGCGGGTGCATTTCGGTTTGCCCGTAGGCTGTAATACCGCTAATGGTTAGATAGAGGGATATGTAAAGATGATAGATTCGAGGCACTGCGTTACAATACGGTTCAGAGAGTTAATGAGTTAAATAATCATACAATTTTATGATGAGAAATAAATTAAGTAGATAAAGCGCTCCTATCATCAAAAATAAGGCTAAAGCATAACATGCAATTTTTAGTATGCTGCTACTCTTGGTTAATTTGCGATTCAAGTATCGATACAAATAAAAACCTGCCAGCCCTATCAGCAAGGTAGTACTAAGGAGCAACATCAGTTTCAAAAAAGCCATGGCAGTTATTGTTCAATCATTTCGCGGGCATTTTGGATAGCAGCTGCTGTAGGCGTAGCACCACTTAGCATTTGGGCAATAGCAGTAACACGTTCTTCCGTGCTCAGCTGCCTGATATTGGTAACTACTTTATTGCCTATATTTTCTTTATAAACAAAGAAGTGTGCATCGGCTTTACCTGCAATCTGTGGCTGGTGGGTGATACAGATTACTTGTCTGTTTTTTGCCAGCTGTTTCATGATGATACCTACCTGTTTGGCAGCCTCACCTGAGATGCCCGTATCAATTTCATCAAAAATTAAAGTGGGCATATCCATTTTTTCCGCAACCAAGCTTTTAATGCATAGCATAAGCCGGCTCAGTTCTCCACCACTAGCTACTTTATTTATGGGTTTGTATTGTCCGCTTTTATTAGCGTCAAATAAAAATTCGATATCATCAATGCCATCCTGTGCAGGTTCTCTGGTATTGAGGACTACTTTTAGTGAGGCATTGGGCATACCTACCTGGGTGAGCATTTCCTTTACTTTTTTTTCAAAAGCGGGAAGTTGCTTTTTTCTTGCTTGGGATATTTTTTCTCCGATAGCGTAAACTTCTTTTTCAAAGTTTGCTACTTGTTTTTCTAATTCGGCTATTTGGTCGCCGATATTTAAAACGGCTTGTAGTTTTTCTTCCAGCTGTTGCTGTATCTTCAGCAATTCATTAGTGGAAGCAACGCCGTGTTTTTTTTGGAGGCGATAGCCAGCTGAAAGGCGCTCATTGATGACTTCAATTCTTTCTGCATCGTATAGGATGCTGTCGTTAACACGTTCTAGTTCTGAGGCAATATCACTCAGTTCTATTTGGGCGCTGCGCAATCTTTCGGTGAGCTCTGGCAAGTCCTGATGGTACTCGGAATAACTATTCAACAGTTGGGACAGACTTTTGAGTTGTTGAGTAATAGGTTGTTCCCCTTCCGCTAGTTCACCATAAGCGCGTACCAAAGCAGATTTAATGCCTTCGGCATTCGAAAGCATTTTCAATTCTGTTTCTAGTTGTTCTAGCTCATTTTCTTGTAGCGCCAATGCTGCCAATTCATCGTATTGGAATTGGTTATAATCGCTTTCTTTCTCAAACTGATGTTTTTGTTCTAACAGCTCTTGTAATGCTTTCTGACTTTGTCTCCAACTGATATAAGCTGAACGATACTTTTCAAGAAAATTGTGTGTGTCAGCAAGTGCGTCTAGAACGTTAGTCTGAAACTGCCTGTCACTGAGCGAAAGGGTATCGAATTGTTGATGCAGGTCTACCAGCATCTCACTGAGTTCATGAAGCTGTGTAAGCGTAACCGGAGTGTCATTGATAAAAGCCCTACTTTTACCGGCATTGGTGATTTCCCTTCTTACGCTGAGTACGGGTTGTTCATCCAAATCGTTTTCCTTTAAGAAACGCTGGATGGCCTCATTGTCCTCTGCAGAGAAGCTGCCTTCAATAATACATTTCTTTTCCTTATTTACCAGGGCTGAGGTGTCTGCGCGTTCTCCCAGTATCAGATTCAGGGCGCCGATGATAATGGATTTACCGGCACCGGTTTCGCCAGTGATAATATTCATGCCGCTGGAAAAGTCGATTTCCAGCTCATCTATAATGGCGTAGTTGTTTATGAACAGATGCTGTAACACGTAGCAAATTTAATGGTTATGCTATTTCACCACCGAAAGAAAGTGTAAATTAGCTGTACTAATGTTTGTAATTGTTCAAGATTTATCATATTGACGGATTTGAAATAAAGGTTTATTTAAAATTCCAATCGGTGCACCTGGTGGCCAATTATGCTCTACGGCGTTGTGCTCGAAAGCGAGTGGCCAATATGGATCGTTTATGTAGGCAGGTGTTGGATGATTATCGCAGTTTCTACGGGAAAGACCTAAAGATTAAGATAGATTCATTAGTAACGGAAGTACTTGGGCATGTGTATGCTTATGAGATATTGCTTTTTTTAAGAAAATTGTTGCCTTTAGGGCTGCTTAAGTGGCTTTCTCTACGGGCTTGCAGTATAGATTGTGGAGAAAAGAAACGAGATGCTAATCGTTGGATCTGGGATTGGTGTGGAAAGGTTAGAGCTTTTCTTTCAAGGTTTGCGAAATAGTGACATTATTCTTCGGGCAATTACTATATATTAGCCCCCAAATTATTTAATTAGCTATACAATGAAAATAGCCATTATTAATGGACCCAATCTTAATCTGTTGGGAGAAAGGGAGCCGGGTATTTACGGCTCGGATAGTTTTGAATCATTTTTAGAGAAATTAAAGCAACGCTATCCTGATGTTTCTTTTCAATATTATCAGAGTAATGTAGAAGGGGAGCTGGTAAATGCTTTACAGCAATATGCAAGAGAAGTGGATGGTATTATTCTGAACCCCGCCGCTTATACCCATACCTCGGTAGCTATAGGAGATTGTATTGCCGCCATAAAAGTGCCGGTTATAGAAGTGCATATCAGCAATGTACATGCTCGGGAAGAATTCAGGAAGCTATCTCACGTAAGTGCTAAAGCTGTAGGAACGATTTGCGGACTTGGCTTAGATGGTTACAGACTTGCGGTAGAATACTTTCTCAACAAATCATGATTGCTTTTGACTTTGAATACTAGAAGTGTTTTTTGAAAACGCCATTTGAAAAATACAAATAGACACATGCAAAACCAAACTAAAACGTCCTCTATTTTTAGTATTACTGTAATTGTTGCTGCACTAGGGTATTTTGTAGATATTTATGATCTTTTGTTATTTGGTATCATACGAGTTCCGAGCCTTAAGGAATTAGGTCTTACACCCGAACAGATAACTGTGGATGGGGAAAGTATTTTGTCCTGGCAAATGTTTGGTCTGATGTTAGGTGGTATTATCTGGGGTGTATTGGGAGATAAAAGAGGTAGGTCGAGTGTACTCTTTGGGTCGATACTCTTGTACTCGTTGGCTAATATTGCTAATGGTTTTGTACAAACAGTAGATCAATATAAGTGGATTAGATTTATTGCCGGTATTGGGCTGGCGGGTGAGTTAGGCGCAGGAGTAACGCTAGTAGTAGAATCGCTGCCTAAGGAAAAACGAGGTATTGGCGCTTCGATTGTTGCCGGATTTGGTATCACCGGAGCAATAGCTGCCTTTTTTATAAAAGAAAACTTTCACTGGCGTACCTGTTACTTTATAGGCGGAGGGTTAGGGTTGATTTTATTATTACTGCGCGTATCGGTACTGGAGTCATCCATGTTTAAGAATATGAAAGAAAAATCAGTACAGCGCGGAAATTTTATTATGCTCATCAATAACGGCAATCGTCTGGTACGTTATATTCAAAGCATACTGATTGGCGTGCCTACCTGGCTTGTAATCGGCGTGCTAATTACTTTCAGCAGAGAATTTGGTAAGGAGTTTGGTATTGCCGAGGAAATTGACCCGGGCAAGGCCATCATGTTTGCTTATGCAGGTTTAGCTCTGGGTGATGTTACCATCGGGCTAGTAAGCCAGTGGCTGAAAAGCCGAAAAAAGGCTTTGTATGTATTTTATGCCCTTACTTCCATTTGCCTCGTGCTTTATTTTACCGTTTTGTGGAACGGTAGCGCTTCGGTAATGTATGCTATTTGTGGTGCCCTAGGATTTGCCGCAGGATTCTGGGCTGTTTTCGTAACGGTAGGTGCCGAGCAATTTGGAACCAATCTGAGAGCCACTGCTGCAACTACCATCCCCAATATGGTGAGAGGAACCGTACCGCTAATGCTACTTTTATTTCAGTTTTTAAGAAATCTGCCCGGAGTGGGATATGTGAAAGGAGGTATTTATACTTCGATTATAGTATTTGCAATCTGTACGCTGGCGGTGATTACTTCCAGAGAAACATTCCACAAGGATCTAAATTACGAGGAAGTGTAAGGATTAAAATACTTTTTACAAAACGATACGATTGCGTCTTCCTGAATGAGGTGCATACAATTGAAGTGTCCCTTCGGGCATTGCGCCAGTCCATATTTAGAGCAGGGACGACAGGATAGTTTTACGCCGGCGACCAATGAATGGTCGATTTTGTAAGGCTGTACACCCAGCAATTCGGGAACAGTGCTTCCCCAGATGGATGCGATCGGTTTATTAAAAGCCTCTGCAATATGAGTGAGTCCGGTATCAAAACCAATGATTACATTGGCCTTCGATACTAGAAAAACAGATTCATCCAGGTTGGTTTTGCCACATGCGTTATATACACCGGGGCCACATGATTCAGCTACAAACGTTCCGTTATCTTTTACATCATTACCGCCAAGCAGTACAACTGGATAGGGGAGCTTTTTACACAGTGATACGATTTTTTCATTCGGCATCCGCTTAGTGAAATGAGCGGCACCAATGATAAAAGCTACATATCCTTGCTGATGGCTTGGGGGAAGTAAGTCGGATAAGTGGTGCTGATTTTTGATAAAATAATCAATGGGTCTATTATCGTTGACTACACCTAAGGGGGCAGCTGCTTTAAGATAACGGTCTACCAGATGCACCGGAGGCACCAATTGCTTGCGAAGCTTTAGGCTGAGCCATTTTTGTATTGTTTGTTTGTTATAGGTATAGGATTTAATTCCTGTGGCCAGCTTAATGATACGAGTACGCAGGTTACTGTGCAGGTCAATAATACAATCATATCCCTCGCTTTTGATTTCTTTGATGGTATCGCCCAGTTTTTCTTTCAGTAAGAGTAGTTTGTCTACATAAGGATTGCCTTCATAGATATATTTGAAGGCAGGCTTGGTAATAAAATGTACCTCGCAGTGTGGTAGTTGTTGTTTGATACAACGTACTACCGGGGTGGTGTAGATGACATCCCCCAAAGAACTAAAGCGAATGACTAATATTTTTTTAGGAATTGACAAGGATACGTTGTTATTGTTGAGATGAAGTACTTTTTATAATCTTATCAATGATAGTGGTGGTAGACAAACCTTCCACAAAAGGTATGATTTTAACTTCACCACCATTGGCTATTACTTCTTTGGCTCCTACAATATTTTCAATTTGATAATCGGCAGATTTTACTAGTACATCAGGTTGTAAAGTGGTGATAAGCTTAATAGGAGTGTCTTCCTCAAAAAGTACCACCGCATCCACAAAGAAAAGAGCAGCCAACAATGTGGCTCTGTCTTGCTGACTGATAATCGGGCGTTGTTCACCCTTTAGTCTTTTTACTGATGCATCACTATTAAGCCCAACAATAAGACACTCTCCCTCGGTACGGGCATTGCTTAGGGATTGTACATGTCCGGCATGTAGTATGTCAAAAACCCCATTAGTGAATACCACTTTTCTCTGCTGTGCTTTCCACTCCCGACGCAAAGCCAGTGCTTGTTCCAACGATACAATCTTACTGTTGATAATATCCTGTATGTTTTTATTCATGATGGTCCAGTAAGGATAAAATTTCTTCTATGGTAACGGCCACACTGCCCACTTTACTTACTGCAATCGCGGCAGCATAATTAGCTAGCTCGCAAGCCTGTGTAATATCTATTCCCAAAGCGATAAAATATCCCAGTGAGGCAAATACGGTATCCCCGGCACCGGTTACATCAAATACTTCTTTGGCTTTTACCGGAAAGTTCCAAAAGTTCTTTTTAGATACAAGAGCAATACCTTCTTCCGATTTGGTTACGACCAAGTATTGTGTTCTCGTTTTTTTCAACAGCTTTTGTGCTGCGCTCAATAATTCCTGGTCGCTTTGTATCTTTTCGGTTACGGTAGCTTCTGCCAGTTCTCTTTTATTGGGCTTAATCAACCAGGCGCCGGTATATTTTTCGTAATGCAGTCCTTTGGGGTCCACCATCACTTTTTTGCCGGCTTCGTTGCACAAGGCGATGACCTTCTGTGTGAAGCTATATGTTAGCAGTCCTTTATTATAGTCAGAGAGCATTACTATATCGGCCTTTCTGATTTTAGCATCCAGTTTTTTAAATAGTTTGGCTTCTACTTCCGGAGCTATGTCGTGTACATGTTCTCTATCTATCCGTAGTAATTGATGGGTGCCTGCCATAATACGCGTTTTAAGCGTAGTAGAGCGGGAATTATCCATTACTATTGCCTGCACGTCTACATTTTCTCTCTTCAGCTGTTCATGCACGATGGCTGATATAGCGTCGTTGCCAGTAACACCACAAATCGACACTTTAGCATTGAGTCGGTAAAGGTTCTGGGCAACATTGGCTGCACCTCCCAAGGTAATGGTTTCGTTTTTTACATTTACTACGGGAACCGGGGCCTCTGGCGAAATACGGCTGGCTGTTCCCCATACATAGCGATCGGCCATGATGTCGCCAATTACCAGAATGTGGGGCTTTTTTTTGCCATTGGTTAGTAAACGTATCTGTTGTTTCTTGATCATGTAATACAAATGCTGGTGCTAAAATAGGGGCTTTTAAGTAATGTTTTCAAGGTATGATAAAATTAAATCTATTTGTAACTTCGTAGAATGCCGTACCTCCACATAAAAATAGAAAATGAAAAGATGGATTCTTATTGTTAGTGTGCTTTTGGCGGCGGTTGCTTGTAAAAAGTCGGAAATTGTTCCTCCCGATACGGAAGATCCTACTCCTCAGCCCAGTAAAAACGAAAATGAGTTGATTGCGGATTCCGTATTTCTATTCTCCAAGGAAATTTACTATTGGCAGGATAAAATCGGTTCCGTAACCTATGATATGTTTAACCCTTTACAGTATTTGAAGCCAGAAGCTTTAAATACGGCCAAAGCCGTGATCGGAGCAGTTAGAAATTATAACGAGTGGGATAAGGCAAAAGGGTATAGCTATGCCGAAAACTATAGCGGAGATGGAGCCAGCAGTAAAGCAGCAATGGTTGAATCTAGTTATGGGTTTGATGTAAAGCCGGCCTGGAAAACCAGAACCCCCGATGCGCCCATCGCCGCCAACTTTGAAGGTTGGTATGTCTCGTATGTGTATCCCGATTCTGATGCAGGCAAAAAAGGCGTTCAAAGAGGGATGAAGCTCCTTAGCGTGGATGGTACTCCAATGGGGAATACAGCAGCTGCAGTGGCTATCCTCAATAACATGCTATATTATGAGACTTTAAAATCCGTTAATGCACAGTTTTTGAAACCCAACGGAGATACGCTACAGGTGAACATAAGCATTACTTCTTTTGTGCCCAATTCATTGTTGTATGCTAGTATATTTACTACTCCGAAAAGTAAGAAAGTAGGCTATCTGGTGTACAATTTTTTTGATCGTCTGTCAGACAGTAAAGCCCAACTTGATTCCTTATTTAATGCATTTCGAGCACAGCATTTAGACGCTGTGGTTATTGATTTGCGATATAATCGGGGAGGATATACCGAAACACAGGATTATTTGACCAATCATGTGGCCCCTCTGAGTGCGCACAACAAACTCATGTATCGTTATCATTTCAATAGTAATTTACAGACGGGGAATTATACTGCTCTTAAAACCCGATATCCCGCCAGTCGGGTATTTGCACTGGATTATGCAAGTAATAATATTAAATTCAATACCCTGACCTCGCTGAATACGGACAATATATATATCATCACAAGCAATGAAACCGCCTCTTCTAGTGAATTGTTTATCAATAATCTTAAACCGCAATTGGGCGATAAACTGGTGTTGATTGGAGATGATGTTACAAGGGGTAAGCCGGTGGGTTTTTTCCCGATTCATTTGTTTAAGAAGGTAACTTTTTGGACAGTATCATTTATGACTAAAAATGGCCAGGATGAAGCGGTGCCTTATGAAGGATTTGTTCCTGAGTATCTTGTTTACGATGCTGTAGATCGGCCTTGGGGCGATGTAAGCGAGGAGTGTCTGTCGGCGGCTATCAAGTTAGTTGATGGGCTAGAGGTGCCGCGGAGTTCTCATCTCATTGTTCCTTCTCGGTCCATTATTCCATCGCCGCACTCACAACGCTTGCGTAAGGAGCGTATGACGGATAATATGTTGCTGACGCGGGAAGAATAAATTTTACTTTTTCTTCTTCTTATTACAGAACAAACAACATTTATTCGCCTTTTCTTTTTTTACGGGGGCGGGTGCAGCAGCACTATCGTAAGGCGCTACTTTCTTGAGGTCCGGCTTAGTGATAGGTGGTCGGGTAATGCGTGTGTTCTCATTTTCAATTATATAATCTCTGGCACTTTTCAGCGTGTCCGGTGTGGTTTGCGCCATCGCATGCATCCCACCACAGCAAACTAGGGCTAGAAAAAACGCTTTCATATCTTCTTTTATAATACAGATGCAAAAATGGATCCAAAGGTTGATTACCATTGTTCCACGGAAGCTCCCAACCAGGCCATCATTCCCATGCCGATTTCAATAGCCGATTCGTCTATATCAAATACGGG
This sequence comes from Niabella digestorum, assembly GCF_036409055.1. NCBI lineage: Bacteria > Pseudomonadati > Bacteroidota > Chitinophagia > Chitinophagales > Chitinophagaceae > Niabella > Niabella digestorum. The sequence goes on along the minus strand of NZ_JAZGLY010000003.1, from coordinate 191,448 downwards.
AGTATGTACGTTGCGAATATTGTTGGGATCTTGCATCACTCCCAGGCGATAAAAACAACCGGGAATTTTTTGTGTATAGTATCCGAAGTCTTCAGCTCCCATGCGAATCTCAGTTTCTTCTACTTTATCGATGCCCATAAATGCTACAGCTTTTTGTCTAGCCGCCTCTGTAAGCGCTTCGTGATTGTATACGGTAGGATAGCCAACATCGATATGAAGATCCAGTTCTCCGCCCATCGATTTTACTAGATCTTCGGATGTCTTTCTGATAAGATCGTGCGCTTCAAAGCGCCAGTTTTCATCCATAGCTCTGAAAGTACCCATCAGCTTTACTTCGGAAGGAATAACATTAGTGGTAGTACCTCCATTAAAGGCGGTGATGGATAAAACGGAAGGCGTAAAAGGATTCTTTCTGCGACTGATAATCTGCTGTAGTGCGATTACCAGATGAGAAGCAATTAAAATAGGATCTACCGTCAGATGTGGTGAAGCTGCGTGGCCTCCTTTACCTTTTATGGTAAAATACAGCTCATCGGCACTGGCCATGACCTTCCCGGCTCTGAAGCTTACTTTGCCTGTTTGAAGTCCGGGATGTACGTGTAGCCCGAAAATCGCAGTAGGAGCGGGGTTTTCTAACACGCCTTCGTTGATTAAAAGGCTGGCACCTCCCGGATTTTTCTCTTCCCCGGGCTGAAAGATGAGTTTTACCGTGCCTTCCCATTCATCTTTTAATTCCTGTAAGATTTTGGCGGCACCCAACAAACAGGTGGTATGTACATCGTGCCCACAGGCGTGCATGATGCCTTCGTGTTTCGATTTGTAAGGGACATCATTAGCCTCTGTAATGGGCAGCGCATCCATATCGGCACGAAGTGCAATCACTCTTTTATCCGGATTTTTACCTTTGATGAGGCCTATGACACCGGTTTGTGCCTTTATTTCGAAAGGAATATTGTATTCGCTTAATTTTTGTTGTACAAAAGCAGCTGTTTCAAATTCCTGATAGCTTAATTCAGGATGTGCATGCAAATGACGCCTGATGTCAATAAATTCAGGAGCGTATTGTTTTGCAAGAAGTTTTATTTTATCAATCATCTGACAAACGTACAGAAAATTTTCATGTCATTATTATCCGACGAAGGATAAAGTGTACACTGGTCTCAGTTGCTTTTGTAAGCAGGATAAAAGAAGACGGGTAAGTATAACTATTCTGATGATTCGGTTTCTTCAGGCTTTACTTCTACCGTATCGTTCATAATAAAAATATTGCCCGGAAATATAGAAGCCAGTTTTTTCTGATAGGCCTGAGCATCGTTGCGGGAAATAAAATTGCCAGCCTTCACTTTGTAGTAAGGAGCCTGATACCACATATAGGCTTTTAATTCTGGAAAATGCGTCAGTAATTTTGTACGCGCGGCAATAGCTTCATTGCGATTATTGCTGCTGATGATGAGCAGTCTATATCCCTTTGCCGTTCTGCGTTTGGCAGAGTTACGTGTAGAAAGATTGTTGGCCTCTGCTTGCTTTTTAAGTAGCACATCGATGCGTGGATCCTTGTATATATTAATGCTGCCTGTAGACTGGGCATAAAGTTGTGTCGTCATCAGTAATGCACTAAAAAGAATAACTAATTTCATCATGTTTTATAGTTTTTGAAAGTAAGGTTTGTAAAAATAAATCCCTACCTTTCTATAGCTGTAGAATTTAAAGTTTTATACAAATTTACACTCATGTTAAAAATATCACCATGGATACCATAGAGCTTATTGGTTATATAGCTACTTTACTTTTGGTAATTTCATTCGTACCTAATAACGTAAAGACGATTCGTTCCCTCAACTGTGTTGCATGTGTATTTTTTGTTATATATGGCATCTTGCTGGGAAACAAATGGCCTATTATTATCAGCAACGGCATGATTGCTTGTATTCATCTATATTATTTGTTCAAATCCAAAGCCACTGCTTTAAATAGCTAAATTTTCAGGTATTTATTACAAAAAGAATGCCGCTCTCGCCATCTTCTAGCGGGTTCAACACGTATTGTTAAATATCATCCACTTTTGATAAAAGATTCGTATTGCCTCGTTTACATTATTATTTTTGCCAGTAATGCATCCCTCAGTAGCAATAGTTATCCTTAACTGGAATGGTAAAAAATACCTGCAGGATTTTTTGCCCCATCTGGTAGTATCTACATATAGTAACTACCGGATTATTGTGGCTGATAACCATTCTACTGATGATTCGGTATCATTCCTAAAAACGTATTATCCGCAGATTGAAATAATTCAGCTGAGCGAGAATTATGGATTTGCAAAGGGCTATAACCTGGCTTTGCAGCAGGTTGAGGCGGATTATTACATTTTGCTAAACTCCGATGTTAAAGTGGAGCCGGGCTGGATTGAACCCATGGTAGCGCTGCTGGAAAAGGATACTTCTCTAGCGGCATGCCAACCCAAGCTGCGGGCATTTACGCATCCCCAGTATTTTGAATATGCGGGTGCAGCCGGTGGTTGGTTGGATCATTACGGCTATCCTTTTGCTATGGGAAGGATCTTTGATGTTTCGGAAGAAGATTATGGGCAATATGATCAGCCTAGGTATATATTTTGGGCCAGTGGGGCGGCTTTATTTATCCGTGCCAAAGTATTTCATGAGGCGGGCGGATTTGATAATTATTTTTTTGCTCATCAAGAGGAAATCGATTTGTGCTGGCGCATTCAACTTTTGGGGTATAAAATATCCAGTTGTCCGGCATCGGTTGTGTATCATGTAGGAGGAGGCACATTGCCCAAAGGCAATTCTTTGAAAACGTATCTGAATTTCCGCAACAATAATATCATGTTGTATAAAAATATGCATGGCTTGCGGAAATGGTATGTTCTGGCGGTACGTTCTGTGCTGGACTTTGTATCGGCCCTGAAAAATCTATTGAGGGGCGACGGAGGGTACTTTATAGCCGTATGCAGTGCACATCTATCTTTTATAAAATGGATAGTGGCCGATCGTAAAAAGAGTGTTTTCCCCAAATATAGAAAAGGCGATTTGTATGGTTATCTCAGAAAAAATATTGTGTGGCTCCATTTTGTAAAAGGAAAGAAAAAGTTTTCGGAATTGGTAGAGGAGTGAAATGACGAATTTTACTATCTTGCCGGCCGATTGTAAAAAATGCTGTGCCGATAGTGATGGTTATTAGCGACGTTTACACTATTTTTGCAAAACAATAACCGTAATACATGAAACAGTTAGATATTGAAGAATTAAAAGAGCAGGAATACCAAGAAAGTTTAAAAAGATATGAGAAGAATGATTTTGCTCAAAGCTGGGTAAGATCTTCTGCATACATCTTTTATTTGAGTATTGCATGTTTCTTTTTAATGACCTGGGGAGGTTGTTACAGACTGTACACTAAAAAGTTTGAAAAGCCTCAAGTACACGTTCAAGAAAGCTCTTTGTATACACCGAAATACAAATAATTTTTTCGGAATTTTTTTTGGAAGAAATTAATAAACTCTTATTTTTGCATCCCCTTCGACAAGCAGGGGGCATCAATAAAAAAGTTCTTTTTGCGGAAGTAGCTCATTTGGTAGAGCACAACCTTGCCAAGGTTGGGGTGGCCGGTTCGAGCCCGGTCTTCCGCTCTTCAGAGATCCTCTCCTTAACGAGAGGATTTTTTTTGACGGTTCTACACGTCAGCCCTGGTGGTGGAATTGGTAGACACGCAGGACTTAAAATCCTGTGGCCAGCAATGGCTGTGCGGGTTCAAGTCCCGCCTGGGGCACTAAAAGCCTCTCGAGGAGAGGCTTTTTTTATTTTTCAACTTCTTTTACCTCCAATCTTTAGATGCTTTTAATTTTATCACACAAGCTTTTTCATTGTGTTCGTAGAAAAGGTAGTTTTTTGTTGAAAATCGCTTTTGGAAAATTTTGTGTATTATGTTGTACATGGCATAATGAACTGTTAGAAAACTTTTTTTCCTAATGAGCGAATTCGATCAGGCATATTTTGAGACAATTTATTTTGAAAACTACGACAGACTATATACTGCTTTTTTGAAAAGAACCGGGTCTGATATTATTGCTCAAGAACTTACACAGCTTACTTTTATCAAACTCTGGCAATACCGTCATTCCTATTCCTTTGAACTTTCTGCAATTTTGCAGCTGAATCGAAAAGCTAAGCAAGTTTTTATTGATTGGTTGAGAAAAGAAGCACATCAGCGTAAATTAATAGCGCAGTTAAAGGAATATGTAATACCGGAAAATCCTACTTCTAAAATTGAGCTCTCCGATACCCTAAAATTAGCTATTCAGAAGTTGCCTCCCGTTCGCAAAAAAGTATTTACCCTAGCTTATATAGAAGGCTTTTCACAGAAAGAAATAGCTGAAAGTTTGGGTATTTCTGTAAAAACCGTCGATGCTCATATTCAGAAAGCCTTGAAACAACTTCGTAAAAATTTGTGTTGGATAGCCATTTTGACCGTACTATCTCATAGTGCTTAAAAAAAATCGTACCGGTAGGGGATTTTTATTTTTTAAACGTACAATATAATTGATGGGTAATTCTCCTGACCAACACAAGATTGAGGATTTTCTTGCAAATCGAAGTATGCCACCCGATGCCGATGAGGTTCACGCTTATCTCAGTACACATCCAGAGGCACTAGATGCAATCAGATTGATGGAAGATGTGGATCCTTATGAGATAGTGGAGCGACCCTGTGAAGAGAAGATTAAGGGGCTAAATAGGGTGTTTGCCAGAAAAAGACTTTTTATTTCTACAATTAGATGGTTAGCTGCTGCCTGTATTGTAGGAGGATTGATAATCGGAGCGATTATTTGGAGGAAAGTTATTAATGAGAGGCCAGTAGAGGGTGGCACCACTGCAATAGTAGTGAACAATCCCAATACGGGGATGCTCCATTATTTCTTACCGGATAGCTCAGTAGCGATATTGGATAAAGATGCTGCAATAAGTTTTCAGTCCGATTATATCTTACACAGAACTGTATATGTTACAAGTGGCAATGTATTGTTTCGTGTAAGGAAAAATTCCGATAGTCCGTTTTCTGTTATAGCAAATGGTATTAGTACAACGGCCATTGGAACACAGTTTTGAGTTCAAAAAATAAGTAATGATGTTTTAACTGTTAAGCTTACAGAGGGTAAAGTATATATTCATTCGGTAGACAGTTCGTTCAGGATGGATACAGTATTTTTGACGCCCGGTCAAAGTTGTTATATAAACAAACCGTTTGGGACGGTACATATAGCAGAAGATAGATTAAATAAGGAGCGCGCGTATAAAAAAAACTAATGTAAATCGACAAACATTCATAGAGGATCAGAATACGATTGTTTGGACAAATGATAAGATGTTATTAATGGGGGCCAAGCTTAAAAATGTGTTGATCAATCTTGAGAAGCGGTATCACGTGAAGATCGTTGCCTTAGATACTTCCATTTATGATGCTTCTATTACCGGGCAAATATTTTACAATGACTCTTTGGAAACCTTAATAAGAGCTATCTGCGATTTAAACAAGCTAGTATATGAAAGAGATAAAGATACCATATACTTAAAGCGTAATTAATAAAAATACATGTTTTTATGTTTTCAGGCAATCCAAATGCAATCGTGCAACCAATAAAATAAGTAAATATGCTAAGACCTCTCAAACATTTATTGCTTTTGTTCCTTTCCTGTTTTGCTTTTCTTGGCGTCTCAGCACAGAAACCGTAAACGGAAAAATTCTTTCAGAGTCAGGGGAAAGTCTTTCTTCTGTAACAGTTATAGTGGAAAATATAACTTCTGGTCAGCAACGAATGTTGTTGACAGATTCTTCTGGCATTTTTTCCATTCCTAACTTACATCCTGGCCAGCGCTACAATTTGTATTTTGAACATGTAGGATATCAAAGGGATTCTTTGAATAACTATCTAGTGTCAAATAATGAAAACAGTTTATTATTAATAAGGATGAGGCTGCTGCAATCAGAGCTAGGGGAAGTGGTTGTAGTTGGTTATGGTACCCAGAAAAAAGTAAATCTTACAGGCGCTGTATCTGTAATCAAGGGTGCGGATATTGAAACACGTCCTGTATTAAATGCTACGCAGAGTTTGCAAGGTTTGGTTCCGGGTTTGAATATCTCCGTAGGGACTAGTACGAAACCTGGACAGAGCTTTAACCTGAATATTCGTGGGGCGGGAAATCTGGCAGGCGGAGATGGCCCGTTTGTTTTAGTCGATGGCATGCCAATGGACCTTTCGGAGATTAATCCGAATGATATTGAATCTATTTCTGTATTAAAGGATGCAGCAGCTTCTGCTGTATATGGAGCTCGTGCTCCTTATGGTGTTATATTAATAACCACCAAAAAAGGAAAAGCTGATCGGATTATGCTCAACTATTCGGGCAATTACGGTTTTACACGGCCCGTAAAACTGCCTGATATGGTGAACTTGTATGAGTTTGCAAAATATTTTAATGCAGCAACATTTAATGCACAAGGCAGTAAGCAATATTCAGATGAAAAGCTGGAATTGTTGAAAAGATATGTTGAAAATCCTAAAGGCATAAATATTTTCCCAGAAGCAAATGATAATTATTTGTCTAATTGGGAAAATACAGCTAATGGGGTAGCAAATACTAACTGGTTTAAGTTCCATTACAAACCTTGGTCACATCGCCAAGCGCATAATTTGAGCTTAAGTGGTGGTAATAAAATTACCCAATATTTTGTCTCCGGGGGATATTATGATGAAGCAGGTCTTCTGCGTTTTGCTGACATGGATTATAATAGGTTAAACTTTAATAGTACCATTATTACACAACTTACAGATTGGTTAAAGTTTAAACTAAATACCAAAGTCACTAATGATAAATATACTGCTCCCTTTAGTATCAATGGAACTTTTGAGTCTTTGTTTATGCATAATTTGGCGAGAATGAGACCCAATATTTCGCCTTATGATCTTAATGGAAATTATAACGAGATTTCTAGTGTACCTTATTTTCAATCGGGATCTAAGTATACTAATAAAAATTTTACCCTAGCCTTATTGCCAGGTGTGGAAATAGAACCTCTAAAAAACTGGAAAATAATAGCTGATTTTAATATTCTAAAGAAAGATGGTCAGATTGAGACTTTGTTAATCCCTGGTGTAGTGTATGGAATTGACGGTACTCCTAAGTTGGTAAACCGATCAGAATTTGCTATTCCTATTGGAGGTAGTTATTCTAGAGAGGAAAATAATAATATTTACATATCTCCGAATATTTACACATCTTATAATTATTCCATCGATAGGAAACATAATTTCGGCATTATGGCCGGATTTCAGCAAGAGTTGAATCAATTTCGCTCTTTAACTTCTTCCGCTCAAGATTTAATTAGTTTTAATCGTCCGGGGATATCATTAACTACTACTACACCTACTACTAAAGAATCACGTAATGAATGGGCTACGAGAGGGTATTTTGGAAGATTGAGCTACAACTTTAGAGAAAAATATCTGATAGAGCTCAATGGCCGTTATGATGGTTCTTCTCGTTTTTCTCCTAACAATAGATGGGGATTCTTTCCATCGATGTCTGTGGGGTACAACATCGCTAAGGAGAACTTTATGAAGAATGTCACGTTCGTAAATAATCTAAAAATACGTGGTTCGTATGGTATGTTGGGGAACCAATCCGGGGCTGGTCTATATTCATATATTCAAACTATGGGTATTTCAGTTCCTGGTACCAATGGTTCAGGTCCTTCATGGTTTTTTCAGAACGGAAGAGAGGCTATAATTTATGCACCGGCTCCCTTTAATCAAAGTACTACCTGGGAAAAAGTGTTGACTAAAAATATTGGGTTAGATTTTGATCTTTTTGCTTACAAGCTTTCCGGTTCTTTGGATATTTATCAGCGAGAGACGAGGGATATGCTTGGTCCAACTTTTGATATTGCCGATTTGTTTGGGGGGGTGTTCCTGCAAGCAATAATGCAAATCTTCGTACTAATGGTTGGGAATTAATGTTGGCTTATCGTAACAGAATAGGTAATGATATTAATTACTCTATCACAGGTGTGATTTCTGATAACGTAACTGTTATCACCAAGTATGAGAATCCCACTTTCACTGATCCTGCTGGATCGTGGTATGTAGGTAAAAAGGTTGGTGAAATTTGGGGGTATCGAGCAAGTGGTTTGATTCAAACTCAGGAGGAAGCAGATGCGTTTAATCAACTGGATCATTCCTACATCAGCCCTGTAGCATGGAAACCTGGCGATGTACGTTATGTGGATTTAAATAATGATGGTAAGATTGATCGGGGTAATAACCGATTGGGAGATATGGGGGACTTAACCATTATTGGTAATACCTCTCCTCGGTATGCTTATTCTTTTACAGGCAATATTGAGTGGAAGGGGTTGTCTCTCTCTATTATGTTTCAAGGCATAGGGAAGCGTCATTATGCCCCCGGTGTAGGAGATGTGTATTTTTGGGGTTCGGGAGCTTTGGCACAGGTTACCGTATTTTCACAACATTTAGACTATTGGACTCCTGAGAATCCAAATGCTTATTATCCCAATCCTTATTCTGCTCCTGTAGGCTCTATTGGTTCTTTTGTTAATAAGACACAGCAAGTGAGTGATAGATATCTGCAAAATGCGGCTTATGTGAGATTAAAGAATGCGACTATAGGTTATAATCTACCTCGAGAGGTCATACAACGCATTAAATTAAGCAAGGTTCATCTCTATGTTTCGGGTGAAAACCTGCTTACGTTTACCAAACTTACTAAGATTTTCGATCCTGAAACTTTGGTTGGGGTAGGAGGAACTACCACCGGCAAAATTTATCCTCTTACACAGGTTTATTCCTTAGGTATAAACATCGGTTTATAATATAAACAGTCAAAAATCAGCGCAATGAGTTCTAAAATTAAAATTTCTATATTCATTATTATTATATGTAGTCTAAGTCTAACTGCATGTAATAAGGATTTCTTGAATCGTCAGCCACAAGATGTATTAAGTTCTGACAATCCACTGGCGACTACTAATGAAATGCGTTTATTTCTTAATCAGTTTTATGAAACTAGTTTTCCCTCTCACCCAGTTACTGTGGGCGGGGCTGGTATTGCATTTAACGATGCCGGTACCGATAATATGACTTTTTCTTCTGTTAATAATAGAATGAATGGTACTTTGTCCTTAAGTAATGCAAGTCCTTTAAGTGGATATTCTACTATAAGAAGTATAAACTATTTTTTAGAAAATTATCATAATGCTACAGGTGATAGAAACCTAATTAATCAATATGTAGGTGAGGCCAGATTTTTTATAGCAATTACGTATTTCAACATGCTAAAGAATTATGGTGATCTTACTTGGGTGAATAAAGTCCTTTCTGCAGATACTTCTTTTATGCAAGTGCCACGTGATCCTAGAACACTGGTTGTAGACTCTATTTTAACAGATCTAGATATAGCGGCGGAATTATTGCCAGCTGTTTATAGTAGTGCAACAATGCGTGTGCATAAAGATGTTGCCTTAGCGTTAAAATCAAGAGTTGCCCTTTATGAAGGGACATGGCAAAAATACCATAAGGCAAAAAATGATCCATTTTTTACAAATGGGATTACTGATGCTAAAATCCAAAATTATTTAGAGCAAGCTAGAGATGCAGCTTATGCGGTGATGAGCAGTGGAAGATGGCAGGTTTATACCACAGGCAATCCCTTAGAGGATTATAAAACAATGTTTATTACTACAGACTTATCTACCAACCCAGAAGTACTTTTATTCCGTCGCTATAGTGTAAGGGATAATATCGGACATAGCACTAGTAAATATCTCTCTACAGCAGGGGCAGATATGGGAATAACTCAATCTCTGGTAGATGACTATTTGACAAGAGATGGACGCCCTTTTCTTGGAAATGAAAGGCTTCAAACACAGCAAATTTATGGTAATGAACTTAAACCAGATATTAGAGATCCACGCCTGTTTCAAACAGTAGCTGTTCCGGGGCAATCTTTACGTCCTGATGCTGTGGTGCCAGATTTTCCTCCAATAGATCAAACTGGATTTAACAGAAGCACGACAGGCTTCCCTCTATATAAATTTTTGGAGTACAATGATTCTAGAGCTGTAGCTGATGATTATAATAGTCAGGCCCCAGCTATTGCATTTCGCTATGCCGAAGTATTATTAAATTATGCAGAGGCTATGGCTGAATTAGGAGGTGATCCTACTCTTATTACCGCGGCACTTAAACCATTACGTGATCGTGTGGGAATGCCTCCTGTGGATTTGGCAAGGGAGTATAATACCGATCCTAATTACCCTTTTCGTGATCTAAGCCCTGTACTTCAGGCAGTAAGAAGAGAAAGGAGGGTGGAACTAGCTGCTGAAGGTTTTCGTTTAGATGATATTATGCGATGGGCTGCTGCAGATATATTAATTAAAGGTCAGCGACCTATTGGAGCCTTATACATTGGTAGTAATATGAGCGCTCATTATCCAACATCCTATCAGCCTTTGTTAACGGGTATTAATTCCGATAGTAGACGTTATTTAGATCCTTTGCGAAATGTGTTGCCGAATGGTTATGGATTCAATTTAAATAGAGATTATTTGTTACCTATTCAGCAACGTATGCTACAGTTAACTGGCTATAAGTGGACTCAAAATCCCAATTGGTAATTATTTATTAGTCATAAAATGATTTCAAAATGTTAAGAAATTATATACTAAAAAATCGATTTGCTTTATTATTCATTATATTTTTTATTTCATTTATTTCTTGTAAAAAAGACGAGCTGCCTCCAAAGCCCGAGCCTTCGCCATTTTCTGCCACATTGGAAAATAATATAGCTGCTTTTCCTGCAAATGGCGGGACAGTTAATATCGTCATCAATGCGGGTGCAAATGGTTGGTGGGTTACATTACCTACAAATGATTGGTGCGTTATCAATAAGATTTACGGTTCAGGAGATTATAAATTGCCTGTGACTATCTTACCTAATAATACAGGTATGTCGCGCTCCATTACCGTTACTATTAATCCAACATTCAATCTTCCTCCTGAATCAATTACTATAACGCAAAATGCAAACTGAGATTGTTTTAACTTTATTGGAGGTTGTTAGTAATGAAAATCAAACTCAATATAAAAATGTTCAAGCTTAAAGAACTATTAGTGGGATTGCTTGCAATAACTGCATGTGCCGCAGTGGCACAAAAGCGTCCTAATATCGTTATTATTATTTCCGATGATCATGCCTTTCAGACAATAAGTGCCTATGGGAGCAAGCTGATGCAAACTCCCGCAATTGATAGAATTGCTAAAGAGGGCGTACTATTTAATAGAGCTTATGTAACCAACTCTATTTGTGGTCCTAGCCGTGCAGTAATTATCACTGGTAAGTATAGTCATAAAAATGGATTTAAGGATAACGAGAACTCTACTTTCGATGGTTCACAGAATAATTTCTTAAAAGAGTTAACCAGAGCCGGATATCAGACTGCATGGATTGGAAAATGGCACCTTAAAACCAATCCTGAAGGAATTTCTTATTGGCAAGTATTGCCGGGGCAGGGGAGTTACTTCAATCCTGATTTTATTATGATGGATGGTAGTACTAAAAGAATCGAAGGGTATGCTACCAATATTACTCAGGATATTGCTGAGGAGTGGTTAAACCAACGCGATACTTCTAAGCCTTTCTGTTTGGTGATTGGTCACAAGGCTACACATCGTACCTGGATGCCCGACACTTGTGATCTTGGAATGTTTGACGATGTTACTTTCCCGTTACCTCCTACATTTTACGATCAGTACGAAAACCGCAAGGCGGCTGCAGTACAGGAAATGAGCATAGCTAAAGACTTAAGATTGGGATATGATCTTAAGATTTTTAATAGTGAAGAGGAGGAGAACAAAGAACGTAGTTTTATGCGCATGAATGCAGCACAACGGGCTGCTTATAGCCGGTACTACGCGCCTATAAGAGAAGATTTTAAGAAAAAGAATTTGTCCGGTAAGGAACTTATCGAGTGGAAGTATCAGCGTTATATGAAAGATTATTTGTCCACCGCGGCATCTCTTGATCGCAATATTGGACGGGCACTCGACTACTTAGATAAGCATAATCTAAGCGACAACACTATAGTGATTTATATGAGCGATCAGGGGTTTTATATGGGAGAGCATGGTTGGTTTGATAAACGTTTCATGTATGAAGAGTCATTTCGTACACCTATGGTGATGCGCTATCCCGGGAAAATAAAGCCTGGTAGTATCAATAATGATCTGGTGATGAATGTGGATATTGCACCCACTATTTTGGAAGCAGCCGGTGTTCCCATTCCTGCCGATATGCAAGGAGCTTCTTTCTTGCCTTTAGTAACTCAAAACAAGGCAAAAGGAAGAGCGGCCATGTATTATCATTATTACGAGAATGGAGAACATGCTGTATCGCCGCATTTTGGTATTAGCACCGGAAGATACAAGCTCATTCGTTTTTACAAACGTGTGGAAGGTTGGGAGCTTTATGATTTGCGGAATGATCAATATGAAATGAAAAATTTGTACAATCTTCCACAATACAAAAAACTGGTAGCACAACTTAAAAAGCAATTGCTGCAGTTAATCGATAAGTACGAAGATGTAGAAGCTAAAGCTATTTTGTTTTCAGAAGGTGGTTTGTAAACAATATTTCTAAAGCTACAACAAAAGGATAAAAATAAAAGAGGCGGTGTGAAACCGCCTCTTTTTATATGTCGTTTTGAAATTAGGATCACTCTCCTTTTCCATGACAATGCTTGTATTTTTTACCACTACCACAGGGACAAGGATCGTTTCTTCCGATTTTAGGTCCTACGCGTATAGGTTCCTGTTTTACGCGTGTGGTCGTGGGGTCAAAATAATCGCGCTCATTGGCCGCATAGTCATCGCCTGCTGCATCAATCTCATCTTTATTAACACTTAATTTGCTGAGATCGGTTTTTTCCTGACGACCTTCTTTGATAGCAGTATCCTGTTGTTGTTCGGGTAATGAAGCCTGTGTTAAGAATGAGATGATGTCTTTATTAAGGTTCATCACCATATTGTTAAACAACTGGAAGGCTTCCATTTTGTAAATCACCAGCGGATCTTTCTGCTCCAGATATGCCGTTTGCACGCTTTGCTTAAGATCGTCCATAGCGCGCAGATGCTCTTTCCATGCTTCATCAATTACAGCAAGCGTAATGGTTTTTTCCATGCTTGCTATAAGCGCTCTACCATTGGTTTCGATGGTTTTGTCAAGAGGTGCCAGTACATTAATACCCTTTCTACCATCTGAGAACGGTACTACTACATTTTCTATATGACTACCTTGGGTAGCACGTATATTTTGGAATACAGGAACGGCTTTTTGACAAATACTTTCTGTGTGTTCGTTGTAGCGTTTTATAGCTTCATCATACAGTTTGTCTGATAAAGAACGGATATCACCGGTTTTTAATTCATCTTCGGTAATGGTTGTATCCATACCAAAGTTCAAGATACAGGCTAATTTAAAGCCTTCGAAATCCTCCTGCTCTTTGAACGATGTAACCAGACTTTCGGCTACGATGGCAAAAGCGTTATCAATGTCTAGTGAAAGTCTTTCTCCAAACAAAGCATGATTTCTTTTTTCATAAATCGCATTTCTTTGTTTGTTCATTACATCATCGTACTCCAACAGACGCTTACGTATTCCGAAGTTGTTTTCTTCTACTTTCTTTTGTGCACGCTGAATGGAGTTGCTGATCATACTATGCTGTATCACGTCTCCTTCTTTGTACCCCAGCTTATCCATCATACTGGCGATACGGTCGCTACCAAACATACGCATCAGGTCGTCTTCCAGTGATACGTAGAATTGGGAACTACCGGGGTCGCCCTGACGTCCGGCACGCCCACGTAACTGTCGGTCTACCCGGCGGCTTTCGTGTCTTTCGGTACCAATGATTGCCAACCCTCCAGCTTCTTTTACGCCTGGGCCCAGCTTAATATCGGTACCCCGACCGGCCATGTTGGTAGCAATAGTTACAGCTCCAGCCTGACCTGCTTCCGCCACAATTACAGCTTCTCTTGCATGCTGTTTTGCGTTCAATACATTGTGTGGAATTTTTTTCTGTTGTAGCATACGGCTTAACAGCTCACTGGTTTCCACAGAAGTGGTACCTACCAGTACCGGGCGGCCACTGTTTCTTAAGCGCTCAATTTCGTCTATAATGGCTTTATATTTCTCGCGTTTGGTTTTGTAAACTAAATCCTGTTTATCCTCACGAATGACTGGAAGATGTGTTGGGATGGTCACCACATCCAGTTTGTAAATGCTCCACAGTTCTGCTGCTTCAGTTTCCGCAGTACCGGTCATACCAGCCAGCTTATGATACATACGGAAATAGTTTTGCAGGGTAATGGTGGCATATGTTTGTGTAGCCGCTTCGATCTTTACGTTTTCTTTAGCCTCAAGTGCTTGGTGCAGACCATCACTGTATCGGCGCCCCTCCATAATACGACCGGTTTGTTCATCCACGATCTTAATAGCGCCATCCATAATGACGTACTCAACATCTTTTTCGAAGAGGGCGTACGCTTTTAACAATTGCTGTACAGCGTGTATACGGTCTGCTTTAAGGGTATACTCGTTTAATACTTGTTCTTTTCTTTTAAGTTTTTCTTCGGCAGTGGCATCACTTTTTTCTATTTCGGCCAGCATTGCGCCAATATCAGGCAATACGAAGAAATTAGGGTCTTCGCCAGCTCTGGTAATGGTTGCCAACCCCTTTTCTGTTAGGTCTACCGATCTATTTTTTTCGTCAATACGGAAAAGCAGTTCCGAATCAACGATATGCATATTGCGTTCCTGATCTTGTAGATAATAGTTTTCGGCTTTTTGAAGTTTTACTTTAATACCTGGTTCGCTTAGATATTTAATCAGCGGATTGTATTTGGGTAATCCGCGGAAGGCTCTGTACAAGTATAGGCCTCCTGTTTTAGGATCGTCTTCGCCTTTTTCAATTAACCTTTTTGCTTCGTTCAGCGAATTTCTTACAATACGTTCCTGTTCGCGATAAAGTTGTTCTACCCGGGGTTTCAGTAGATGGTACTGCTGTTCATCGCCTTTATCAACAGGACCGCTTATGATTAAGGGTGTACGAGCATCGTCAATTAATACGCTATCCACCTCATCCACCATAGCGTAATGGTGCTTGCGCTGCACAATCTCGTCGGCTGTATGCACCATGTTGTCGCGTAGATAGTCGAAGCCGAATTCGTTATTGGTTCCGTAGGTAATGTCGGCCAAATAAGCATTGCGTCTTGCCGGTGTATTGGGTTGATGTTTGTCGATACAATCCACACGCAGTCCTAGCCATTCAAAAATAGGACCGTTCCACTCTTGGTCACGACGGGCCAAATAATCGTTCACTGTTACGATGTGCACTCCTTCGCCGGCGAGTGCATTCAGATACGCCGGTAGGGTAGATACTAGTGTTTTACCTTCCCCGGTTGCCATTTCAGCAATTTTCCCGCTGTGCAATACGGCACCACCAATCAGCTGCACATCATAGTGCACCATGTTCCAGGTGATTTTCCCACCGGCTGCGGTCCAGGTGTTGCTATATATGGCTTTATCGCCGTCGATAGTGATGTAATCGCTTTTTACACTTAACTCTCGGTCTAGGTCGGTGGCTGTAGCTACAATCTGCTCATTTTCTTTAAATCTTCTGGCGGTTTCTTTTACTACCGCAAAAGCCTCGGGTAGTAATTCGTCCAGAATTTTTTCAATTTCCTTATCGCGCTCTTTCTTCAGCTCATCCACCTGTTTGTAAATCTTATCTTTTTCAACAAGCTTATCGTGCGAAAGTGCTTCGGCCTCGGCATTCAGTGCTTCCAGCTTTTTATCTATCTCGCTTAAGTGTGCTTTAATGCGCTGTCTGAACTCCTGAGTTTTACCTCGAAGTTCATCATTGGTTAACGATTGATATTGCTGGAAATAGTTATTTATTTTCTCTACAACAGGCAGAAGCTTTTTAACGTCTTTTTCTGACTTGCTCCCACCAAAAAGCTTTGATAAAAAACCAAACATGATAATGTATTAATATTTTAAATGAATATCCACCTTCAAAAACAGTGCTGTTATTATAAATAACAGACAATTTGACAGGGTTGCAAAGATAACGAAAAGACCCGTAGCGTGGGTACTCCTTTCGTCATACATACCGCCCATATCAGATAGCGAATTTTGTGATATAGCATTCAAAAATAGGTAATAAGTGTGTTGTATTATCAAATTGCTAATTTTGAAACATTTTTATATGAAGTTTAAAGCCAATTACTACGCGGCAGTCCTGTACCGGATGGGTGTTGCCTTGTTTTTTATATTCCTCTGTCGGTTTATCTTCTGGGGGCTGAATACCTCATTATTCCCTGGATTGACAGCTGATAAGTGGTTGCATATCTTGAAGGGAGGATTGCGGTTTGATATTGCAGCACTATTTTATTTTAATGCACTCTCGCTAGTATTGATGGTGTTCCCTTTACCCGCTTCAGTGCTCAACCATAGGATTTACAAACGGGTTGTAGAAACTTCTTTTATTGTATGCAATGGAATTGCTTTATTGCTCAATTGTATTGATTTTATTTATTATCGTTTTACACTAAGGCGCACCACATTTGCAGTGCTTAAAGAGTTTCAGAATGAACAAAACTTTGGACAGCTTGCCAAGCATTTTGTATCAGATTTCTGGTATGTGACATTGATTTATCTTGCCTTGCTGACGCTGATGATATTTTTATACAACCGGGTACAGACTGAAGCAATAGAGGGAAAATCAAAAGTACGATACTATATCAGGGGGGTAGTAATATTGCTATTAACCGTGTTTCTGGCGATAGGAGGCATTCGTGGCGATTACAAACATAGTACCCGTCCTATTACCATTAGTAATGCCGGAGATTATGTTAGCAATCCCAATGAAATTTATTTAGTACTGAATACGCCTTTTACGTTTATCAGAACTACCAGCGTACAGACTCTTAAGAGAGTGAATTATTATACTGACGAAGAACTGGAGCAGATTTATACTCCCATTCATCGCCCACATCCTGATAATGTGTTTCAAAAGAAAAATGTAGTGTTAATTCTGCTGGAAAGCTTTGGCAAAGAGGCAATGGGTTTTTACAACAAAGATTTGGAAGGTGGCACCTATACAGGGTTTACGCCTTTTCTGGACTCCCTAGCCGCACATAGTAAGATTTTCTGGCAATCGTTTGCCAATGGTAGAAAGTCTATTGATGCGATTCCTTCTTGTATAGCCAGTATTCCTAGTGGTGTTAATCCTTTTGTACTCACGCCTTATGTGTCGGATACCATAGGAGGGCTGGCTCATGTGCTACGTAAAGAAGGTTATCATACATCCTTCTTCCACGGAGCTCCTAATGGGTCAATGGGCTTTACGGCCATTACCAAATTGTTAGGCATAGAATATTATTATGGCAAAAACGAGTTTAATAACGATGCGGAATATGACGGTATTTGGGGTATTTGGGATGAGCCCTTTTTGCAGTTTTTTGCACAAAAGTTGGGGACATTTCAGCAGCCATTCTTTAGTACCTTTTTTTCTGTGTCTTCTCATCATCCTTTTAAGGTGCCGGAAAAATATAAGGACGTATTTAAGAAAGGCCCGTTACCCGTTCTGGAATGCATTGGGTATACCGACATGGCTCTGAAAAAATTTTTTGAAGCTGCCAAGCAGCAGCCTTGGTTTGATAATACACTGTTTATAATTAGTGCTGATCATGCTACGGTAACTTATCATGAAGAGTATCAGACGCCATGGGGAGATATTGCCATTCCGATTATTTTATATGCTCCTGGAGATAGTGCTATGAATGGTATTCACGATGGTATTATTCAGCAAATTGATATCATGCCTACTGTATTGGGATATCTAAATTATAACAAGCCTTTTGTAGCATACGGTAATAATGTGTTAGATACAGCGCAACAGCAGCAGGCATTTGCTTTTCAGTATTCCGCTGGATATAAGTGGTTTGAGGGAGATTACATGCTTTTCTCAGACGGTGAGCACGTAAAGGAGTTGTACAATTATAAAACCGATCGTCTTTTCCGCAATAATATTGCTGCTGATAGCTCACAGTTAGCCGAACGATTGCATCGCCGATTAAAAGCTTTTATACAGCAGTATAATAACCGACTTATTGAAAATCGTTTGGTAATTGAAACTCCATAGTTATTCCACTTTCACTGGATAAAAAGCGCTGGCAAAGTTGCCCGGGAGTATACCATTCTTGATAGAGAAGAGTATTTTATACTTGCCGGGGTTCTCCGGAGTTTTTAATTGAATGTGTATTTGCTTTTTTTCATTTGCCTGGAAAGTTATACCTGGTATAACATAATCTTCGGTTGAGTTGATGTAGTCATACTTGGCTATAAAGAAAGCATAATCTACTTGTAAGGGATTATATAGCTGTATATCGTGGTCGGCTTTGTTTTCAATCGTCAACGTAACCGCGTAAGTGCTATTGGCCTTTAATGTAGAAGGAATATCTGAAGGAGTAATTTTCAACGCATTGATGCAAGTGTAATGTTTGAGTGGCAGTAACGTGCCCGGCGCATATTTTGTATCGATATATGTATGTGAGGGGGCTTCCGCGTTTCCTCCTTTATAATAGTAGAGATTTTGGCCGGAGAATATACAATCATCCTGAAGATTGAAATTTGTTTTCCTATAACTCTTAGTATTATAGCCTATGGCTTGAGCACCTTCGTTATAATACATGTATAGAGAAGGCAATACATAGGAATTTTCAAATAGTATCGGGGTATCGCCGACCTTACTGTACACAGTTTTTGCCCATTCCTTACCATAAAAGAAGGGATAATAATTTTTGATCAGCAAAAAAGGCGAATGAGGTATGAAGAATAAAATACGCGCTAGCAAAATAAGTGCAATATTGGCTATAGCTAGCTTTTTAAATATGCGTTGATATTTGGAAGTGCCGTTGTTGAGTAACCATAAGAACAATACAATAAATGACGGCGTACCAATCAACGTCCAATGAGCCTCTACAGTGTTTTTAAGAGATGAGATTAAAAAGAAAATCAGTGTTCCGGCAAATACAAAAGCGTGGGCTCTTAAAAGTTTGTTTTGTATTTTAATTTTATAACAAGTAGCATAAAATAGCAGTGAGATAAACGGGCCGAAAA
The DNA here is from genome assembly GCF_036409055.1 of Niabella digestorum. Taxonomy (NCBI): domain Bacteria; kingdom Pseudomonadati; phylum Bacteroidota; class Chitinophagia; order Chitinophagales; family Chitinophagaceae; genus Niabella; species Niabella digestorum. Next base: position 172,180 of record NZ_JAZGLY010000003.1, on the reverse strand, counting down.
CCAATAACTGTCCCAGTAAATAATCTGTCGTGTAATTAATTCTATAGTGTTTGGCAAGACGTTCATTAAGATGAAATCTAAGGCTGGGCCAGTCGTGCGTGTACTGCCAATAGATATGCGGAAGAAAGAATAAAGTAGTGAGTAAAACCACCAACCAGAAATGTTTATTCAATAGCAACCGTAAATTGGAGAGTACCACAAAAATTACAAGCAATATACCATGATATTTACTGTAGAACATTCCGGTTATAGCTACAGCCATCAATAATGTATTGCTCAGTGTGTTTTTATCTAGGAAATATTTATAGCTTAATAAAAACAAAGATGCAAAAAACAAGAGAGGTGCATCAGGTGTCGTAATAAAACTATAAACATTAAGAATAAGGGTTGCAGCACAAATGAGAATAAACCATCGCACATTTTTCAACGCATCGGGCAAAGCCTTGTACATAATTAATATGCTGCAGGTGGTAATCAATACTGTTCCCAGTCTGGTGAATACAGGCCCATGTCCCAGTAGTTCGCCCAAACGGATTAGTACAGTTACCATAGGTGGATGGTCGAAGTAGCTCCAGTCCAGATTTTTGGATAGCTGCCAGTAATAGGCTTCATCGCCTTCTAGATTCAGAAAGGCTGCCTGTAAGCAATTAACAACAAACCACCCTAGAGCAAAATAGGTTAGGTATTTTGTTTCATTTCGGGAAGTAGTATGGACACCGATACTCATGTATTTGTAATTTATTGCGGCGGTAGCTTTTTTAGTAATCATCTGGTAAAATGAAGCTTTGCCGCTACCTTTGCAAATATGACGAAAAAACCTAAAGATAGTATCGTAATAATGACAGAGTTGGTTTTGCCCAATGATACCAATACGTTTGGTAATCTCATGGGGGGACGACTTATGTATTGGATGGACATTGCGGCTGCTCTTTCGGCCCAAAAACATTGTAATGCACCGGTAGTAACCGCATCGGTAGATAACCTTTCGTTTGTAAACCCTATTAAATTGGGTAATGTAGTACATATCGAGGCGCGTGTGACACGCTCTTTTAACACCTCCATGGAAGTAATGCTAAATGTCTGGGGGGAAGATTTGGTGCGGAAGGATCGATATAAAAGCAATACAGCTTATTATACGTTTGTCGCATTGGATGCAGACGGAAAACCTACACCAGTACCTGCTATTGAGCCGGAGACTGACGAGGAAAAAGAATTATACAACGGAGCTTTGCGTCGCAGACAATTACGTTTAATATTGAGCAATAAAATGAAGCCGGGTGAAGCAACAGAGTTAAGGCGCCTTTTTGAAAAAGGATAAACTATGTTGGGCTTCATTAGGTGGTAATACCTTTTTATTCGAATAGCGAGAAGCCGTATTTTTGGTCGGTTCAATTATTGATTAAATTTACAAATAGTTACAAGCCAGGCTATCGCCTTTCAATTCTCTGAAGGGAGGAAAGTCCGGACAGCGTAGGGCAACACACCGGTGAATAGCCGGGTTCGCCAATAGGCGAAACAGAAAGTGCCACAGAAAATTACCACCTTTCTTTGCTTTACGGCAGGAAAGGCCAGGGTGAAAACGTGAGGTAAGAGCTCACGGGAATACTTAGTAATAAGTATTTCGGGTAAACCTTGTGTGCTGAAATGCCATGTAAACCCCGATTTTTCTTCGGCCCGGAGAAATGCTTCCATGCTATCGGGGAGGGTAGGCAGATTGACTTCCGGTAGTAATACCGGAAGCAGATAAATGATAGCCATTCCACTTTGGTGGAAGACAGAATCCGGCTTATCGGCTTGTAACTTTTTTTATTATTATATTTCTATGCTCAGGTTCTTCAAATTTTGGTCACGAACTGATCGCTACATGCAAAAATCTATTTCGTTATTTTATTTCTTTATATGTATAGGTATCTTTACTGGTTGTGTAACTAGTAAATCCTATCAAACATCCACTACTTCCGCAGATATTCGGGTTAGCTCATTGAAGTTTTTAGATCTTTACGAAATTCCTTACGAGCTACACTTTCAAAATACCTGGGTTGGAGGCTTATCCGGAATTGATTATGATAGGATCAACAATCGCTTTTTTACGATCAGCGATGAGCGCTCAGCTACCAGTGCCGCCAGATTTTATACGATGGCTATTGATATTAAGGATTACAAAATAGATTCGGTAAGATTTTTAGCGGTTGCTACATTGAAGGATGCCGCTAATGATACATTTCCCGCATTAAGAAAAAATCCTGAAAAGGCGGCAGATCCCGAATCTATAAGATATAATGCCGCTACCGGCACGCTGGTGTGGAGCAGTGAGGGTGATAAGGCTGTGAGAGGTGGAAAGATGGTGTATCAGAATCCATGGATTTATGAAATGGATTTGTCGGGAAATTTTAAAGACAGTTTTCTTATCCCTGCAAATCTCCGCATGTATAAAGAAGATAAAGGTGCGCGTGAGAATGGCGTATTTGAGGGGTTGAGTTTTAGTAGCAGTTATAAATATTTATGGGCAAGTATGGAAAGCCCTATTTATGAAGATGGCCCACTTGCAACCGCGCAGTATGCCAATGTTCCAGTTCGATTTACCAAATTTGATGTTGCAACAAAGAAACCGGTAGCACAGTTTGCTTACCTGTTGGATGCCGTAGCATATCCTCCCACACCCGAAAACGCATTTAGCGTAAATGGCATTTCAGAAATCTTGTGTATTGGTGAGAATAAGTTCTTGGTTATGGAACGTTCTTATTCAACAGGGATAGAGGGTTGTGTGGTAAAAATTTATTTGGCCGATTTCAGCAAGGCTACCGACATAACTGCAGTAAGTGGATTGCATCAGCATGCCACTTATCAACCGGCCTCTAAGAAGCTATTATTCAATCTTGCTTCTCTCAATCGTTATATCGATAATGTGGAGGGAATTACTTTAGGACCTATATTCCCCAATGGTCATTACTCATTGATTCTCATTGTAGATAACAACTTTAGTCGGGATGAAATACAGCAGGTATTGCTATTTGAAGTAATACCGTAGTAGGGCTGATTTTTACATTTTTTTTACAATTCCCATACAGTCTTTGAATATACTTTTTACGTCTTTAGGTTGCAAGGAGACAAATACATATGAAACTAATACGACTGTTGGGTTTTATTTTGCTACTATTTGTGTTTGCTGGTTGTGGGCCGACAGTACATATAGAAAAAGCCGGCAACATCAATTTATCAAAATATAGAACGTTTGCATGGGCGCAACGTGATAGGAGAGATGTGCGCGTAGATATGGCCGAGCAACGCATAAAAGATGCTGTAAATGCAGAGCTGGTACGTACACAAGGATGGCGAGAAGTACGTCGTAACCCCGATGTAATTCTTAGCTATGATGTATTGGTAGAAAGAGGTAAGCGTGTTCAGTCAGAACCTGTTTACTCTTGGGGTGGATTTCGTACTTTCTACAATCCTTATAGCAGACGATTCTTTAGGGTATATTATCCCCAACAATTTATAGGTTACGATAATTATACAGTGCCCATCAAGGAAGCTACGATTACAATATCGATGATCGATACCCGAACAGATCAGGTTATCTGGCAGGGGTGGGCTACTGATGAAATTGATAGTCGCCGGATGACGGCAAGAGAAGCTGAAAGAATTGTAAAAGCCATTTTCAGAAAATGGGAGACTATCAGGAGATAGTTACTTTTTGCTAAAAGCGTTGTTTGGTGAGTTGTGAAATGGGCAGAGTTCCAGTGGAGCTTTGCCCTTTTTGTTTATTATTTCTCGGGAGGAAAATTCTTTTTTCGATAATGAAGAACTTCCTTTTCTTTGAAACCAAAAACGATTTTGCGAATTGAAAACTCTAACGGCTCCTTCATGTTGAAAAAACTAAAATGTATTTGCATCGGTATATATCTAGCTTTATCTGCCCATGCACAGGATAAACTTACTGATTTTGTAAATCCCTTTATAGGAACGACCACACTCTGGGATAGTGTGGATTTGGGATATAAGCCTACAAGACGTGCTTGGGGGGCCGAGACCTATCCCGGTGCTTCCTTGCCCAACTCCATGGTACAGGTAACTCCTGTAACTATGTGGAAGAGTGGCTCTGGATATCAGTATGAGGATACGGTCATTTATGCTTTTGTACACACCAGTAAAGGGCATTGGAATTTGTGTTACGTGCCTTTAATAGCAGTGAGTGGCGACGTAAATCCTAAGGCGTATTATTCAGGATTTAAACACTCCAATGAGTCTGCACGGCCGGGTTATTATCAAGTGTATCTGGAAAAGTATGGAATTAATGCCGAGGTGACATCCACGCTTCGATGTGCTTTTCATAAATACACCTATAGAAGCGGTGATAAGAAAAAGCTGTTAGCCGATTTATCCCGTTCCAATGAAGATGTAAAAGACTGGGAAATAGAAAAACTCAATGAGTATGCTTTTGGTGGATTTCAAAAAACCGGCAATACTTTCTATTTCTACGCGGTAACCAATTATCAAATCGATAATATTGAGTTTGTCAAAGACGGGAACCAGGGAGTGAGTATTGTGAATTTTGAAGATTCCGGAAACAATTCAGCACCTTTAGAAATGAAAGTAGGTTTTTCCTATGTGAGTCTGGAAAATGCTAAAATGAATCTTGAAGCCGAAATGCTTTCCAAAAGTTTTGAACAGGTACAAAACGAGGCCGATGCGGTATGGGAGCAGTTATTGTCTAAAGTGCAAGTGCAGGGAGGCACGCGAGATGAGAAGGAAACGTTTTACAGTGCTTTATATAAATCATTTTTATGGCCCATTTTGCTAAGCGATGTAAATGGTGCATTTAAAAATGCAAAAGGCGAAATCGTTAATGAGGGTTTCCGTTATTATAGCGATCCCTCTTTTTGGGATGATTATAGGAATAAACTTGTTTTGCTGGGGATGCTGGCCCCCGATGTTACGCTTGACGTTATTAAGTCCATAATCGATAGAGGAGTTCTTAGAGGTTATATGCCTACTTTCTTTCATGGCGATCATGCCTCGGTATTTATTGCGGGAAGTTACTTAAGAGGACTTCGAGATTTTAACGTTCAAAAGGCTTATGAAGTTTTGCTGAACAATGCATTCGTGCCGGGGCGAGGTGGTCGTCCACATCTTCAGGAATACATGGATAGGGGATGGATTTCGGAAATGGATGTGCCGCATCCTCGTTTGGAAACAGTGGCTAAAGCAGCCGTTACGAAAACGCAAGAATATGCTTATGATGATTATGCTATTGCTTTATTGGCGAAAGAGTTGGGAGATGAGAAAAATTATCAGATTTTGATGCAGCGTTCGCATAATTATAAGAATTTATTTGACCCAACCACACAATTGATGCGCGGACGACTGGCGAACGGTGATTGGATTATACCCTTCAATCCTGAGCAACCTTATTTTGAATACATGTATCGAGAGGCGAATGGATGGCAGTCTACCTTTTTTGCTCCGCATGACCCGCAGGGCTTTATCGCTCTTTATCCCGATAAGCAGGCTTTCGAAAGAAAACTCGATTCTTTGTTTACCATACCTTGGAAAGGGTATGAAGCACACAACTTTACCACTTTTATAGGACAGTATTGTCATGGCAATCAGCCCGGACATAGTTCGCCCTATTTTTATTATTTTATCGGTAAACAGGAAAAAGCACAACGTATTATTAATCTTATTCTAACCAAATATTACCGTATGGGGCCGGAACGACTGGCTTACGCAGGGATGGATGATGCGGGAGAAATGTCTTCCTGGTATGTGCTGAATGCCATCGGATTGTATACTTATTCGCCTGCAGATCCTGAATATCTTATTACCGTGCCTTTATTTAATAAAGTGGTATTCGATTTACAAGGTTCCAAATTCACCATCGTGAAAAAGGGTAAGGGTGAGAAAATCATAGGCCTTACTTATGGCAATAGAAAAGTTGATGGGTACACAATCCTGCACAGCCAGTTGCAACAAGGTAAAACACTGGTTATACAAACAGAATAAGCACAGGAATATTTCTATGTATTTGCTATCTGTGCTATAATTTCTTCTATCGATTTAGTGCCGGGATAGAAGCTGATAAGTTTTTGTATCACATCTTCCACCAATGCATCAGGGCAAGAAGCACCGCTGGTAATCAAGATGCGTATCGGTTCGGTAGTAGGCAGATAATCGGCGGTGAGTATTTCCTGTTTTGTATGGAAATTATAGTGCAAAATTTCTTTTCGGCTGAGAATTTTCTCACTATTGTTAATATAGTAGGTAGAAAGTTTTTCCTCGCATAATTCTACCAGATGCGAAGTGTTGGAAGAATTGTATCCTCCCACCACGATAGCTAAATCTGCAGGTGTATTTAACATCTCCAGTACGGAGGTTTGGTTATCATTGGTGGCATAGCAAAGGGTGTCTCGTGTATCTGCAAATCTTTCTGCAATAGTGGCTTTGGTAAGTTGATACTTATCAATCATTACTTGTTTGAGGAAATCTGCAATAGCCTGTGTATCGCTGGCCAACATAGTAGTTTGATTGACTACGCCGATACGTTGCAGATCTTTTTCCACATCAAACCCTTCGCTATATTGATTTTTAAATTCTTCGTAAAAGTTTTGTGCAGGAGATGCGCCGGTAATATAGGTTGCCAATCTTTGAGCCTGAGCCATATTCTTTACTACCACAGAGGGGGCGTTTGCGGATGCATGAGAGAAAGTGGCTCGGGTTTCTTCGTGAGAAGGTTTACCATGAATGATAATGGTATAATCTTTCGCGGCAATTGCTGCACTACGGTTCCATACTTTTTCTACAAAGGGACACGTAGTATTGTATTTTTCAATAGGGATACCTATATCCACCAATTTTTTTTCAATATCCAGCGTGGTTCCAAATGCAGGGATGAGTACAATATCTTCTTTGGTAAGTGAATCAAACGGAATAAGTTCCTTGCCTTCGGTATTTTGCAAAAAGCGTACGCCGTGGTTGGCCAAATCCGCATTTACTTGCGGGTTATGAATCATCTCACTAAGCAGGAAAATGCGCTTTCCTGGATTTTGCTCTACAGTTTTAAAAGCAATTTCGATAGCATTCTCTACTCCATAGCAAAATCCAAAATGACGCGCCAAGAATATCTGTACCGGCCCAAAATCAAGTAGCGTGGGGGTGAAATCCTTTTTCAGTTTATCCTTTTCTTTCCGCTTCTTTTTGATTAAGGAAATCAGATTACTTCTGTAAAAAACCGGTACATCAAATTGCTTCATATCTGCAAAGATAAACGGTTTTGCTCATTTGTAGGTAGGGGGCATAGTGTGGCCAATTGCTTGAAAAAATATTCCCTATCTTCATTAAAACAATATTTTATGGTAAGAATAACTGCATTTCTGCTAATTACCGCTATTATTGTATCCTGCAAACTCATGCCAAAGGAAGAAAAGTCTAAAACTGATATTAAATCCCAAAAAATGAAGAACAACATTGCATGGAAGCATTCTACCAATATTTATGAAGTTAATGTGCGGCAATACACCGAGGAAGGAACTTTTAATGCATTTGTGAAAGAATTGCCCCGATTGAAGGATATGGGTGTAGAGGTACTGTGGTTTATGCCTATTACTCCCATCGCTCAGGAGAAAAAGAAAGGTTCGTTGGGGAGTTATTATGCCTGTTCGGATTATACATCCATTAATCCGGAATTTGGTACACTGGACGACTTTAAGCGTCTAGTGGATACGGCTCATGTTATGGGATTTAAAGTGATTATCGATTGGGTGGCGAATCATACCGGATGGGATCATGTGTGGACGAAAGCGCATCCGGAATACTATCTCCGTGATACAGTAACCGGAACTTTTCAGATTGCTAGTGGAATGGACGATATTATTGAATTGGACTACAGCAATTCTGAACTGCGCAAGGCCATGATTGATGCTATGAAGTTTTGGGTAAATGAGTGCGATATCGATGGTTTTAGATGCGATCTCGCATCTTGGGTGGAAGTGGATTTCTGGCAGGAAGCAAGGCCGCAGCTGGACGCTTTAAAGCCACTGTTTTGGCTAGGAGAATTTGATGAATTAGAAAATCCCGAATACGGAAAAGTATTTGACGCGAGCTATTCCTGGAAGTGGATGCATAAAACAAAGGATTTCTATCAGCAGGGGCTTCCTATTGCAGAGCTGGTTGATTTATTACGACAATATAGTGCCTTAGGCGATAGTAGCATGCGTGCATGGTTCACTTCCAATCATGATGAGAATAGCTGGAATGGCACCGAGTACGAAAAATATGGCGATATGGCAAAATCTCTTGCCGTATTCAGTTGTACTTGGAACGGGGCGCCATTGATTTATAGCGGGCAAGAGATACCATTGAAAAATAAGCGATTGGAGTTTTTTGAAAAAGATCCAATACCGTGGACAGGGAAATATGAGTTGCATGATTTTTATAAAACATTATTGAATCTGCATGCTACGCATCCTGCTTTACGAGGAGGCGATCCGGCTGTGACAACTTATCTCATCCATACCAATGCTGCAGATAAAATATTTGCCTATTTGCGTAAAAATGGTGATGCCGAAGTGCTAGTATTGCTCAACTGGTCGGCAGATACCGTGGCTTTTAATATAGAGGATGCAAAAGTGCGGGGAAGTTTCAAAAGTGTCTTCTCTGGTGCGGAAAATAATTTTGATACAATGAAAGAGTTTCAACTATATCCTTGGGAATATTTGGTATATGTGAAGTAGTAGGCAAGTGTATTGAAAAAGAAAGCCGGTTTTATCAACCGGCTTTCTTATGCTTGTATCTTTTTATCTTATACTAGAAGTTATCATCACCTGACAAGTTAATCTGATAGCTATATCTTCCACTATAACCCGGATAAATACCGCCTAATTCGATAATGCTGCTGCGGCTGTTGCCAAGCGCCTTAGCCAGCTCATCGATATTCTTAATTTCTGTACCATTCACAGAAGTTATGATAAATCCTTTCTCCATTCTGGTACGTTTTAATGGACCATTTGGATGGATATTTACTACTTCCACACCACCTCTAATTCTATATTGTTCAGCTCGTTTGGCATCTAAATTTTTCAATTCTACACCTAAACGATCACTAATCGCTTCTGCAGAGGAGATGGCTACCAACTTAGTTTGAGATGATAATGTAACCTCTACAGTATTTTCTTTGCCATCACGGATATAAGTCAGTTTTACTTTATCTCCGGGTTGTGCACTAGCCAGTATACCACTTATCTCAAGTCCTGATGCAATGCTTCTACCGTTGATTTTGGTTACAATATCGCCTTTTTTAATACCTGCTTTAGCAGCACCACCGGAGGGGTCTGTACCTAATACATATACGCCGCTGGAAACGTTGGCTCTTTTCAAATATTCTTCATTCTGAACGGAAGATGAAGAATAAGTGATTCCTAGATAACCGCGTTTTACATCACCGAACTTCACTATATCATTCACAATCTTTTTTACGATATTGGAAGGGATGGCAAAGGAATATCCTGCGTACGTACCTCCCGGGGCTAAAATAGCCGAGTTAATACCAATAAGTTCACCACGGGTATTTACGAGCGCCCCACCACTATTACCTTGGTTTACTGCGGCATCGGTTTGAATAAAGGCCTCAACTGGGGATTCGCTTTGCTGACTATTAATACCAATGCTTCTACCTATGGCACTTACGATACCGGCAGTTACAGTAGCTTCAAGATTAAAAGGGTAACCAATGGCCAATACCCATTGACCCAGTTGTAGGTTATCGGAGTTGCCATACACTAGGTAGGGCAGATTAGTGGCATCGATTTTTAAAACAGCCAAGTCGGTACTGGGGTCGCGACCCACCACCTTAGCGGTAAAGGTTTTACGTCCATCGCTGAGGGTTACTTTAATTTCGGAAGCAACGGTTCTGCCATCGCGGTCAGCAATTACGTGGTTATTGGTAACAATATAACCATCTTGGCTGATGATGACACCACTCCCCGAAGCTCTTTGTTCAGGTATAATGCGCGGACCAAATCCGAAGAAATCTCCAAAAAAATCCTCAAACGGGTCGCCGGTGCTGCCGCGCGAATCCGTTATTTTTCTTGCCGGAATTTTAGTTTTGATATGTACTACGGCCGGCACAGCGGTCTGAGAGGCTTTTGTAAAATCGGTCAATTCACTCTCACCATCTTTTTCTAAAAAGTTAGCATAGTTTACCGGTAGCTTTCCGTCAACGGGAGTTCCTATTGTGATAGCTGGGCTGCTAAAGAATTTACCATAAATGTAAACTCCCGCAAAAGCCGATAGGATGCTTACCAATACTACCAGTAATAACTGTTTTGCTCTCATATTCTTACTTTTTTATAATATTTCTAACCTAATACAATTCTTCTAATGTGCAAAATAGCAAATTGTCAGCTTTTTTCTTTTACAATCAATACAGTTTAACAAACTTTTACTAAAGTCTTCGTAGTTCTCTTTTTCTAAGATACATTAGACATGTGAAAGGTTGCTAATCTGTTGAAAGTAATCGTTAAAATCAGCTTAAATCTTCAATCCATTGCATGGTATCTACGCCATCGGCGTAATCGTTCAGGGAAGGGTGCTGGGCCATTCCAAAGGGGATGCCCCCTTTTCCCACAATACATTGAACAGACTCGTTGCTACTTAATTGGCTCAGAAGTGCTTCGCGGTTCGCATAATACTCGTAGTGCACTTGACCTGCAGGTGAAAAAAGATTGGCGTCTTCAATCAACAACAACGCTGCTGTACTCATGTAATACTTCTTGTTAAGGATATGAAGTGCCAGGTTATAGTCGTAATTGTTTTTGTATTTGTGATGCTCTGCCAAGTAGTCATATTTTTTAAGCACTTGAATAAGAGGAGCAAAATCGTACTGTTCTGGTACGTAAAGTTTGGTTACATTTCTGCAGCCCAATCCGAAATATAAAAAGATATCATCGGCCAAGCGCTCCAACTCCTCAGTGGTTTCATCGCCGTTAAGAATGGCTGCCGAAGTTCGATTTCGGCGTATGATATGTGGATATTTCCCAAAATAATATTCAAAGTATCCGGCACTGCTGTTGCTGCCTGTGGCAATATAGGCGTCGCAGTTTTTAAGCATTTCGGCAAACTCGATTTGTTCTTTGAGTTGCGGAGACCACTCAGAGAGTTTGTCTACTAGATGTTTAAGTATTATCTCGTCCTTGGAAGAAAGTTTGATGCGGCATTTATGTCCACTAATAAATACACAAAGAAAATCATGAAAGCCCACCAGGGGGATATTGCCCGCCATTACAATGCCGATGGTTTTAGGCTGAGTAGGTTGGGACTTGAGTGTGGGGTATTGATTAATCCATTCAATAAGTGCGTCTTTCTGTAAGTATAGCTCCGAAATGTTTTTAATACTAAGGTTGATAAATTCAGGAGTAAACCAGGAGTTGCGGATATAGGCTTGTTCTTTAGCATGGATCCATTCCTGATCGTTGCCTTTCATGTATGTACCTAATTTTACCAATAAATCGATGCGTTCTGTTAATTCCATATTCCTATCATTATAACCCATTAGTAGGGCATTTGTTGTCAATATATTAAAGTTTCGTGCTATTTCTGAACTTATTTATAATACTTCTAGTTTTTCCCATTCATTCAGTAATTTTGCACGTTATTACGAAAACAAATATAGTTTCATATATTAAACGATAAGTTATGGCAATAAAAATTACTGATGAGTGTATAAATTGTGGTGCTTGTGAACCTGAGTGCCCGAACAATGCAATTTACGAAGGGGGAGTAGAGTGGGCGATTGCAGATGGAACCTCGGTAAATGGCGAATATACTTTAATGAATGGTAAGGTGGTGGATGCGCATTTCAAGAATGAGCCTCTTGCTGTAGATACATATTATATTACACCTGATAAATGCACCGAATGCCAAGGCTTTCATGAAGAACCCCAGTGTGCTTCTGTATGTCCTGTGGATTGTTGTGTGCCTGATGAAATGTATCAAGAAACAATCGAAGAACTGCTGGCGAAAAAAGAAAGATTACACTTATAAACCACCGTATATTGAACCAGCATTCCGCACTGTTGTTTATAACGAGGAAGGACGGTTACTGCGGTGTATATTCCCTTTGTCCATATATTTTTAAATATTGCATTTAATGAAAAAAAACATTGCATTGGTAACCGGCGGGTATTCTGGTGAAGCGGTTATTTCTTATAAAAGTGCCGAAACTATTGGCAACCATCTTGACAGGGATCGGTATAATGTGTATAAAATAGATATTACGAAGGAGGGATGGTATTATGTAGCCGAAGATGGCACTCGTTCTGATGTGGACAAAAACACATTTACCATTGTAGACAATGGGCAAAGGATAAAATTCGATGCCGTGTTGATCGCCATGCATGGTACACCTGGAGAAGACGGAAAACTGCAGGGTTATTTTGATATGCTGAATATCCCGTATACAGGGTGTAGTGCAGCTACTTCAGCCCTTACCATGAACAAAAGCTATACAACAGCAGTGGCCAGCAGGTCAGGGATTCATGTAGCCAATTCCATCCTGTTGTTTGACCATTCGCTCTTACCAGCTGCTACAATTCTAGAAAAACTAAAACTACCCTTGTTTGTAAAGCCTAATAGTGGTGGTTCCAGTATCGGTATGAGTAAAGTGCTGCAGCCCGAAGAGCTAGAGCCCGCTATTCAGAAAGCCTTTAAGGAAGATAAGCAGGTGTTGATAGAGGAGATGATTGAAGGACGTGAGTTCACCATCGGTGTATATAAATCGCAAGGGGAAATAATTACCCTGCCTATGACTGAAGTTAAGGCTGACCCGAGTAAGGTGTTTTTTGATTTTGAAGCAAAATACGAAGGTAAGTCCACCGAAGTAACACCGGCACAGGTAGATGAATCTATAGCGGAAAAAATAAGGGAGGCAGCTAAAAGAGTTTATCAGGCGCTTAATTGCCGCGGGGTTATCCGTATTGATTTTATCTACAATGAAAAGGTGGGTGCGCCCTTTATGCTCGAGGTTAATACCATTCCTGGCCAGAGTGCGGCCAGCATTGTTCCCCAGCAAGTGGCTGCAGCTGGCAGAAACTTAAAAGATTTTTATACTTTGCTGGTAGAAGAATGTTTTTTGTAATGTTTATATTTACAGAAACTATTTTTTTCTAATGTTTAAATTCATTACCAATAAACCCCTGTGGGTGAATATATTGGCGGGGGTGTTGCTGTCGGTAGCAATCTTTGTGGGTGCGATAAGTTCTCTAGGATGGTTTACTAATCATAATGATGCGAAGACTGTTCCTGCCGTAACCGGAAAAACATTGATGGAAGCCGAACGCATTTTGTCCGAGGCTGGATTTACCATAGAAATACAGGATAGTGTTTATTATGATAGTCTTCCTCCATTTTATGTTATTAGGCAAGTACCGGATGAACTGGAGGTTGTAAAATCTACTCGTAGTGTATATCTTACTTATAATAGAGCCGAACCGCCATTAATAGAAATGCCCAATGTTGTAGGGTATAGTTTTCGTAATGCTTTGATGGTGCTGGAAAATGCCGGATTGAAACTGGGGGATACAACCTTACGACCCGATTTTGCGAAGAACTCTGTTCTAGAGCAATTGTATAACGGTGTTACCATTCAACCTGGAGCTAAAATCAAGATGGGGAGTAAAATCGATTTGGTAATTGGTTCCGAGCTCAGTCATGTATCATATGCTACTCCTAATCTTATTGGGCTTACATTATACGAAGCTCAGCAATTGTTGGATGGTATAGGCGTAAAACTGGCTGCTATTATTCCCGATCCCGATGTACGGGATACTGCTAATGCCTATATTTATAGACAAAACCCTCCGCGTTATGACGACGAAGGTAATTTGATCACTATTCGAGCAGGGCAGGTAATGGATGTATGGGTGGGTACTACCAAGCCTGTAACGGATTCCACCGATGTATTTACTCCTTCGTCAAGAAGAAGAGACTCAATTGGGGGGCATGAATAATTACTCAACTTTTTTAAATACTATATAACATGGATACTATCACAGTTCACCAGTTAAAAGAAAGATTAGATAATGGTGAAAAATTATTGCTGATTGATTGCCGGGAGCCGGCAGAATATGAAGAATATAATATCGGAGCTACATTGATACCTTTGGGGGATATTCAAAACGGAACATTAGGTCCGCTGGAAGGTAAAGAAGAAGAGGAGGTAATCATCCATTGCCGTAGTGGTAAGCGTAGCGCAGCAGCCTGCTTACACTTAGAAACATTAGGCTTTAAAAAAACTGTGAATGTAGAAGGTGGTATTCTGGCCTGGAAAGAAGCTTTCGATAATGATTAATATTTTTTTAGGATAATTAAAAAGCCTGTCGATATTACATCGACAGGCTTTTTTGTTGTATATGTTTTTGATTAGAAAGTAAAGGAAATACCGAGGTTCCAGTTCGTGCCCGCCTGGGGAAAGTAATAATTTTCCGTAGTGAAAACCCCGCCATATAGGTAACTAAAAGTATATCCGCTGTTTTCGTATTTTTTATTAAATACGTTATTAATCATACCTATGATACTAATATCTTTAAAAGTATTAGAGCTAAACTGATATCTGAGTCTTACATCAGCCAACGCATAAGGATTAATGCTCTTAAGCTTATTCTGAGCATTGTCGAGATATTGTCTTCCTACATATTTCCCTAGAACATCAATATAGAAATGTTGCGCGTCTGCAGGTTTAGTAAAAGGCTCTACAGTAAGAGAAGCTCCTGATATGATGTTGGGGGAGAAGGATATATCGGTATTGGTAAGGGTGGTCGCTATCTGTCCGCCGTTATCATAGTCATCATCGTATTGCGTGATACTTTTTATTTTATTGCGGCTGAAAGTGGCATTGGCAGCGACTTGCAACCAATCTACAGGTTTTGCAGCAACAGAGAGTTCTATACCGGCTCGATAACTATTATCCACATTAGTACGCGTATAAGCTCCTACATCATTAATTTTCCCGGTAAGAATGAGCTGGTCTTTATATTTCATATAGTATCCGTTAATTTCAGCTTCCCACTTAGGGGCATTAAAGCCATATCCCAGCTCAACATCTGTTAATCGTTCAGGACGGGGAGCTTCATCTGTATTTGCTTCGAAGTCGTTACGATTAGGCTCTTTATTAGCAATGGCTACAGATCCATATATTTTGCTTATTGCTGTTTTGGGATGCTTGATGATATAGCTTAATCCTGCCTTGGGATTAAAGAAAGTGAACTGATTTTTTGAATGAATATCGGGGTTCTTTCTGAAACCGTTAATGGTATAATCCACCACCCTCACTTGTAAGTCGGCAAAGCCGTACAGATTAGTAATGAGCTGCTGCTGTAGCTTTGTGTATATATTAAAGTCGTTCTTTTTTGCGGGTAAGTTGTACCAACGGTAATCATTGGGAAACCCTACTTGTGCCCATTTTACAAAGCCGTAGTGTTTAGCATCAAATATAGTATAGGCTCCACCAATATTGATAGTGGTATTTTCTTTGTTATAGTTTGCAGAAAATACGGTACCATAGTAATGGTTGTCGAGCCATAATTGGCGTATTAGATCGGTAGATGTGATTACAGAATCTCCAATGGTAACAGGATGTAGCCCATAGTCGTCAAAATCTTCACCAATTTTGTACTCATTATAATAGCCTCGTCCTCTTGTTAAAAACAAGCTGATATTGGAAGACCAGTGATTGTTGAATTTATGATTGAAGAATGCCTGATAATAATCCTGCTGATAATTATCGGTCTGGTCTTCATAGTAAACCCCATCACTTATTTTACCGAGTGTATTGGTTCTTCTGCCAATGGCATCTAATTGTTTGGTGTAATTTACTGTAGATGGGTCATCTTCGGAAGTATAGTAGGTGCCAATACCATTCCATGCTTGTCCGGTTCTTTCCCTCCCGGTAAGCAGATTAAATTTAATATTCGTCTTTTCATTTTTTGACGTCCATCCGGCAAGAAATTGAAGCGACTTCAAATCACTGAATGAACGTTGTATATAACCATCGGAACTAATTTTGGACAACCGTACATCTACCTGAAAACCTCCGGGCAGCAGTCCTGTTGCGGCTTTCAGCGTATGTTTCCACGTATTGAAGGAGCCATATGCATTACTCACAGATGCATAAGCTTTTTTACTTTGCTCAATATTGTAGATGTTTAGAGAAGCTCCAAAAGCGCCGGCTCCGTTGGTAGAAGAGCCTACGCCGCGTTGTATTTGTACAGAGTTTGCCGATGACGCCAAGTCGCCGAAGTTTACAAAGAAGGCACCTTGCGATTCGGGATCATTTACGGGAATGCCATTGAAGGTAACATTGGTTCTGGTAATATCGGTTCCTCTGATGCGTAACGATGAATAACCTACTCCAATACCGTCATCTGAACTTGTAATAACTGAAGGAATCTGATTGAGTAAGTAAGGGAAGTTTTGTCCTAGATTTTGCTTTTCGATTTCTTTAGAGCTGAGGTTGGATACAGCAAATGGTGATTTTTCATTCAATCTTGTAGAGCGTACTTCAACAGGAGTAAGTTCTTGTACACTGTCTCTGGTAGTTGTGTTTTGTGCATTAACGGCATGATGTGCATACACAACGATGCATGCGAACATGAAAATCCTCTTCATTTGTTTTTTCTTTTGTGGCCTGCTATGTGCAGTGCCGGGTTAAAAAAATAATGAGAGGGGAATGCTGAAATAAGAAAGGAGGGATATCATCCTTCCCTGCGCAGGCATTACCCTGATCAGGTTTGCGGGTATAATCTCAGCCTCATCAATAATAATTGATTCAGCACCCCGGGAAACACTGTGCCTTGAAAAGGCGCTGCAAAGATATAGTAAAAAATTGGTTTAAAGGTTTCGTAGGTGGAATAAATATTTTTTATGAGCACCTATGGCTGTTCATTTGAGAAATAGTTTTCAAAATATTACGGAAAGTGTAATAGTAAGTGCGTTTAAAATAAAAGCCTATGTGAAGTTGACTGATTTTCACACAGGCTTTTTTATAAAGCGTTGATGATTTTATTTGATGATTTTAAACAGACGTTTCCATCGCGGTCCCTTGTCATAGCTGAACCATATCATCCAGGCTTTACCTACTACGGCGCTTTCGGGTACAAAACCCCAGAATCGGCTATCCTGGCTCTTATGACGATTGTCACCCATCATCCAGTAATAATCCATTTTAAAAGTATACTGGTTAGTGGCTTGGCCGTTGATATAGTATTTCCCGTCTTTCACCTCCAAGGTATTGCCTTCATAGGACCTGATGACACGTTCATAAATAGGGTAATTTTCAGGAGTTAAGGTAATGGTACTACCTTTTTTAGGAACCCAGATGGGGCCGTAATCATCTACCGACCATTCGTGCGCTTTATCATAATAAGGGAACAAGCGCTCGGGCTCCGCATTAGTAGGTATTCTTTCTTTAGTGATGCTGGCAGCATCCACTGCAGGAAGTTTTTTAAGAATTTCCAGCTCGTCCAATGTGAGATTAATATGATATATATTATTGCCCAAAGGACTGAAGTCGGGCATGCCGCTCTCCATATTTAAAGCAATGCCGGCTTCACGCAGAAAGTCTTCATCAATGATGACATTATTTTTCGTTCTGAAATAATAATAGGTTGCGGAAGTAGGAGAGACATAACCGGGTTTATTATTGATGTATACAATGCCATCAACAATTTGCAAGGTGTCTCCTGCTACGGCGACACAACGTTTGATGTAATTATCTGTTTTATCCGGGGGATGAGATACTACCGGAAATGTTTCTGGATTGTTAAGTATGTATTGATCTTCCTGCGAGCCTGCGGCTGCTCTTCTTTTAATATCATAATACGGATTGGCGGATTCAAATTCCGGACGATGAATGACACTGTCTCCCGCGGGGAAGTTAAACACTACGCAGTCATTTCTTTTTACCGGCGATGCAAACCATCTGATATAGGGTAATTGAATTAGCGTAGAGTAAGACTTGCCATTGGTAAAAGGTAAATAGTTATGTACGAAAGGCACCGATAGCGGCGTATTGGGTATACGCGGTCCATAACTAAGTTTACTTACAAATAGAAAATCTTTTACCAATAAGGTTTTTTCCATAGAGCTGGAAGGAATCGTATAAGCTTCAAACACAAAAGTGCGAATAAGCGTAGCGGCAACTATTGCAAAAATGGCTGCATCTACCCATTCGCGCCATCCCGGTTTTCTGTGTTTTTTTACTCCTTCTGGTCCTATAAAGCGCGCGTCTTTATTCTTTGCCAGCCAAGGGAAGTAAAAGAAGGGAACCAGTGCTGCTGCCGTATGATCCAGAAATGAAAACCGACAGAATACTTTAGCAAATTCAATAAATATACCTGGCGTGATAAACCAGCCTACTACCGGAATCAACTGCCAGAATACCCAGTGTTTGGGGCGCTGGGCAATATCTTGCATTATCCATGTATTATAAAATGGAATATAGGCTTTCCAAGATTCACGACCTGCTTGTTTAAATAATTTGGCTAAGCCAAATGACGGTAACAGCACAAGTAAGAGACTGATAAGATATATGACTAACAAATGATTAACGGGCATCGGCCTAAGTTTTTGGCAAATTTATCGGAAACTATATAAATAGTGCGATGATGGCAAATAATTAACAATATCTATTTGTTTTAGTAAGCGAGATATGGCGGATAAATCGCACTGACGCATCCATTGAGCACATTATTTTGGTATATATATAAAGAGCGGCTACGATGCGTGCCGCTCTAGTGAATATAATACAGCTATATTTATAAATGGATTGCTTCGTCGTAAGCCACTTCGATAGCATCTTTCACACTTTCACTGATGGTCGGGTGTGGGTGGATGCTGTTCAGCACTTCGTGATAAGTAGTTTCGAGCTTGCGACCTACTACGGTTTCGGAGATGATTTCGGTAACGTTATAACCAATCATGTGAGTACCGAGCCATTCGCCGTATTTTGCATCGAAAATAACTTTTACGAAACCTTCCGCATGTCCTGCAGCGCTTGCTTTTCCACTAGCACTTAGCGGGAATTTTCCTACTCTTACTTCGTATCCGGCTTCTTTGGCTTTCGCTTCGGTATAACCCACGCTGGCAATTTCAGGATAGCAGTAAGTACATCCCGGCACGTTGTTATAATCGATAGGCTCCGGCTGATGCTTGTATTTACCTTCGGCATGGGCGATTGCTTCCACACATACAATACCTTCTTTACTTGCAACATGTGCCAATGCCTGTCCGGGCACACAGTCTCCGATGGCATAGAAACCGTCTACATTGGTTTTATAGTATTTGTCGACAAGTATCTTTCCTTTATCGGTTTTAATACCTAATGTTTCCAGTCCAATACCTTCGATATTGGCTGCAACACCTACGGCGCTCAATAAGATATCGGCTTGCAACTCTACTTCACCGTTTGCAGTTTTGATTTTGGCTTTTACGCCTTCTCCAGAAGTATCTACGCCGGTTACTTCGCTGTTAACAAGTATTTCGATGCCTTGTTTTTTCAGATTTTTTTCTAGTTCTTTTGAAATGTCTTCATCTTCTACCGGAACGATGCGAGGCAGATATTCTACAATGGTAACTTTAGTACCAAGGCTGTTGTAGAAGTAGCCGAATTCTATTCCAATAGCGCCGCTACCTACTACAATAATGCTTTTGGGTTGTTTAGGCAATGACATGGCTTCGCGATAGCCAATGATCTTTTTACCATCTTGTTTCATTGTGGGTAATTCGCGGCTGCGCCCACCTGTCGCTATGATAATATGTTTTCCTTCAACAATCTGCGTTTTCCCGTCGGCCGATTTTACCTCTACTTGGCCTTTGGCTTTTAGGGTGCCAAAGCCCATGATAACATCAATCTTATTTTTGCGCATTAAAAAGTTGACGCCCTTACTCATCTTATCAGCTACACTGCGACTGCGCTTAATAATTGCTTCGAAATTTGGGGTTCCGCTAGCTTCAATACCGTAGTCTTGGGCATGCTTAATATCGTTATACACCTGTGCACTCTTCAATAATGCTTTGGTAGGAATACAACCCCAGTTAAGGCAAATACCTCCCAGGCTTTCTTTTTCAATAATAGCTGTTTTAAAACCCAGTTGGGATGCGCGGATAGCAGCTACATAACCGCCCGGGCCACTGCCCAATACTACTACATCATATGCCATGTGTTATCAATTTTTATGATTAACTATTTTTAAATAAGCATTGTTCAAAAGAAGCATGCATACTTATATTATTACGTATACGATACATATTTGATACTATTGTTATGCAGCATCTTGTAACGGTCTTTGTAAGACGGTTTGAACTCTGCGAAATTAGATGAATTAGGTTAAATCGCAAAAGCCATCCATTTAGGGTAGCTCGTCTATTAGAAGTATGGCTCGCCGACTTTTTTAGCCTCAGCTGCGAGTGAAGATGATGCCATATTTTTCAGTCAATTCACGCTGATGATGCATCCAGTGTGCTGCTATAATATATCCCAATGCTAATACTGTTATGGGGTGCTCGCTAGCAATACCTTTTTTGGATAATTCTGTATCGGTGAAATGTTGAAAAAGCATCAGGGTACTTTGCCTAGCGATGAGCATTTCTTCTTTTAGGAATTCTAGGCTTTTATTCTGCAAGTTGGCGTGCTGAATGTAATAATCTTGGTCAAATCCCGGCAAATGCTGTTGCTCATCGCGAGAAATACAGAGGGCGCGGTAGGCAAATATGCGTTCGGTGTCGATGCAGTGCTGGAGCACCTGTTTTACTGTCCATTTGCCCGAGGCGTAAGCATAGTCGGCCTTAGATACCGGAATCTGCAAAAGAGCAACCTTTAACTCATCGAAGGATTGTGGAAGCAAGCTATGGAGGTCTATCCCCTCAACTAACTCTATATATCGTTGAAAATAAGAAGGATATTGAGATGGATCGATACGCATTTTTTGAGGTAAATTTAGGGAATTAGGTAGGTTTGGCAGGAAACTACAGTCATTTTTATAGTTAATTTTGCTATTTAGCTGATTGTAAAAAAAATCTAAGAGGATTATAAAGAATTTCGTCGAAAATCTCTTACCTTTGCAATCCAAAATTTTTTATTATGGCAAGAGTATGTCAGGTTACGGGTAAAACTCCTATCGGAGGGCATAAAGTATCGCACTCTAACATTAAGACAAAGCGTAGGTTTTTACCCAATTTGCAAAAGAAGAGATTTTACCTGGTAGAGGAGGATAAGTGGATTACTTTAAAGTTATCTGCTGATGCTATCCGTACTATCAATAAAAACGGTTTGTACTCAGTAGTAAAAGAGTTACGTGCGAAAGGTGAAAAAATCTAATTTTTAAAAGAAATTACAAATGGCAAAAAAATCAAAAGGTAACAGGGTTCAGGTAATATTGGAATGCACTGAGCATAAGGCCAGTGGGTTGCCCGGCACCAGCCGTTATATTACTGTGAAAAATAAAAAGAATAACCCTGAAAGATTGGAGTTGAAGAAATACAATCCTATCTTAAAGAAAGTAACGCTTCATAAAGAAATTAAGTAATTTTGCTTGGTGCGACCGGGAGCAATATTCCTATGCGCATCGGTAAGTGATCATTTATCAAATTTGTAAGAAATGGCAAAAGCAACTTCTAAAAACGCGAAGGTAAAAGACGCCAAAGCTGCAGCTGAAAGTAAAAACTGGACAAAAGTGATTCGTGTAGTACGCAGTCCTAAATCCGGCGCTTATACTTTTAAAGAGCAAATTGTGCACAAAGAAAAAGTAAAGGACTTCTTGGCTCAAAAATAATTTTGAGCTTCAACGTAATATAGTGCAAAGCTGTTCGTTTATTACGAATGGCTTTTGTTGTTTAAACTAGGGCACGAGAAAATATCAATAAATGAGTTTTTTAAAAAAGCTGTTTGGTAAAAAGGAAAAAGAGTCGCTCGACCAGGGACTTCAAAAGACCAAGGAAGGTTTTTTGAGTAAAATCAGTAAAGCTATTGTAGGGAAGAGTACGGTAGATGAAGAAGTACTGGATAATCTGGAAGAGGCTTTGGTGAGTGCCGACGTGGGGGTGGATACCACTGTGCGC
Source organism: Niabella digestorum (assembly GCF_036409055.1). Taxonomy (NCBI): domain Bacteria; kingdom Pseudomonadati; phylum Bacteroidota; class Chitinophagia; order Chitinophagales; family Chitinophagaceae; genus Niabella; species Niabella digestorum. The sequence goes on along the minus strand of NZ_JAZGLY010000003.1, from coordinate 150,076 downwards.
ATCATTAATCGTATTGAGGAGCGTGTAGCGCGGGATAAATACCTTAACACCTCTGAGCTCAATAGAATGCTTCAGGAGGAAATACAGGATATACTCGTTGATGCTCCCAATGGCAGCAATTATACCTTCGATAGCGAATTACCTGCCAAGCCTTATATAATTCTTGTAGTGGGTGTAAATGGAGTGGGGAAGACCACTACTATCGGTAAGCTGGCCCACAATTTTAAAAAAGCTGGAAAATCCGTATTGCTGGGAGCGGCCGATACTTTCCGTGCGGCGGCGGTGGATCAACTCACTATCTGGAGTGAGCGCGTGGGAGTGCCCATTATCAAGCAGGCCATGGGAAGCGATCCTGCAGCAGTAGCTTTTGATACGGCTCAAAGTGCCGTAAGTCGGCAATGCGATGTGGTGCTCATTGATACCGCAGGACGTTTGCATAACAAAATCCACTTAATGGATGAGCTGAATAAAATTAAGCGTGTTATTCAAAAAGTGATACCCGATGCACCGCATGAAGTACTGTTAGTCCTAGACGGCTCTACCGGACAAAATGCTCTCGAACAAGCCAAGCATTTTACTGCAGCTACAGATGTAACAGCTATGGCAGTAACCAAATTGGATGGTACTGCAAAGGGAGGCGTGGTATTGGCTATTGCCGACCAGTTTAAAATTCCCGTAAAATTCATTGGAGTAGGAGAAAAGGCTGAAGATTTGCTAATCTTCGACAAACATGAATTTGTTGACAGTTTGTTTAGTCTCGAAAATAAGCAGGATTAACAACTAGAGTAAAATACCCTATTATCGTTATAAAAGCCATTGCACTATGCAATGGCTTTTATATTGGGTATAAGTGTTATTAGCTAATGCTGTGCAGTTTTATAATCGCAATATTTTCCTATCATTTAATGTTGTGTCGAAAAACGATCGAAAATCTGTCGGATCGTAACGAACAACTATTTGCCGTATTACACAGGTGGATAAGGACGGTACCAGAAGTCATTCCACTGGAGTGAAAGTGATTGATAAACGGTAAAATCTGATACTATATCTTGTAAAAGGTAGCAATCGGCTTATTGAGGCCATGATTGCTGCCTTTTTATTTTATTATGCTTTAATTGTTAGGGTTAAGTTACCTTTGCAGCCTGTTTGCAAGAAAAAAGACGTCTTCATTATAATGAGACGGTATCAATAAAAAAGTATCGTAGTATAGCATTGTAGGAACTCAATTACATGAAATCAAAAACACTTAAGAAAGATAAGGTAAACATTATCACGTTGGGATGTAGCAAGAATATGGTGGATAGCGAAGTCCTAAGTGGACAGTTGCGTGCCAATGGTATTGATGTGGTGCATGAAAACACCAAAAAAGACCACAATATTGTTGTTGTCAACACCTGCGGTTTTATTGACAAAGCAAAGGAAGAAAGTATTAATACCATTCTAGAGCAGGTGGAACTGAAAAAGCATGGACGTATTGATAAGGTGTATGTTACAGGCTGTCTTAGTGAGCGTTATAAAGAAAGCCTAGAGCAGGAGATTCCTGAAGTGGATGCTTTTTTTGGTACTATGGAGCTACCGGCCATTTTGAAGCAGTTTGAAGCGGATTATAAATCAGAGTTAGTAGGGGAGCGATTGCTGGCAACGCCAAAGCATTATGCCTATCTAAAAATATCCGAAGGTTGTAATCGAACCTGTTCTTTTTGTGCTATTCCTTTGATGCGGGGTAAACATGTGAGTAAGCCCATTGAGGAGCTGGTGCTTGAAGCCGAGAAACTGGTAAGAATGGGAGTAAAAGAAATTATGCTCATCGCTCAGGAGCTAACTTATTACGGTTTGGATATTTATAAAAAGCGGATGCTCCCTGATTTATTGAATCGACTTGCCGACATTCAGGGTTTGGAGTGGATAAGATTGCATTACGCTTATCCTACCAAATTCCCACTGGAAGTGCTAGATGTGATGCGGGAGCGGGAGAATATTTGCAATTATCTAGATATACCATTACAGCATGCATCCGATAAGATGCTGAAAGCTATGAAAAGGCAGATAACCAAAGCTGAAATGAATGATCTGATTGCTGCCATACGCGAAAAAGTGCCAGGTATCTGTCTGCGTACTACATTGATTACAGGTTTTCCGGGCGAGACATTAGATGATGTGGAAGAATTGAAGCAGTTTCTGGATCAGCATCGATTTGATCGTGTGGGAATCTTTACCTACTCGCATGAGGAGAATACTACGGCCTATGCACTGCAGGATGATGTACCGCAGGAAGAGAAGGAGCGCCGTGCTCAGGAAATCATGGAGCATCAGCAAGAAATATCCTATGAACTCAATCAGGAAAAAGTAGGTAAGATATTTAAAACAATTATCGATAAAAAGGAAGCCGGCAGGTATATTGGTCGCACCGAATTTGACAGCGTAGAGGTGGATAATGAGGTGATTATTTCCGGGTCACAAAGGCTGCAAATAGGAGAATTTTACAATGTACGCATCGAAAAAGCATATGATTACGATTTGGAAGGAGTTGTTCTAAGTTAAGTTGTTGATAGAGAATCTTTTATAGTTTATTTGCGCCCCTCTATATTTAACTACATAGCGATATTTAATCTCTTTTAACAAGCGCTTGTAATATCGTCATATTGATTATCAATTATTTATGTATTTGGTAAGACATATTGGCGGTTGTTTATAGCCAGAGTGTGCATAAATAAGCCTACCTTTGCGGACGTATTTTGCATGTGGTAAAATATGTTAAAAGGCGTGATAACATAATAAAGCATGTTATTTCACGTTTATTGTTTAACTAAAATATCTCACATGAAGAAATATTTAGTTCTGTTTTTTGCAGTATTGTTGGGGTATCTTTATTGTGATGCTCAAACAACAACAACGCAAAAAGCTTCTTATTATCACAGTAAATTCAACGGACGTAAAACTGCTACCGGCGACATTTACAGGGAATATTTGATGACTGCGGCTTCGAATATATACAAATTGGGTACCCGTCTGTTGGTCACCAATAAGAAAAATGGAAAAAGCGTGCAGGTTGTGGTAAACGATCGTATGGCTCCTAATATTAAAGGACGTGTGGATTTAAGTAAGTCTGCATTTCAGAAAATAGCCCAGTTGCACCAAGGGGTAGTTCCTGTAGAAGTGAAAGTTTTAGAAGGTAGTAAGGATGAAGATGAATCACTGTAGATAGATTTTAAATAAGTTGAGTAAAGCCCCGCACTTACGCGGGGCTTTTTATTGGTGCTATTAAGAATCTTCTACGACAGAAGAAGTTTCGGCTAAATAAAAACCCGGCTATAAGCCGGGTTTTTATTTTTTGATTATTTTTTTTCTTAAGCATTTCTGTTAATACAGTTAAGGTCTTGGAAGGAGATTTCCAAACGTTTAATGAAAGACTCTTCACCTTTGCGCAGCCATACGCGCGGATCATAGTACTTTTTGTTGGGTTTATCTTCTCCTTCGGGATTACCTAACTGGCTTTGCAGGTAAGCTTCGAACTGTCTGTAATACTCGAATACACCACTTGCAAAAGCCCACTGCATGTCGGTATCAAGGTTCATTTTAATAGCACCATAGCTGATTGCTTCTGCGATTTTTTCTTTTTCAGAACCGCTACCACCGTGGAATACGAAGTAAACCGGTTTGTTGCTAGCAGTTTTGAATTTTTCAGCAATGTATTTTTGACTGTTATCCAAAATAACAGGCGTCAGCTGTACGTTACCGGGTTTGTATACTCCGTGCACATTTCCGAAAGCCGCAGCTACAGTAAACATATTGCTTACAGTGCTTAATCTTTCATAAGCATAAGCCACATCTTCAGGTTGTGTATATAACTTAGAGTTATCTATATTAGTATTGTCTACGCCATCTTCTTCACCACCGGTTACACCCAGTTCTATCTCAATGCTCATACCCAAAGGAGCCATGCGTTTGAAGAATTCCAAAGAAGTGCTTACGTTTTCTTCAATAGGCTCTTCACTCAAATCCAGCATGTGCGAGCTGAACAGGGGTCTCCCTTTTTCTTTATAAAATTTTTCTCCTTCATCGATGAGGGCGCTTACCCAGGGCAACCATTTTCTGGCAGCATGGTCGGTGTGCAGTACTACAGGAACACCATAGTATTTTGCAACAGTGTGCACGTGCAGGGCACCACTCACGGCACCATAAATGTTAGCCTGTAAATTGTCGTTAGGCATTCCTTTACCAGCATAAAACTGCGCTCCACCGTTACTGAACTGAATCATAACAGGAGAATTCACTTTTGCAGCTGTTTCCAGTACAGCGTTTACACTGTCTGTTCCCACAACGTTCACCGCTGGTAATGCAAAATTATTTTCTTTAGCGTCGTTGTACAGAGCTTCCAGCTCCTCGCCGTATAATACTCCGGCAGTGTATTTACTCATCTTTCAAAAATTGATTTTATTAATTAAAATAAGCCTTTCTTTTAAGGCTCGCTAAGATAATAATATTATGTGATAAATACATGAACAAAAAGAGTTGTTTTGTTTGTAAAATTAATGCGTACTATATAGGTTTAGGGGTTCTGCGGGCTAAACTGCGGGTTTTCTCCTGAATCAGCTTGAGGTTGTTGCGTAGCATGTATTTTAAATGCAGTTTCAGAATTTGTCCCATATTGTTACAACGATTGAACGCCTGCGTTTTAAAGTATTCATTTAGTTGCTGTTTGAGTAATGCTTCCTTCTCGGGAGTTGATACAGTATCACGAGACATGATGTTGAGTAGCTCCATGAGGCGGAATCGTGTTACTGCTACCCGATAGGCCATTGCAGAACGCTCTTCAGCTCTATATTGCTCAATAGATTCCTGATTGAGATGGCTGAGCACCGTTTTTACAAATAGATTATTTTCTTTGAAAAATTGTGGCATGTACAAATGCCTCCGCCCTTCATAGGTCTGTTGATCGAAGTCGATAGCGCGGAATTTGTATTGATAGCTTTCAATATCGGGTGTTGCCACTACCACGAAGTTATAAGCACGCATATCACCGAGTAGGCGTACGAAACAACGTTCGTTAAATTTTACAAATTCTTTTGCAAGACGTGTTTTATTGGTTTCTTCACGATTTAAGTATTGTTCCAGAAATACATCTCCCGGCAGTCCGGGAATATGTTCTTCTACCAATGTACTCCCATCTGTGTAATAGGTAAGCCTGTTAGGAGATAGGAAATGTTCCAGTTCCAATCCATAAATTCTGGAGGCATCATTGATTTTGATATAGTAATGGTCATAGTTGGCGTTGTATTTATTAATGATACGTATACGAAAAGGTAACGAGTTGCCGAAAGCACAATAGTCAATGCGTGCTACATCCAATTGGTTGGCAAAGCTCATGTCACCTTCAGTTTTCAATATGGCATAAATTTTTACCAATCCTTCACGGAGATAATCCCAGTCACGTTTATCGTAAATTGCCTTTTCCCAATGCGTACTGTTGCCTAGCGCATCGTTTATCGGAATGGACCAAGTAAAGTTTAACAGGTCTTTATGCGAAACAGGCAGACGTACCTCGCGTCCCTGACGGGTGAGATAGTTAGCGAGTTCTGCATTTATGGGATAAAGAATTTTTTTCTTCGAAGGTTTGTTATAGCGTTCGTCCATATTCTCAATTTACTAAATAAAGTGTAGCTCTTTATATAGGAAAAATTTAAAATTCTGAAATTATTGGTAGGAATGTGTTATTTTCTAATTTTAAAGCTCTATTTTGCTGCTGTTCATGAGCAAAGTATTTAACAGACTGAAAAATGCAAACCTTTTGCGTAAGCTAGTGCATTTTACAGTAGGAATGGTTACCTACCCGGGTATTGCCATAATCAATAAGTTAAGAATAAAGGGCGCAGATGTATTAGCGTCTTTACCACAATCCAATGTACTATTTGTCAGTAATCATCAAACCTATTTTCTGGATGTCATCACTTTGTTTCACATTTTCTCTGCAGTAAAATGGGGTAAGAAGGATCGTTTGGGGGTGCCTTATTATTTGTTAAATCCCTTTACTAGGGTAAATTATGTGGCTGCAGAGCAAACGATGAAAAGCAGCTGGGTGAGCCGCCTGTTTTTACTGGCAGGAGGAATTACGGTTCGACGAACATGGAACGAGAACAGTAAGGAAGAGTGCAGAGGGCTTGATCCTAGCGACACCCGAAAGATTGCGCGTTCTTTGCTGAAAAACTGGATTATTACATTCCCTCAAGGAACCACTACGCCTTATGCTCCGGCTCGAAAAGGAACTGCCTTAATTATTAAACATCACAAACCGATTGTAATACCTGTGGTTATTAGTGGCTTTTCAAAAGCATTTTATAAAACCGGAATGCGATTGAGAAAAAGAGGAACCCAATTGACCGTGACTTTTAAAGAACCATTACAGATCGACTATAATGCGTCAGTCCAGGAAATTACCGCCCAACTTATGGATGCCATTGAGCAAAGCGAAAGATTTATGCCGGATGTGCTAAAGCATCCGTAGCTATTTATTGTGTCTGCTCTCTAAAACTCTGATCACATCCTGCAATGTAAACCCTTTGGCTTGGAGTAATACAAGATAGTGAAACATAAGATCGGCAGCCTCTCCCAGGAAAAGATCTTTATTATTGTCTTTAGCCTCAATAACAATTTCTACGGCTTCTTCACCCACTTTCTGTGCAATTTTGTTAATGCCTTTTGCAAACAGAGAGGCTGTGTAAGATTTTTCTAAGGGATTGTTTTTACGGTCGATAATGACTTTTTCCAATTGTTGCAAAGAAAAAGTGTCATTCGCCTTGCCAAAACAGCTGATATCTCCGGTGTGACAGGTGGGACCTTGCGGTACCGCCTTAATTAGTAAAGTATCCTGATCGCAGTCGAGTAATATTTCTTTTACTAGAAGAAAATTACCTGAAGTTTCGCCCTTAGTCCATAAACGTTGTTTGCTACGGCTATAAAAAGTTACTTTGCCTTCAGCTTGAGTTTTATTATACGCTTCTTCGTTCATAAAACCCAACATTAGTACTTCAAGCGTGTCTACATCCTGAATGATGACGGGGATAAGTCCGTCTGCATATTTAGAAAAATCTGGTGTCATAATACTATTAAAGTTTTATTTAGCTTTTCAGCTTATTACTATAAACGTACCGATATATTTTTTGAGTGTAAGTATTCTTTTAATGCACGAATCTCCACTTCTTTAAAGTGAAAAATACTTGCTGCTAAAGCCGCATCAGCGTGTCCTTGGGTAAACACTTCTTCAAAATGTTCGATAGTACCCGCGCCACCTGAAGCAATTACAGGAATATTTACCGACTGGCTGATAGTAGCAGTAATGTCCACCGCAAATCCTGCTTTGGTACCGTCATTCTCCATGGAAGTCAACAATATTTCGCCTGCTCCCAAATTGTAGCATTCCTTTACCCACTCCGTAGCCACCAGCGGGGTAGGCGTGCGGCCTCCGTGGGTTACTACTTTCCATATGCCATCGATAATCTTGATGTCAATAGCTACTACTACACACTGGCTACCGAAGTTTTTGGCAAGAGCACTGATGAGTTGCGGGTTCCTAACGGCTGAAGTGTTCACGGATATTTTGTCAGCACCATTCTCTAATAGCACTGATACATCTTCTACCGTATTAATACCACCACCCACTGTAAAGGGTATGTTGATATGTGTAGCAATATTTCGTACTAGTGTAGCTAGAGTCTTGCGCTTATCTACAGTGGCGGTAATGTCCAGAAATACTAGCTCGTCTGCTCCTTCCTGGCTATATCGAATGGCCAATTCTACCGGATCACCGGCATCGCGCAGGTCTACGAAATTGGTGCCTTTTACAGTACGTCCGTCTTTAATATCCAAACAAGGTATGATACGTTTTGCCAGCATTTAAAAATCAGATTTCAAGTCAGCAATATTAATTTTCCCTTCGTAAATAGCTTTCCCTACAATGGCTCCATAGCATCCGGCAGCTTTTAGGTCTTCTAGATCTTTCAGGGAACTTACGCCACCACTTGCAATCAGCTGAATGTTGCTAATCTCGCTTAGTACTTTTTTATACAAGTCAAGAGCACTGCCTTGCAATAACCCATCTCTACTGATATCAGTACAGAAAAACTGCTGAATACCTTTCTTACTATAGTTACTGATAAAGTCGATAATATGGATATCCGTAGCCTCAGTCCACCCTTTAACCTGAATTTTTTCATCTAACACATCTGCTCCCAGAATAAATTTATCTGCTCCATAGCGGGCGACCCATTGCATCAGTAATAATTCATTTTTTACCGCAATACTACCGATAGCTGCATATGTGGCACCTGAATTAAAAGCGATCTCTACGCTTTTATCACTGCTGATACCGCCGCTGAAATCAATTTTTAATGAAGTTTTACCGGCAATTTGTTCTAATACTTTCCAGTTTTTTACTTCACCGGCTTTGGCGCCATCCAGATCTACGAGATGCAGTCGCTCGAGACCGGCATCTTCAAATCTTTTTGCTACCTCCAGTGGGCGTTCGTTATACACTTTCTTCTGACTATAGTCTCCTTTACTAAGACGTACGCACTTGCCTTCTATAATATCTATTGCAGGAATGATTTGCATTTTCAATTGTTTTAATCAGTCTTAGGACTTATTAGTCTTCTTATATTTAACTTTTATAATGCAAGGAAGTTTTTTAATATCTGTTCTCCGGTTTCGGCACTTTTCTCGGGGTGGAACTGTACCCCGTAAAAATTGTCTTTGTTCAGCGCGCAACTAAACTCAATGCCGTAGTGCGTCGTTGCGATGGAACTTTCATTTATTTCAGCATAATAGCTGTGCACAAAATAGCAATAGCTGCCATCCTTTACATTTCTAAAAAGCGGATTATCGGTTATGGAAATATTGTTCCAGCCGATTTGGGGTATCTTCAAAGGATTGGCCAGGTCTGTGTTTGTAAAACGTTTAACCTGTGTGTTGAAGATGCCTAGACATTCCGTATTGTTTTCCTCACTGTAATTGCAAAGCAATTGCATACCCAGGCAGATGCCCAACAGCGGCTGCTTGGCGGATGTGATGACTTTATCCAGACTCCTTTGTTTTAGGTAATTCATAGCCGTGCTTGCTTCGCCTACACCGGGAAAAATAATTTTATCGGCGGATAAAATTTGCTCCTTATCATCGGTAACCACCGCTGTCACGCCCAATCGTTCCAATGCAAAAAGGACTGACTGGATATTGCCGGCATTATATTTTACAATAACAACGTTCATAAATCTTTTACTTATTGATCCTTTTTAAAGCACCCCTTTGGTACTGGGCAACTGTTCATTGCCGGGAGTTCTTTTGATAGCCATTTTGATCGCTTTGGCAAGCCCTTTGAAGATAGCCTCAATCTTATGATGCTCGTTATCACCTTCTGCTTTAATGTTTAAATTACACTTTGCCGCATCACTGAATGATTTAAAGAAATGATAAAACATCTCCGTTGGCATTTCTCCAATTTTTTCGCGTTTGAATGATGCATCCCATACCAGCCAAGGCCTACCACCAAAATCGATTGCGACTTGTGCTAGGCAGTCATCCATAGGTAATAAGAAACCGTAACGCTCAATACCCTTTTTATTGCCGAGCGCCAGATGAAAGGCTTCGCCTAATGCAATAGCTGTATCTTCAATTGTATGATGTTCATCTATGTGTAAATCTCCTTTGGTAACTATTTTGAGGTCGATACCACTATGTCTTCCTAGTTGATGCAACATGTGATCGAAAAAACCTAATCCCGTTTCAATTTCACAAATGCCAGTACCATCGAGATTGATTTCAATATCAATCTTCGTTTCGTTAGTGTATCGGCTGTGCTTAACTCTTCTTGCCTTCAACTGCAAATAAGCATAGATGTCTTCCCAGCTTTTTGTTTTCAGTGCAATTGTTTGTTCCAATTCTTTCAGGCTGTCTGAAATTTCTCCGGCACCGAGATTTTCATCTAGGTTCAGCCAGATGCCCTTACAGCCTAGGTTTTTAGCCAATTGTATATCTGTAATACGGTCACCGATTACAAAAGACCCTGCTAAATCGTATTCAGGATTATTGATGTATTTGGTCAGCAATCCAGTGTTCGGTTTTCTGGTAGGCGCATTTTCTTCGGGGAAGGTTTTATCTATTAGCACTTCTGAAAAATGAATGCCCTCATTCTCCAGATTACGCATAATAAGGTTGTGGTAAGGCCAGAAGGTTTCTTCAGGAAATTTATCAGTACCCAGACCATCCTGATTGGTAACCATCACCAGCTCAAAATCCATTTCCCGCGCTATTTTCCCCATCCAGGTAAACATCCCCGGGTAGAATGTAATTTTTTCGATGGAATCCAGCTGATAGGTAGGGGGAGCTTCATTTACTAGTGTTCCGTCTCTATCTATAAATAAAACTTTTTTCATACACTTCATTTAATTTTCATCGCTTATAATAAGTGATGGTTTAGCCGGGATAATTTTCTAATGCTTCAATTAATTTTTTGTTTTCCTCTTCTGTTCCCACTGTAATTCTCAGACACCCTTCACAACCTTTTGTGGTGCTGCGGTTTCTTACAATAATGCTTTTGCTTTGCAAATATGTAAAAACATCATTAGCCTGTTTCATTTTTACTAATAAAAAGTTGGCGTCCGACGGATATATTTTCTCTGTAATGGAAAGTTTGGCTAATGCTTCTTCTAGCCAGGTGCGTTGGGCAATGGTGAATTTTGTCCATTCATTTACCTGCATCACGTTCTTGAGTGCCTGCAGAGCCAACTTTTGCGTAGCTTCGTTGATGTTGTAAGGATATTTTACGTTGTTCATATAACCTATGATTTCCTTACTCGCAAATGCAAGCCCTATACGCAATGCGGCAAGTCCCCAAGCTTTAGACAAGGTTTGCATCACCACCAGATTGGGATAATCCACAAGTTGCGTTGTGAAAGTTTTTTGACGGGCGTAATTGATATAAGCTTCATCAATCACCACAATGCCATCGAAGTTATTTAATACGATTTCAATATCCTGTCTATTGATGCTATTGCCGGTAGGATTATTAGGCGAACAAATAAAAATAAGCTTAGTGCGATCATCCACTGCGTCTGCAATAGCCTGAATATCTAATTGATAATCGCTTGTGAGCGGCACTTCTTTCACTTGCACATTGTTAATAGCTGCACAAACGCTGTACATGCCATAAGTAGGAGGGAGAATGATTATATTATCTATTCCCGGCTCACAGAAAATACGCATCAGTACATCAATTGCTTCATCACTACCGTTGCCACAGAAGATGTTTTCAACAGGAACACCTTTGATATTGCTGATCTGTTTTTTAAGTTCCAACTGAAGCGGGTCGGGGTAGCGATTCAGCGGTTCATGCAGGTTGCCGATATCCAAGGACACCGGAGAACCGATAGCATTTTCGTTAGCATCCAGCATTACACTTGCTTCGCCTGTGAACTCGTGACGAGCAGTGCTGTAAGGAGCTAGTGATTTTATATTATCTCTTATCAAGTATTCTAAATTAAATTCCATATGTTCTGTACTAGTAATGATGCGTGCTGCAATACGTGTATTATTTCGCTTTTTTAATATGCCTTAATCTTACTTTTACTGCTTCGCTATGCGCCTGCAGCCCTTCTGCTTCGGCCATGGTTGTAACAGTATTTGCAATATTCTTCAATCCTTCGTCCGTGAGCTGCTGGAATGTAATCTTCTTATAAAAGCTATCCAGTGATACACCGCTATAGGCGGTAGCATATCCGTTGGTAGGTAAGGTATGATTCGTGCCGCTTGCATAATCGCCCACGCTTTCCGGAGAATAATTGCCTATAAAAACCGATCCTGCCGTGTGGATTTCCTTCAGTAGGGCATTGGTGGTTTTGCAAGCCAGAATTAAGTGTTCCGGAGCATAGGTATTGGAAAAGGCAATGGCATCCTTGATATTTTTCATCAAAACGATGCGTGCGTGCTCTAAAGCTTTTGCAGCTATGTTTTGTCTGGGTAGCAAGCTCAGTTGTTGTTGGATGGCCACCTCAGTTTGTTTAATAATATCAGCATCGGTACTTACCAATACCACTTGTGAGTCGGTGCCGTGTTCTGCTTGAGCTAAAAGATCTGCAGCAACAAAAGCGGGGTTGGCTGTTTTATCTGCAATTACCAACACCTCCGAAGGTCCGGCAGGCATATCAATAGCCACTTTACTTTGTAAGATTTGTTTAGCTACCATCACATATTGATTGCCCGGACCAAAGATTTTATTTACGGCCGGTATCGTTTTAGTGCCGTAAGCCATGGCCGCAATGGCCTGTGCGCCACCTACTTTAAAAATGCGTGTTATACCACACAAAGAGGCTGCAAATAGAATGGCATCGTGCACTTTTCCGTTTTTATTCGGAGGTGTACAAAGTACAATTTCTTTACATCCCGCAATAGATGCTGGTACCCCCAGCATGAGCACTGTAGAAAATAACGGAGCCGAACCGCCTGGAATGTATAATCCTACTTTTTCGATGGGTCTTGTTTCGCGCCAACAGGTTACACCTTTGGTCGTTTCAATCTTTACAATAGCCTGTTTTTGCGAACTATGAAACTTGTGAATATTATTTTTTGCCTGTAGAATGGCCTTTTTTAAAGAGGGGTCAATATTTCGGATAGCAGCGTTGATTTCTTGTGTTGTGACGGAAAGGTTCTTCAGTATAATGCCATCGAACTTTTGCGCATATTTTTTTAAAGCCGCATTACCGTTATTGGCGACATCATAAATAATGGCATTTACAGCAGGAAATATCGAACTGCTGTCCATTACAGGCCGCTGGCATATCGAGGGCCACTGTTTTGCGGAAGGATATTTATAGCGTTTCAATGTATCTGATTTTATGTGTAAGACACTAATCGGTTTTATCTTTTTTGACGCCCGGCTTACTCAATAATCTTCTCAATGGGCAAAATTAAAATTCCTTCGGCGCCGGCGGCTTTTAGTTTTTCAATCACATTCCAAAAATCATTTTCGCTAATAACCGAGTGCACCGACGACCAACCTTCTTTAGCCAGTGGCACGATGGTGGGGCTGCTGATGCCCGGCAAGTATTTGCAAATAGTTTCCAAGTTTTCGTTTGGAGCATTCAGCAATACATATTTGGTGTATTTAGCCTTCTTTACCGAGCGGATGCGGAACAATAGCTGGTCCAGTAGTTCCTGTCTTCTTTTAGACAAATTATTTCCGGAAATAAGCACCGCTTCGGATTTTAAGATGATCTGATATTCGTACAGTTCGTTGCTGAACAAAGTACTGCCACTACTTACTAGGTCGCAGATGGCGTCGGCTAGTCCGATGCGGGGGGCAATTTCTACCGAGCCGCTAATAACATGAATGTCTGCATTGATTTTATTTTGCTTCAGCCATTTCTTTAAGATAAATGGATAACTGGTAGCAATTTTGATACCGTCCAGTTCCTGAATGCTTTTAGGTTTCTTGCCTTTGGGAAGGGCGATGGATAATCTGCATTTCCCATAACCGAGACGTTCCAGAATTTTTGTGTCCTTATTTTTTTCGAGCACCACGTTTTCGCCTACAAATCCGATATCTGCCACACCGTCCTGTACGTACTCAGGGATATCATCATCACGCAGAAATAATATTTCCGCATCGAAATTGTCAACACTTATTTTTAGTTGATTATTGCCTGCGGGCACGTCAATGCCACATTCTTTCAGCAATTTCATGGAACCCTCGTTCAGTCTTCCGGATTTTTGCACAGCAATACGCAGTTTTTCAACTTTGCGTGGGGCTTCTTGACTGGTAGACAACGTAGCTTTGGGGTTCCTTTTAGTAGTTGCTTTCATTTTAAACTGTTTATCGTTTTATTAATCGTTAGGCGCTGCTAATAACAAAAAAGGCTTACAATTTGTAAGCCTTTACATATCATTAAATACATAACACCATCGGCTTACTTTTTTAAAAGTATGCGAAATGATGATGAGTATGTATGTTATTTCTTTTCATTGCGGGGCAAATATATAGCTTTTTATTAAAAAGACCTTTAAAATTTGAAAATCTTGTCTTCATTTTATCCTGACCAATTCTTATTTCTTTATCTTAGCTCCCGTCAAATAATATTATGTTACAAATTACAAAGCCTATTGCTTTCATTGACCTGGAAACTACAGGTACGAATCTGGGAACGGATAGAATTGTAGAAATTGCGATTCTAAAATTACTCCCTGATGGTACAAAAACAGTAAAAAGAAAGCTGATTAATCCCGAAATGCCCATTCCCAAATCCTCCAGCGATATTCATGGAATTACCGATGAGATGGTAAAAGATGCCCCCACATTTGCACTGGCAGCCCATGAGTTGAAACAGGTACTGGATGATTGCGATTTGGCCGGATACAACTCAAATCGGTTTGATATACCGCTACTGGTAGAAGAGTTTTTACGTGTAGGTGTGGATTTTGATATGAAGGGTAGAAGAATGATAGATGTGCAGGCGATTTTTCATAAAATGGAACAGCGCACCTTGAGTGCTGCCTATAAGTTCTATTGTGGTAAGGTGCTGGATGACGCACATTCTGCCCTTGCCGATGCTACCGCTACACATGAGGTATTATTGGCTCAATTAGAGCGTTATCCCGAATTGGGCAATACTGTAGAATCTATACACAAGTTTTTGGGCGAGGAGCCTATTATTGATTTTGCTCGCCGATTCGTAATGAGCAATGGAGTGGAGGTATTTAACTTCGGAAAATACAAAGGTCAGCCAATCGCTGAGGTGTTGGCTAGAGAGCCGCAATATTACGACTGGATGATGAAAGGCGATTTTCCGCAACAAACCAAACAAAAGCTCACGGAAATTTTTACCAGAGTAAAACTAAAAGGTTTGAAATCCTAATATCAAAGGGATAAGCATGAATGGGCGATGTGCTGCATGGTTTAACTAAATGGAGACTGTTTGGATAAATTAGTAATTATACCGACTTATAACGAAAAGGAGAATGTAAAAAACATTCTTGAGGCAGTATTTGGCCTACCCGGAGATTTTCATGTCTTGATTGTGGATGATGGTTCTCCTGACGGCACCGCCGATATTGTCAAGCAAATGCAGGCCGACTATCCGGGTAAATTACATCTGGAAGAACGAAAGGGGAAGCTGGGGCTGGGTACCGCCTATATACACGGTTTCAAATGGGCGTTGGCAAGAGGATATTCCTTCATCTTTGAGATGGATGCCGATTTCTCTCACAATCCGAATGACTTACTCAGGTTATACGATGCCTGTAAGAATGGAGGTGCCGATGTGGCTGTGGGAAGCCGTTATGTAAAAGGAGGCGGCTTTGTCAACTGGCCGGCCAACCGAATTTTATTGTCCAAAGGGGGATCTCTGTATACCCGCTTAATTACTTGGCTACCGGTAAAAGATCCTACAGCGGGATTTGTGTGTTATAAATCCGAAGTACTGGAAGCCATCGATTTTGATAATATTACATTTGTGGGTTATGCTTTTCAGATTGAAATGAAATTTGCTACTTGGAAATTAGGTTTTAAAATCAAAGAAGTGCCTATTATTTTCCAAGACAGAACCCAAGGCAAATCCAAAATGAATAAAGGTATTGTGAAGGAAGGTATACTGGGCGTTTTAAATCTTCGCTGGCAAAGCTTGTTTAAAAATTATCGGAAGAAGGTACGTACCAAAACATCAATACACTCATAGTTGTTCACTTTTGTATCCCACAACGAATGTATAGCAAAGCAGAAGCGTCTAATATCAGAAGGGAATTTTGGACAACATTCGGCATGTACATGAAGCCGATTCATAATGCCCATGGGGATACCATCAATTGGGTAAATTATAAAACCGGTATTCGTCACCTTTATTTTCGAATGGATGCCGATCGCAGATTTGCTTCTATTGCCATAGAATTGAAACATGCTGATAAGGAAGAGCGATTGAAGGTTTATCGGAAGCTGGAAGCATTGAAATCTTATTTTCACGGAATCATGGAGGAGGAGTGGGACTGGCAGCAGGTATTTTATGATGAAGATGGAAGTGAAGCTTCGCGAATTATTATGATGTTGCAAGATGTGAGTGTGTTCAATAAAGATACCTGGCCCTCCATCATTTCATTCTTTAAGCAAAGAATTATTAAGCTCGATGCTTTTTGGAATGATGTGAAATTTCAGTTTGAAGAGTAAAGCATGCGATAACGATTGCTAAACGTAT
Source organism: Niabella digestorum (assembly GCF_036409055.1). Taxonomy (NCBI): domain Bacteria; kingdom Pseudomonadati; phylum Bacteroidota; class Chitinophagia; order Chitinophagales; family Chitinophagaceae; genus Niabella; species Niabella digestorum. The sequence goes on along the minus strand of NZ_JAZGLY010000003.1, from coordinate 133,853 downwards.
AATTTCGACATATGAAAAATTGGATTTGTATATTCCTTTTGTTTTTTGCAAGTATGACGTATGCACAGGATACTTTGCCACTTTATGAAGTAATACCCAACAGCAAGCCGGCGGATAATCTGGAAAAAAGCGAAACGGCAGCAGATGGTATTACGCGTGTCAGTGAGGTCTCTGTACCACAGTTAATTGTATTTAGACCTGCCAATCCCAATGGAACTGCAGTAATTATTTGTCCGGGAGGTGGTTATCGTATTCTGGCTATTACACACGAAGGATATGATGTGGCAAGAGAATTGAATAAGTGGGGAGTGACAGCTTTTGTATTGAAATATCGCTTACCTAGCGATCGTACCATGTTGGATCGTTCTATAGGCCCTCTGCAGGATGCAGAGCGCGCTATACAGCTAGTGCGTGAGCATGCGCGTGAGTGGGGCATTAATCCTAAAAAAATAGGAATTATGGGTTTTTCTGCAGGAGGGCATCTGGCAGCGTCGCTTTCTACGCGTTATAGAGAATCATTAATTGAAAATCCTAAGAAAACTTCCTTTAGACCCGATTTCTCCGTATTGGTATATCCTGTAATTAGTTTTACAGATAGCCTCACACATATGGGCAGCCGGAATAATTTAATAGGTTCCAATCCTTTGGAAAGTCGGATAAAAAAATACTCCAATGAATTCAATATAGATAAGAAAACACCACCTGCTTTTTTAATTCATGCTAAAGATGATAAAACAGTACCCATAGGCAATGCTTATGCTTACTACAATACCCTGCAACAACTGAAAATTCCGGCAGCTTTAAAAGTATACGAAACAGGGGGACACGGATTTGGTATGTATAATAAAAAGGAAGCACATAACTGGATGGGAGAATTAAAAGCTTGGATGCAACAACAAAAATTCCTGCCCAATACTCTTTAACACTTTAAACATCGTTTTATGAAGATAGCTTTTCATGGCGCGGCACAAACTGTTACCGGCTCAAAACATTTAATTACCCTGAAAAATGGCAAAAAACTTTTATTGGATTGTGGCATGTTTCAGGGGATGGGAGAGGAGACGGCTTCGCTTAACCGCGATTTCGGATTTGTGAGTAGTGAAGTGGATGCCATGATACTTTCTCATGCACATATTGATCACTCGGGGCTTATTCCCAAGCTCGTAGCAGAAGGATTTCAAGGAAAAATCTTCTGTAGCCCGGCTACAAAAGACCTTACACGTATCTTATTATTGGATAGTGCAGAAATTCAGGAAAGTGAGGCGCGCTTTGCTGAAAAAAAGATTACAGCCTCTACTCATGATGTATTAAAACCGCTTTACACCATGGAGGATGTAAAGCAAGCACTGCCTTTGTTTGTAGCTAAGGAATATGGAGATTGGTTTGAAGTAATGGAAGGTGTGGAATGTATGTTTACCGATGCGGGTCATATTATCGGCAGTCAGTGTGTGCATCTCAAAATTAAAGAAGGGGGTAAGGACACCAGGATTACCTTCAGCGGTGATTTGGGCCGTTATCGCGATATTATTTTACGCTCTCCAGAAGTGTTTCCCCAAGCGGATTATATCATACTAGAATCTACATATGGCAATAGCTTGCATGACAATATTACAGGTACGCTCGAGTTGTTAGAACATTGGATTAATCGGGTGTGCGTAGAGCGCAAAGGGAAACTTATTTTGCCAGCATTTAGTGTAGGTCGTACGCAAGAAATACTCTACTTTCTCAATCAACTCGATTTGGAAAATAGGTTGCCTAAGATCCCTTACTTTGTAGATAGTCCGTTGAGTATTGAAGCTACAGATATGGTAAAGCGTTATCCGCAATATTTCAATAAGCGGATACAGAATATTATGAAGAGTGATGAAGATCCGTTTATGTTCCCCGGATTGGTATATATAAAGTCTGTTCAGGAATCTAAAGCCCTCAACTATCGTAATGGCCCGATGGTGATTATTTCCGCTAGTGGTATGGCGGATGCCGGAAGGGTGAAACATCATATCAGTAATAATATTGAAAACTCCAAAAACGCCATTGTGATGACGGGTTATTGTGAACCCAGCTCACTGGGAGCAAGACTACTGTCTGGTGCAAAGGAGGTGGGCATCTTTGGGGTAGAACATCAGGTGAACGCCGAAATAGGAGAGATAAGAAGTATGAGCGCCCACGGTGATTATGAAGACTTATGTCAGTGGCTGGCATGTCAAGATCCGCGGGAAGTAAAAAAGCTTTTCTTGGTGCATGGAGAGCCTGAAGTACAACAGGAATTTAAAAAGCGATTGTTGAAAAAAGGTTTTCAGGACGTGGTGATACCTACAAGACATTTCGAAACAGGCCTGGAATAAACAGGCCTTGTTTTTTATCAGCCCGGGGCTAACTATGGGCCGATAGGGTAATGTGATATAAAGCTGAGTATTTACAGGTCGGAAAAAATAATTATCTTTCTTGTAAAATATGCAAACCCATGAGACTGCTGCCATTTTGCTTTTCGTTTCTTGTTACCATATTGTTGATTTTTATTCTAAATCGTCCGATGGGTAGCAAAGTGCCCATGCCATTAGGAAGTTTTTTAAGCCCGCAGACAGGCTTTTGGCAAAATGCAGAAGATACGGCGTTTGACTACAACTTAAATATTGTGCACGAATATCTCAAAGCTCCTGCAAAAGTATATTTTGATGAGCGGCTGGTACCTCATGTGTTTGCACAAAACGATGAGGATTTGTATTTTATTCAGGGATACCTGCATGCACGGTTCCGATTGTTTCAGATGGACTTACAAACTCGAGCCGCTGAAGGCCGTGTAAGTGAAATTGCAGGCAAGGCAGCTATTGAGTACGACAAGGCACAACGGCGTCTAGGAATGAAGTTTGCAGCAGAAAATACGCTGAAGGAAATTGAAAAAAATGCTGATGCCTTAGCGAGATATACAGCTTATACAAACGGGGTGAATGCATACATTAATACACTCACTGAAAGCACCCTTCCTTTGGAATATAAAATTCTCAACTTTAAGCCCGAGAGGTGGAGTAATCTGCGTACACTCATGCTTTTAAAAATGATGGCGCAAATGCTTTCTTCAGGCACAGAGCGGGATTTGATTTATACCAACCTCCGTTCAATTCTTACTTCTGAGCAGTTCAACTTATTATATCCTCAGGTACAGGATTCTTTAGTGCCTATTATTCCTAAAGGCACTATATTTCCTAATTATAAAAAGCAGTATGTAATACCTACTGATGCCGATTCGGCCTATTTCTTCAATCATCGTCAGGTCGCTGTACATGAACCCAATCCACAGGATCGGGATAATGGTAGCAATAACTGGGTAGTTGCAGGCACTAAAACAGCTAGTGGCGCACCCATACTTTGCAATGACCCGCATCTAGAATTATCGTTGCCCTCTATTTGGTACGAAATGCAATTGTCTACTCCTTCTTCTAGCGTTTATGGAGTTACCTTGCCCGGATGTCCGTATGTAATTATTGGTTTTAATGAACACATTGCCTGGGGCGTTACGAATGCTCAAAGAGATGTAAAAGATTATTTCACAATTCAATTTAAAGATGCATCGAAGCGGGAGTATTGGTTCAATAATACCTGGAAAGCCTCACAGTTACGTGTTGAAGAAATAAAAGTAAAAGGGCAGACGCCGATATATGATACTGTAGCTTATACGGTGTTTGGTCCGGTGATATACGATGCTGCTTTTGCGGATACAGTTTCAGGACAATCAGCTTTAGCAGTTACATGGGTAGCCCATCATACCGGAGATGAAGGACTGGCCTTTTACAAGTTGAATAGAGCTACAAGCTATAATGAGTATGCTGAAGCTATCAAAACTTTTGAGTGTCCTGCACAAAATTTTGTATTTGCCTCTAAAAGTGGGGATATAGCTATTTGGCAACAAGGTAAGTTTCCTAATAGGTGGCAAGGGCAAGGATTATACGTAATGCCCGGACGTGATAGCAGTTATATGTGGCAGGGGTATATTCCTCAGGAGGAAAATCCACATGCTGTAAATCCTGATCGAGGTTTTCTTGAAAGTGCCAATCAACGTCCTGTAGATGGTACTTATCCTTACTTTATTCCGGGTACTTATATCACACCTCGGGGTAGAGCAATTGAGTATTTTTTGCAACGTATGAACAGTATTACTGTTCAGGATATGATGGAGCTACAGCAGAACTATTATAATATACTTGCACGAGATTTAGTACCTATCTTGATAGCACACACCCATGAAGAAAAACTTTCTGAAAAAGCTAAAAAATATCTAGATATTATCCGTGGTTGGGATTTTGATGCAGGGCCTCATTCAATTGGGCAAACCATTTATCGATGCTGGTTAGATAGCCTGCAGCGAAATATATGGGAAGATGAATTAATGGCTGCGGGTCCTACAACCATTTTGCCCGAGGAAGAGACACTCATGGAGCTTTTAAAAATCGATACTACATTATTATCGTTTGTTGATGATAAAAGAACAACCGTTGTAGAAACACTGACCAATCAGGTTACGGCAGCTTTAAACAGTGCGACTAAGGCATTATCTGATTATGAGAAGGAGCATCGGTTGGAGTGGGCGAAGTTTAAAGAACCGGCCATTTACCATTTACTAAAGAATAATCTGCCTTCGTTTGCACATAAAAACCTGCCTGTTGGAGGCTCGGGAAATACAATTAATGCCATTAAAAAAAGTCATGGCCCTAGCTGGCGTATGGTGGTGCATTTAACGCCCGACATGGAAGCGTATGGAGTATATCCCGGAGGACAGAGTGGGAATCCAGGAAGTCGTTTTTATGATAATGCCGTCAATAACTGGGTAGAAGGTAGATATTACCAATTATGGATGATGAAAGAGCATGATGCAAAGGATAGTCGTGTAAAGTGGGTAATGAATTTTTCCAAAGCATAATGGGTAAATCCAGATAGATTGTTATTTGGAAAAAACAATAATTGCGATTACATTTGTTTAGAGGGTACGATTGCTGCTGATATTACATAGAAACGTATTTATTCGTTTCTTGCATCCATCATCTGTGCATATTTTTTATGCTGAGGGAAATGAGAAAAATTCATCAAAGCCCCTAATAAAAATTATCTCTTATGCGAAAATTAGGACTACTCTTTACACTGATATTGGTACTGGGTCCCTACTTTGTGTATGCCCAGGCAGATAAACATGTTATTATGGTTTCCGTGGACGGTTTGCGTCCCGAGTTTTATCTTTCTAACAAGTGGCATGCACCCAATTTGAAGCAATTAAAAAAGAAAGGTGCATTTGCCGAAGGCGTTGTGAGCGTTTTTCCCTCGGTTACTTTTCCTTCGCATACAACCATGGTAACCGGGGTATCTCCTGCCGAACATGGTATATATTATAATGCTGTTTTTTCTTATGATAGTACCAATGGTGGTATTTATTGGAATTTTAAACAAATTAAGAAGAAGACATTATGGGACGTGGCTCGTAAAGCCGGATTAAAAACGGCTGCTATAGTATGGCCGGTATCAGCTGGTGCGCCTGTCGATTATAATATCCCCGATATTGGTCATATGGGAAATGATGTTTTGGAGAAATACAGTTACCCATCGGATTTTACGGCTACCATTAAGAAGGAAATATTGGGAGGGGTGGATAAGATTGATGTTGGTGATGACATTGCTGTTGCCAAAATTGGGGCATGGGTAATTAAAAACGCAAAGCCCAATTTAATGACGTTGCACATGTTTGGACTGGATCATATTGAGCATGCAAACGGAAGGGAAGGAGAAGCTGTACAGCGCGGGTTAAGTAAAATAGATAGTAGTGTTGGTATTATATGGAATGCTGTAAAGGAGGCCGGCATAGAAAAGAATACCTTGTTTTTGATAGTAGGGGATCATGGTTTTTACGATACCGATATTTCTGTAAGGCCTAATGTGATTCTAGCTAAAGAGGGGCTTATAAGAGATATAAATAAAGGAGATTGGGATGCGCGTTTCCATACAATGGGTGGAAGTGCGTTTCTGTTTGTAAAAAATAACGACCCAAAGATTATAGGTAAAGTAAGAGACTTATTTGACAAATTACCTGATAGCGATAAAAAATATTTTAGGATTATTGACCCTATGAAAATGAAGCAGGTAAAGGCCGATCCTAACGCTGTTTTTGCTTTAAGTGCTCTGAATAATGCTTCTTTTGCAGCTACCGAGAAAGGCGACTTTATCACACAGCGAAAGAAAGGAGGTGTGCATGGGCATTTCCCCGATACAAAAGAAATTCAGACTGGATTCATTGCTGTGGGCAAATCGGTAAGGTCCAATGCTAACTTAAAAGAAATGCGTTTATATGATATAGCGCCTATCGTACTAAAGTATCTGAATTTAAGTTTGGGAAAGTTGAAAGGAACGATTCCTGAAGGGTTATTTAAGGGCGACAAATAAGAGATACATGTAAAATTGTACCTATTACTCAATTTTTCATATGAAGTTTATTTTGTCTGTGATTGTTATAGGGATTTTATCTTTCGTAGCCGGACTCTACACCCCGTGGTGGAGTCTGGCTATTGTATCTTTTTTGGTTTCGCTGCTGATTGTTCAGCGTCCTGGTAAGGCATTTTTATCAGGATTTTTGGCAATATTTTTAACGTGGTTTCTCGTAGCAGCTTTCATCAATGCTGCTAATAACGGTATTTTAGCCAACCGCATAGGGGAGCTGCTGGGAATAGGGGCGCGCCCCCTTTTGTTAGTGTTTATCACTGCATTAGTCGGCGCAATCGTTGGGGGATTTGCTGCCCTAACCGCTTCTTATTTAAGAAAATAGATCATTTTAGAGGGATGCCATATAATTAATAAGGTTTAAGAAGAAATAATCGTACCTTTGCACACTGAAATTTGGTGCAGCCTGCAACTGCCCAATTATTGTATTTAATTTCCCGTCTTGCGGGATCAAATTTCATGTTTATGGCATTACATAATCGCATTTCCCGAAAGGAACTGAAAGAGCGTATCCTTAAGGACAATACTCCCCGTACTACTATTTCTTTCTATCAGTATTTTCCTATTTCTGACCCTACTACCTTTAGAAATCACGTCTATAAGATATTTAACAATTTGGGGGTATTAGGAAGAATTTACATTGCTGCGGAAGGCATCAATGCCCAAATTAGTGTGCCCACCGAAAACTTTGAGAAGTTCAAAGAAACGCTTTATTCATTAGATCCCGCTCTGGATGGGATTCGGCTGAATATTGCCGTGGATGACGATGGAAAATCGTTTTATGTTCTGGATGTGAAGGTGCGTCCAAAAATAGTTGCCGATGGGATTGATGATCCTTCCTTTGATATGTCCAGAAGAGGTAAGTACGCTGATGCTGAGACTTTCAACAAGCTGGCTAATGATCCTAACACCATTATTATCGACATGCGTAATCACTACGAATACGAAGTGGGACATTTTGAGAATGCCATAGAAGTTCCTAGTGATACCTTTAGGGAGCAGTTGCCCATGGCGGTGGAGATGATGCAAGAGCACAAGGATAAAACCATAGTGATGTACTGTACCGGAGGCATCAGATGTGAAAAAGCCTCAGCGTACATGTTGCATAAAGGTTTTAAAAATGTGTATCACCTCGAGGGTGGAATTATTAATTATGTGAACCAGGTGAAGCAGAAAGGATTGGAGAACAAGTTTCATGGTAAAAACTTTGTGTTTGACCAAAGACTGGGTGAGCGTATTACGGATGAGATTATTGCGCATTGTCATCAATGCGGTAAGCCGGCGGATACACATGTAAACTGTGCTAATGATGCTTGTCATCTGTTATTTATACAGTGTGAGGATTGTGCTAAAGAGTTTGAAGGGTGTTGTAGTAAGGAGTGTCAGGAGTTTATTCATCTCCCTCCTGAAGAACAGAAAAAAAAACGTAAGGGCATAGATTTAGGCAGAAATGTATTCAATAAATCCAAGGAAAGGCTTGGAAAGCTCCTTGCAAAGGATAAGTAATACATATAAGTAAATTGCTCAAATCATTGATTTTAGACAATTATTCTATACTTTTGCGCTCAAAATGCGAACATTGGAGCAATGTTTGCTGATTTCCATTAGCAAAAACCTTAACTTATGAACCGAACTTTTCAAATGTTATTACTATTAATATTAATAGTAATTCCAGTCATGCTATTTATAGCTGACAATCAAAAGGTCCTCAAAACCGGAATGAAATATCCTGTTCCTCCCAAATCGGAGAGTAGCGGGAAGATGATTTATCTGAATACAGATAAGAGTTAAAATAGTGTAGGAAATTTAAGGATCAATAACGTCTTCGTTATACTAAAAAATCCGGCATTTGCCGGATTTTTTAGTATGTTGATATATGCATTAGAAGTTTATCCTACTCTTTCAAAGTGATTGAAGAAGAAATCTCCTTCAATTTTTGCATTTTCATCACTATCACTTCCATGAATAGCGTTTTCTTCAATGGATTTTGCAAAGGTTTTGCGAATAGTGCCTTCTGCAGCGTTAGCCGGATTGGTAGCTCCAATTAGTTCACGAAAATCAGCTACTGCATTTTCTTTCTCCAGAATAGCAGCAATAATGGGGCCGCGGCTCATAAAATTCACTAAGTCTTGGAAAAAGGGTTTATCTTTATGAACTGCATAGAATTCCCCAGCTTTTTCCTTACTAAGCCGGGTTAATTTCATTGCAACTAATTTGAAGCCCGCTTTGGTGATACGATCTAAAATAGCTCCTGCATGGCCATTTTCCATCGCATCGGGTTTAATCATTGTAAATGTACGATTGCTCATATATACTAATTATAATTTTAGGGAGGCAAAGGTACAGAAAGTAATATTTAAAAATGAGCTTAATTTACCTATTTTTGCGCCTCTTCGATGGAAGCAATAGCAAATATACTATCCTTATTGCCCCAACCTGCTAAGGTGGTGATAACCATGCACCAGAAGCCGGATGCAGATGCAATGGGGTCGGCATTGGGGCTTTGGCATTTTCTGAAAAAATTTGGACATGAGGTGACCGTGATTTCACCTACAAACTGGGCACCTTGGCTTAATTGGATGCCGGGTTGTGCTGAGGTGCTGAATTTTGAAAAGCAAAGGGAGCTGTCCATAGAGCTGATCAATAGCGCTCAATATCTTTTCTGTTTGGATTTTAACATCTTTCATCGTACAAAGAGTATGGCGCCTTTTCTGGCGGCATTTAACGGCATAAGAGTGCTAATCGATCATCATGAACAACCTGATACACCCAACTTTCACTATGGGATCAGCGATATTACGAAGAGTTCGACCAGTGAAATGGTGTATGATTTTATTGTAGCAGCAGGAAAAGATAGCTGGATTGATGAATACATAGCACAGTGCCTATATGCAGGAGTGGTAGCAGATACCGGTTCATTTCGTTTTGCGAGTACGCATGCCTCAGTACATCTGATGGTGGCACGTCTGATGGAAACGGGTTTTAACCATGCAGAAGTACATAGCAACTTGTTTGATAACTTTCTGGAGAATCGATTGCGATTTATAGGTCATGTACTGACGAATTGCCTAGAGTTCATCTATGAATATAATACGGCATTGATTGCTATTCCAAAACACGATATATTGCGCTTTGAAATAAAGACAGGAGACACAGAAGGGTTGGTAAACCTACCCCTCTCGGTACAGGGAATAAAACTGGTAGGGTTGGTTATCGATCGCGACGAAGAAAGAAAATGGAGTTTTAGAAGTAAAGGAGCGTTTGATTGTAATACTTTTGCCCGTACGTACTTCAATGGAGGAGGCCACTTTAATGCTTCCGGAGGAAGTACTAAAGATTCTCTTAAAGATACTGTCACTAAATTTAAAAGTGCCGTAAGAGAAAACGGGAGTTTGCTACAGTAAATTGCAACATCCCAAAAAACAGCCAAGCGGCTTTCAATATCAAATTAAAAATTAAAAATCGACAAATGAAACGTTTAAAAATTCTGAGCATTGCAGTTTTTGCAGCTTGCGCATTCACTGCATGTAAAAATGCAGACTATAAAACCAGCCCTAATGGTTTAAAATATATCATCTTCGACGGTGGTAGTAAAGATAGTACCAAGGATGGATATGTGCTGAAAATGCATATGACAGCTCGTATCAGTGGTAGCAAGGACTCTTTCTTAGTTAATACTTATGGGAAAATGCCCTACTTCGATCAAGTACAGCAAATTCCTGCGGGGCAGCCTATATACGATCCGAGAGAGGTGTTTAAAGAGTTGAAGAAGGGCGATAGTATGGTGGCTATTATTTATATCGATTCTGCTATTAAGAAAGGGTTGACTCATGAAGCGCAGTTACCTCCCTTCCTGAAAAAAGGCGATAAAATTATTTACACTTATAAAGTATTGGAAGTATTTAAAGAAGATAGTATAGCGCGTGCAGATTATCAAAAAGAGATGGAAAAAGATCTTCCCCGCCAGAAGAAAGAGCAGGAAGAAATGATGCAAAAATTCAGAAAAGAGCAGGAAGAAGCACGTAAAGCCGAAGAGGCTGAGTTAGAAAAATCAGGTGAAAAAGCTAAGCAAATTCAGGAAGTACAAAATTACCTGGCAAGTAAAAAAATTACTGCAACCCCAACGCCTGTAGGTACTTTCGTTAAAATAGATAATCCGGGTTCAGGTGCCCAGGTTGCCGATGGTAAGTTTGTTACAGTAAAATATACCGGAAAAACAGTGGCTAAAGACAGTACTTTCGATGCCAATCAATTTACCGTAAAATTAGGTGAGCAGCCCTTTATTCGTGGTTTTGAAGATGGACTAAGACAATTTAAACAAGGTGGTAAAGGCACCATTTACATTCCAGGATATCTGGCTTACGGCAAGGATGGTAACGGTGTGTTTAAACCTTACGAAGCATTATATTTTGATGTAGAAATCCTGAACGTATCCGATTCTGATCCGAATGTGCAGGAGCATGGTCCTAACGATGGACATGGACATTAATAAAAAGTAGTTGAATATATTTTAAAGCGACCTTCTGTTTTGAAGGTCGCTTTTTTATGTAATTATACTGTTTCCAGTCGCTTAATAACGGATAGATTATCTATAATATCTCCGGCTATCATGGGGCCCATTCCATAATGTAGAGCGGCTTGATCTCCGGCCATGCCATGTATATACACTCCTAATATTGCTGCCTCGGATGAGGAATAACCTTGCGCTAATAAGCCAGTGATGATTCCGGTAAGCACATCCCCACTACCACCTGTGGCCATACCAGCATTACCGCTCGTATTGAAATATCCCTTACCTGAAGGTGTAGCGATAAAAGTGCGATGCCCCTTTAATACAATTACGAGGTTTTTTGTACGAGCTTGCTGCAGTGCCGTTTCAATCCTTGCAAAGTCATCTTTATTTTCTTCAAACAATCGAGCGAACTCTTTAGGATGGGGAGTGAGAATGCTGTGAGGAGGTAGTAGGGGCCACCATTCACTATGTTCCGATAAAATATTTAATGCATCGGCATCTAGCACTAATGGTTTAGGGTATGCCACCAGCAGCTGATGCAGAAAAGCTGTTGTAGCGCTGTCTGTACCTATGCCGGGACCTACTCCCACTGCGGAATAAGACGTTACATCATAATCAAGTTTTGTAATGACTTTTTCATTGCGATCCACACGACACATAGCTTCCGGCGCAGCGGTTTGTAGAATAGTTACTCCACAACTTGGAACATGCGCGGAAACAAGACCCACTCCGCTCCGCAGACAGGCGCGGGTGCTTAATACAGCCGCGCCCATTTTGCCATAGCTGCCTGCAATTATTAATGCATGTCCGAAGCTTCCTTTATGCGAAAAAGCATTTCTAGGTTTGTAAAGTTGTTTTATAAAATTAAAATCAACGAGTTCGTAATTCGTGTCTACTGTATGTAAAAAATCGGTATGTAGCTTGATATCCAGAATATGTACATTACCAAAGTATACCGCATTTTCCGGAAGTAATAATGCGGGTTTGTAGCATTGGAAGCTAAGTGTATGTGCTGCTTTTATTACTGGAAAATCTTTTGAACTGCGATCGCATAATAAGCCGCTAGGAATATCGATAGCAATAACATGCTTTGCTGTATGATTGATAAAGTGAATCAGCTCGGCCGCCAACCCCTCGGGTTTTCTGTTTAATCCTGTACCAAATAAAGCATCAATAATTACAGCATCGTTGGGAATGGAGGGGAAGTCGGAAGTACTTTTTAGAGTAATGATTTCAACGGTGCTTATTTGTTTTAATCTTTCAAGATTAATATTAAAACAATCAGTGCCTGCACTCAGGGATAGTACGAATACTTTTACTTGCTTGTTGTGAGACTTAAGTAAGCGCGCTATAACGAGTCCATCGCCACCATTGTTGCCGGTAGTGCAAAAAATATAGAATATGTCTTGCGAGATATGCTCCAAAATCCAGTGAGTGCAGGCCTCGGCTGCTCTTTCCATTAGATCAATAGGTGAGATAGGTTCATGTTGCATCGTGTATTGATCCCATTCCCGAATTTGTGCGGCAGACAATATTTTCATCGATATAAATAATTACAACTCTAAAGTTAAATACATAATAGCAACTTGTATAGTCTGATGTTACAGAATTATACGGTTGTGTGTAATTTTAGACAGAATCTTTTACAGTACTTACCTTTTATTAACGATTGCTCAAATACTTAAAAATGAAAAGAATTTTATTATGTCTCTCATGGCTACTCCTGCTTATGAGTTTCACTAACTGTATAGATGCGCAGCGCACTAAAGCTGTTCCTGCAATCATTTTTGATACTGATATGGGACCGGATTATGACGATTTAGGTGCTATTGCCGTACTCTATGCATTAGAAGCTCGAAAAGAGTGTAAGGTGCTAGCCACCTTATCTAGCAACGGGCACCCAGCCATAGCGCCAACCATTGAGTTATTAAATAGATATTTTAACAGGGGAGAGGTTCCTGTAGGGATAGCTGGCCCCACAGCACCGGCATTTACGCACAAAAGCGGGTGGAATGAAGCGCTGATTCAACGCTTTGCTCCTGAGCTACGGAGTAAGCAATATCCGTATGCAGTAGAAATTTATCGCCGTATTTTATCACAGCAACCGGATCGATCGGTAACCATTGTTACGGTAGGTTTTTTGTCAAACATCAACGATTTATTGCATTCAGAGCCTGACACTTATTCTAAGCTTTCGGGGGTAGATTTGGTGAAGAAGAAGGTAAAGCAATGGGTGGCTATGGCGGCGGATTTCCCGCAAGGAAGAGAATTTAATGTTTACAAGGACACTACTGCTGCTTACCAGGCTTTGGCGCTATGGCCTCAAGACGTGCCTATTGTTTTCAGTGGATTTGATATAGGTTCCCGTATTCGTACAGGAAAACGTCTGGCTGAGCAATTCCCTCAAACCCCTATAGGCATGGGATATGCTATCAATTTTAGTGCGGTGCCAGAAAAGGGTAACGGTCGGCAATCTTGGGATCAAACAGCCGTGTTATGTGCCGTACGCACACCCGAAAAGTATTTTTATGTAATAGGACCTGGTAAGATTGAAGTTAGTAAGGATGGTAGTAATATTTGGAACCCCAATGCAAATGCCAATCACTTTTTCTTAGTCCATAAATATCCTTATGCTCAAATAGAAAACTTGCTTGAGGAGCTAATGATGTATCAGCCTTCTGCAAAGCTCTAATGCACCTACTATTTTTTTGATTTTTGTGGCACCGTTCGAGATTGTTGTTTGGAGTTGCTACTTTTTTTATTTGTTGAGGAGCTCTTTTTATTTACTGTAGCGGTTTTCTTGATATTATTGTTTTGTAAGTTTTGAGTGGTTGATTTTCGGGATGCTACAGTTTTTTTTGAGGTGCTGGTGGCGGCCACTTTATTTTTAGTGGCATTGCTAGCTGCGGTTTTCTTCACATTGCTATTAGGAACTCTCTTCACCACGGTCGGGGGAGGAGTGGAGTCGGGGTCCTCACTACCTTCATCTTGCATATAATCGCCGAATACATTATAGGCCATCTTGGCTACATTATAAATATTCTGATTGTATTTGTTTCCAAGAATAACAATTACTGCTTTCTCGTCCAAAAGTCGGGCAAACGCAGGAGTAAAACCATGCCATTTGCCATTGTGGTAAATGACGTTTTTACCGTTAGGCAGATTGAGCATACGCCAACCCAAGCCGTAATTGTGGATGGAAGGTCTTTCATGACTCTGCGGCTGATAGGCTGAATCCAATAGAGCTTGACTAATGAATCGATCGTCGTACAAAGCTGCATCCCATTTCAGCATATCTCGGGGGGTGCTATAAATATTCTTATCGCCGTAGGTATTATCGAAGATGTCTAATTCCCACAAAGCTCCGGAAGGCCGGTAAGAGAAGATGGCTCTGCCGCTATCTGCGGGAGTATACACGAATGTGTGGTGCATACCCAGTGGCTCAAAAATTGTTTGTTTTAGATATTGTGGGTAGGGAATATTGGTTACTTTCTCCAATATTAGTGCTAGCAATACATAGTTGGTATTACAATAGTTAAAACGTGTATTGGGCTTGTAACTTATTGCTGGCTTATGTTGTATCATGAAGTCTAAAACATCTTGATTACTCACCATTTTGTCCGCAGGCCATTTCGTTTTATCATCCATGAAATAAAGATAGTTGGGAAGCCCGCTGCGATGACATAGCAGGTCCTTGACGGTAATGTTGGGATATGGGAACTCCGGAAAGTATTTGGTGAGATCATCCTCCAATTTAATTCTGCCTTCCTGTACCAATCTCAGGATCGCCATACCGGTAAAAGGTTTACTGGTAGATGCTAAATGAAAAGCTGTGGTGTCGGTGATAGCTTCTTCTTTGGTACGAGGGTTGGTATATCCTACATAATTTTCGTAAAGAATAGTTCCTCCTTTGGCAACAATAACAGCTCCATTGAAATAATCGTTAAGCAATTTACGGTCGAAGAGGTCTTCCAATGCCGTACGGTATCGGGTAATGTCCTCAGCACTCAATTTCTCAGGAGCTATGACTACCAATGATGAGGAGTCGGTGGAACTAGCGGATGGTTTAGACCCCTGCGATTTACAACCAATCAAAAATAAAGCCGATACGATGTATAAACTAAATCTTCTCAAGACCTGTTTTTTGTCCGCAAAAGTAGGGCTATCACTTGTCAAAATCGGCCTCAGTTCTATATTTTATTTGATTTTAACATAATGATGATTACCATTTACCACTGAGAATTTTTTTGGCACGTGATTTAAATGCAGGTGTGGCATAGGGGAGCCGGCTTTCAATAATGGTACATAGTTCCTGTCTGATTTCGGGATATAGTTTAGAGAGTTTTGCTAAAATACCTAAAGCAAAGGCTTGCGATGCAATAGTTTCTTCGGGGTCTTCAATATATCTAAAGCATGCATCCATGATGATACCATGATACTTTTCGGGAATTTGAGGAATTTGATCAAATGCTCGTAAAATATTTCTCCTAACAGCGGAGGGTTTATCACTAGCTTGTAATTGAGCAATTAGTGTATCATAATGTTTATTGATGAGTTGGGGATGCTGGGCGATGCAGTAGCTTAATGGCCATGCGGCCCGCTGTACTATTTTGTTATCATCGCTTAAAAACCAGTGCAGCAACTCGTCAAAGCGTTGTTGGTTACTGCCGACCCACTTTACAATTTGTGTAGCCTGTTCTTTGCTATACGCATTTTGTAGAATGACTGATAGTTTCATACTAGGCTCAAGATAAAAAAAATAGATTTTTTTTGATAGAAGTTTGGTAGTTAAAAAAACTCTCCTATATTTGCACTCCCAATTTCAAGGATCGGTAGTTCAGTTGGTTAGAATGCCGCCCTGTCACGGCGGAGGTCGCGGGTTCGAGTCCCGTCCGGTCCGCAAAAGGACCACAAAAAGTGGTCCTTTTTTTATAGAAAAGATGATTTTTAAATTCATGCCCTCCATTCTGTTTCCTCCTTCAAACATGATGTACGGTTTCAATCAGTTGTTTTAGGTCTAAATGGTTTCTTACCCTACATTGATGGTGTAGTTTGAGTGATATCTCGTTGAGGTGGAAGGAGAAAACATTGAATTTATGTTAGAAAGAGATATCCCTCCATTTTTATTGTATAAGATTAATTGTACTTTTCTAAATACTTTTTATAATTTTGTATCAGATACCAGGCTTTTGAATTGTTTATGAGAATAGATACCCTGTTTTTGAATAAAAAATCACAGCCCTCATTTTTACATTACAATAAACATCTAAATATGTCTAAATCCAAGCTACTCGTTTTACTCTGCGCCCTCGCTCCAGTATTTGCAATGGCCCAGGATACGCAAACAGACAACCACACTATTGGTATTACCATTCCTTCAGTGGCATTAGTTGATATTGAGCCCAGTGCTAGTAAAAACATTACGATGAATTTTACAGCTCCTACCGAGGCCGGTTTGCCTATAGAGGCGCCTGCTCCCAATAATACGTTATGGTTGAACTATTCTTCAATTAAAGATGCTTCTAATCCTACTCGCACTATCAGTGTAAAATTAAATGCTTTGGTGACCGGTGTGGATATCAAGGTTACAGCTGCGGCTGCAGCAGGATCAGGAGATGGTACATTAGGAACACCTTCTGCATCTTTGGTGCTTACAGCAACCGATCAGCCTATTATTACAGGTATTGGTAGTGCTTATACTGGCAATGGTGCCAACAACGGGCATAACTTGACTTACGAACTAGAGGTGGGTAGTGCTACTGCTAGCTATGCAGATTTGGAAGCGAGTACTACTTCGGCTACTGTTGTTTATACCATTTCCGACAACTAAGTCTAGGAAAACATATAAGTCAATTTTACTAAACTTATAAGGCCTTTGGGCCTTTTATAATTTTTTTAGTTATGGTAAGCCGCTTTGTGCTTTTTATAGCATGTCTTTTATTGGGTGTGTGGGCACATGCCGGAATTGTAATCCATAACGGGCTCACTCATATTTTTAAAGTAAAGAGTGGAGAGGTTTATAAAGGTGTGATAAGCCTAGAAAATACTGCAAAGGCGCCTCAAAATGTAAAGGTGTACATGCAGGATGTTCGTTACAAATGGTCAGGTGAAATTTATTATACGAATCCCCAATCGCATGACCATTCCAATGCAGCGTGGATTCGGCTGGGCGGAACGCAGCTGACATTACAAGCCGGAGAGAAAGCAGATCTCCCGTATGAAATATGGGTGCCTCAAAACCTCAGAGAGGCCAGCAGCTATTGGTCGGTAATTATCATAGAGCCTGAAAATCCTATAGAACCCGATAAAATCGGGAAAGGGATAACCATTCACTCCGTGGTGCGGTATGCTATTCAAATCATTACCAATTATAATACTGATGAACTTAAGCCTAACTTGAAATTTGAGCATATAAAGGTAGAGAAAGAACAAAACAACAGAATTCTAAAAGTAGCTGTTTCAAATTTTGGTAGTGTGTTTTGTAAGTCTATAGTGAGTGCGGATCTCTATGATCGCAGAAACGGTCAGAAAGTAGGTACTTATCAAAGCGTACCTATGAGCTTGTTACCCGGTAATTCCAAATCTTTCTTTATTGATATTAGCTCGGTGCCCAGAGGTCAGTACACTTCGGTGATTATGGCTGTTGATGAAGATGAAAATGCTTTTGCGCTAAACGCCGAATTGGATATAAAGGATGATTAACCTCTGGTATATTTCTTTTTTTATACTGCTTCCTGTATCTGTTTTTTCTCAAAATCTTTTTACAGAAAAAGATGAGAAGAAAGAACTGCTACTCCCAGGGAAGATAGCACTTATATCCTTTAATATAGAAAATACCAGTGAGCAAAATAAGATCTATGATATTGCAGCCCGTACTGCTGATCCTACGATCGAAGCCGTAATTCGGAAAGATAGTATAGAGGTGCTGGCGCGCGAATCTAAAGTGTACATATTGCCCGTCAAGGTTTCCTCAAAAACTGCTGCAGGTAAATATCAAGTCACCTTAATTCTTACAGATAGAACTACTAATTCAGTTATTGAAAAGCACTCTCAAATTGTCGTTAGCTCAATAAAAAATATCAGCCTACACAATATTGAAGCCCCTCAGTATTTAAGAGCCGGGCAGGTGCTTAGAGCAAGTTTTCAGATAAAGAATCAAGGGAATGTTGCGGAGTACTTACGGTTTGAAACTAATGCTGACTTAATCGAGGGCATAGATACCGTTCATCTCCAACCCGGAGAAGTACGGATTATTGAGGTTGTGAAAAATACCGATATCAATCTACCCAACAATGATATATATTATCTCAGATTGACTGCTCATTCTTTAACCGATAGCTTGAGCAAATGGCATACAGGCACTCATACAACTCTTATTTCTGTGAAACCAGCGAGTAACGATATCTATCATCGTCTACCTGTTTATATTTCCGGTGCTTATATTGGGATGCAGGATAAAGGCGTGTACTCCGGAGGTTTTCAAGGAGAGATTCGTGGTAGCGGAAGCCTGAATAATAAAAACAGCGATTTGCTAAGCTTCAGAGCTGTATCGCCCAATCCTGTAAAGTTCAACATCTTTACACAATACGAAGAATATTTTATTAACTATAAGAACGATAGGTGGTATGTGCATTTGGGCGATAAAGTGTATGCTTCTTCGATGCTTACGGAGTTTTCCCGGTATGGTAGAGGTGCAGCATTGCAGTACCGATTTAAAAATGTATCGTTGGGAGGTTTTTACAATCATCCCAGATTTTTTGCTGATATCCGAGATGAGTTTAACGTATACTCTACTGTTCATATAAATAAGGAAGATGATATTACTGCAGGTTATTTGTATAAGATACCGCAAGATGATAGTACAAAAATGGGCTATAATGCAGCCAGAGTTTCCGAAAGAGCCCACTTGCCCTATGTGAAAGCCAATATTCAGTCTTTGAAATATTTTAAGATACTGGCAGAAGCTTCGTACAGCCATACAGGCATGCATAATGGCAGCGGGTACATGGTACAGCTGCAAAGCCATTATCTAAAGTCGCTGAGTGGTAATCTTAGCTATATTAAAACCAGTCCGTTTTATGCGGGGTATTTTAGTAATGCCAGTATGTTTAACGGATATTTGCGATACCTGCTCTCCAAAAGAATTACGTTGAGCGCAAGCTATGTTCAAGATGCTAAAAATATTCAAAGAGATACGTTTACTTTATCCGTACCATACAGAGAATATCAGCAGTATGGCGCACGCTACAAATATGCAAAGCATGGAGCTTTATCTTTATTGTCGGGTATACAAAGATATCAGGACCGACTAGAGCCTAAACTATTTGATTATCGAGAAGCGTTTGCTAGGGTTACTATCGAGCAGAAAATGGCTTTCCTGAACTTTAATGTAGAAGGGCAGTTGGGAAGGACTACAAATTATTTACTGGGATATAAAGGTACTTCTCAATATTATACTACTAATCTCTCTTTTCAAAAGCTAAAAACATCGTTTAATCTGTTTGCTAGTTACATGCAAACAGCACGTTATCAACTAAAGGAATATAAGACGCTTTACTATGGTATAAGAACATTCAGTCGTTTCTCTGATAATACACAGCTAGGTATATTTTACCAGAATAACTATCAGCCTGAGGAGTACTATGCAGATCGTAACTTAATGGAGGTGTCGCTGCATCAAAGGTTATCATCCAAACATTATCTTGATTTATCCGGGCGGTATGTATTACAACGCGGGGAAACAGGGAAAAAAGATTTTATTGTTTCCCTTAAATACACTTATCGTCTTAATATTCCGGTACAAAAAACAGCAAGCTATACCAGTCTTTACGGTAATGTCAGGAATCTGGGGGTGGCTAAAACCGAAGGCCTACGCTTAATGCTTGGGAATCATATAGCGCTAACGGATAGATTCGGTAATTATATATTTAAAAATGTAGTGCCAGGCGATTATGTATTAGAAATAGATCGTACTTCTATTAACATTAATGATATACCAGATGTTCAGCTGCCTGTTCCTTTACAACTTAGTGGCAAGGAAAATGTATTTAATTTTGGTATGACCGTTGCCAGTAGTATTAAAGGAATGGTGAAGGTTGAAGAACGGAACGCCAGTCCCATTGCTTTCAATAATAATAAGGACAAGAATTATGGCGTTATTATTGAAGCGTCCAATGGTAAAGAAGTTTACAGAAAGATCTGTTTATTTAATAAGCCTTTTGATTTTACGTATTTGCGTCCTGGCACTTGGGATATAAAAGTATATCCTAACGGATGGGAAAAAGAATATAAAATTATTACCGGAGCGCAAAGCATAGTACTAAAGGCGGGAGATATGCAGTATCTGGATATTATTGTGGTGCGTCAAAGAGGTGAAATAAAGTATCAACAAGAGAGTATAAAAATAACTTATCAAGGAAGTAAATAAAGTATGCTGCGAGTGGGCTTCATATTGGTTTTAGTGTTTTCATTTTTTGGGGGGAGCCTCTATGCGCAGACATCGGGTAGTAGAAATGTTAGTGTAACATTGCCCGCTATAGCATTATTGGATATTGAACCTGCAGGCCCCATCACGCTGAGTTTTACTAAGCCTACAGAAGCTGGTTTGCCCTTATCCAATCCTACTCCTAATACCAGCAAATGGATCAATTATACGTCGGCATATGGGACTAGTGGCAGCTCTAGGATAATTACAGCATCTATAAATCAGACAATACCGGGAATAAATATACGGTTACAGGCTGCTGCTGCATCTGGTGCCGGTGGGGGTACTAGGGGAACTCCTGCAGGGGTGATCACACTTACCACCACACCAACAGTTATTATTAGCGGTATTGGCCGTTCGTACACAGGCAATGGAGTAGGGAACGGGCATCAGCTTACCATTTCTGTTGTGCCTAATAATTATAGTAATCTGTCGGCACAAACTAATACGCAGGTTACTGTAACCTATACCATTAGTTCAAATTAGTGTTTACCATGCGAAGTCAAACCAATCTATATATCATCCGAGTATGCTGTTGTTTATTAATAGTTCTTACCTGCCGACAACTATTTGCTCAAACTTTAGTGGTAAATGGAACGCATTGGAATGTGCCGGTGCCCAATATAACAGAGGCAGGTAATGATTATGCGGGTACTTATGAAAGTGTAAGTAACCAAATCACACACAATACGTCAGTACCATTACTCTTAGGAAGTGCGAAAGTATCCGTGCATTACGAGCCCGACCCTACTTGGAATAGTAATTTAAACTTGTCTATCAGAAGGACAAGTAATGGTTCCACGCTTTGCTTGCTTTGCTCAATTTCAGGAGGTACAGCCTACCAGCCTGTGGGAGTTACGGATATAGAACTATACCGAATTCAGGCTGTGTTAGCTTTAGCTTCCTATAGCGATATTGGAATCCAATTAAGCCTTTCGGGTGTGTCTATTCTTATACCCTCCGGCACATATAATGCTAGGCTGGTGTTTACCGTGGGAGGACTTTAATAGTGTCGAATTTGCTATCCTTTAAATTTGACCGAAAAATTATTATTCTTAATATAGTTACCTTTTCATCGTGCTTCATAAATGAAGGATTTTGTTATATCATCATAACTTCCACTCGTGAAAAGTATAAAACATGAAAGACGATACTCCAATGCCCGAAATCGAGAAATGTATGGAAAGTGCCTGGCGTGCTTTTCATGTATACAAAAAATATTCCCTTCGTGAGCGTGCGCATTTTATGCGTACCATAGCTGCGGAGTTAGAAAAACGATCGGAGTTGCTAATTGCAACCGCAGCAGCGGAGACGCATCTGCCTATAGAGCGGCTACAATCTGAATTAAAAAGAACTACTTTCCAACTTACTTCTTATGCAGATGCATGTGAAAGAGGCGACTGGCTAGAAGCGCGCGTTGATACGGCTGATTCTAATCGGATGCCAGCCAAACCCGATTTAAGAAAGATGCAGGTGCCGCTCGGCCCGGTAGTAGTTTTTGGCGCCTCCAATTTCCCCTTTGCCTACTCTACTGCGGGAGGAGATACGGCTTGTGCATTAGCCGCGGGATGTCCGGTAGTGGTAAAGGGGCATCCGGCTCATATCAAGACGAGTGAACTGGCCGCAGAAGCTATTCTAGCTGCAGCAAAAGCATGCCATATGCCCGATGGTATATTTGCACATATACGTGGTGCATCGTTTGAGGTAGGGAAAGCGTTAGTCATGCATCCTCATACAAAGGCAGTAGGATTTACCGGTTCGTTTCAGGGAGGAAAGCAGTTGTTCGACTGGGCACATCAGCGTAAAGAACCTATTCCTGTATTTGCCGAAATGGGAAGTATCAATCCGGTATTCTTATTGCCCGAAAAAATGAAAGAATCGGCAGCCGAAGTAGCCAAACAATATGGGGCATCCATCACTCTAAATGTCGGACAGTTTTGTACGAATCCCGGATTGCTTATTGGCATCGATAATGAAGATTTAAACATATTTATAAAGGTGCTGAGTAAGGAAATCTCTGGCGTTTTGCCGGAGCCTATGCTGCATCAAGGCATTTGTGAGAATTTTTACAATAAGAGAAGTAACGCCTTGTCGCAATCTCATGTAGAACTTCTGGCTGTGTCACAAACCTCTCCCAAAGAAAATGAAGGTTATCCTACTTTGGCTGCAACTTCTGCTGAAGCCTTCATCAATAATCCTATACTGCATGAAGAAGTGTTTGGCCCCTATTCGCTGATTGTGAAATGTCGGAATATTGCGGAGATGATGGCTGTAGCCCGCTGTCTGGAAGGGCAGCTCACTTCAACATTAATTGCTACGGACAACGATGTTATCAATAACGAAGAACTGGTAAGCCAAATACAGAATCTGTGCGGGCGTTTTATTTTAAACGGTGTACCTACAGGGGTAGAAGTATGCTTAGCGATGCAGCACGGAGGACCTTTCCCGGCTACTACCGATTCTCGTTTTACATCCGTAGGAGCAGACGGTATTAAAAGGTTTACCAGACCGGTTGCATTTCAAAACTGGCCCAATCATTTGTTGCCCGATGCCCTCAAAGATGAAAATCCGTTGGGGATCTGGCGTACCGTAAATAATACCTTTACACGCGATAAAATTATTTCGGATTAGTATTGCTCCTTCTCGTTGGGGAAGTCGCCGCTCTTAACATCGTGGATATAGGATTTTACTGCCTCCGTAGTGAGTTCAAACAAGTTCAGGTACTGTCTTAGGAACTTGGGTTTGAACTCTGTATTAATACCCAGCATATCGTGCATTACCAGCACCTGTCCGTCGCAGTATTTTCCCGCACCGATGCCAATTACCGGTATATGTAGGCTTTCTGCTACTTCTTTAGCCAATAATGCGGGGATTTTTTCTAGCACGAGAGCAAAGCAACCTGCTTCTTGCAATAATTTAGCATCAGCTTTGAGTTTATCTGCCTCGGCTTTTTCTTGTGCTCTCACGCTGTAGGTACCGAATT
Organism: Niabella digestorum; assembly: GCF_036409055.1. Taxonomy (NCBI): domain Bacteria; kingdom Pseudomonadati; phylum Bacteroidota; class Chitinophagia; order Chitinophagales; family Chitinophagaceae; genus Niabella; species Niabella digestorum. The sequence continues at coordinate 110,396 of NZ_JAZGLY010000003.1, read as the reverse complement.
TATAAATGGACTGTGGAGTAAGTCCGAGATGTCCCATGACCGGAATACCGGCGCTGACGATTTTTTTGACAGATTCGATAACTTCTGCTCCTCCTTCCATTTTAATGGCATGTGCTCCGGTTTCTTTCATGATTCTGATGGCGGAAGCCAGTGCGATTTCTGAATTAGATTGATACGTGCCGAAGGGGAGGTCTACAACAACCAAACATCTTTTAATACCTCGAATCACTGATGCGGCATGATAAATCATTTGATCCAGTGTGATGGGCAATGTAGTTTCGTGCCCGGCCATCACATTCGATGCCGAATCGCCTACCAGAATAACATCAATACCAGCTTGGTCCATAATACGTGCGAAGGAAAAGTCATAAGCGGTAAGCATGCTTATTTTTTCCCCCGCTGCTTTCATCTTCACCAGTGTATTGGTGGTAACTCGTTTTACTTCTTTATTTACAGACACTTTTTTCTACTTAATTTATAATGAGGAAATCCAACTATAATTGGAGGACTAAGTTAGGGTTTCGCATTATAAATTATGCAAAATATCTTCATCAAGGGTGCGTACGAGTCCGTCTACCAAGCCTATTTTAGGAATTAGAATTTCGGTAGCGCCTGCCCATTTTAAAATATTGGTATAGATAAGAAGCGCAGGTACAATCACATCGGCTCGATCTTCTCGCATTTTATATAATCGCATTCTTTCTTGTACGGTAAGATGGCTCAGTTCTTTATAATAATCTCGTAGTAGGGAGAGGGGGAGAGGTCTACCTTCTTTCTTCTTTGAGAGGGAAAATACTTTGTTAATATTACCTCCCGACCCAATGGCGACAATTTTCTTTTCATGTCTTGTGTGCGTGCGGATGTAGTCTTTCATCTCTTCCCATTGGGCTTCTTTTACCTGTTGTTTCAGAATTCGGATGGTGCCGATATTAAATGAGTGCTTATAAAGAAGTTCCCCATTTTGGAAAAAGGTAATTTCGGTACTGCCACCACCCACATCAATATACATATGCAAATTTTCCTTGTTTAAACCTTCGGCAATGTGGGTTTCGTAGATAAGGGTAGCTTCAAGGTCGCCGGAAATGATTTCGATTTCGATGCCGGTTTCGTCTTTAATTTTTTGGATAATCTCTTTAGAATTCTGGGCATCTCGCATGGCTGAGGTAGCACAAGCCTTTACATATTTTATGCCGTAAGCATTCAACAAAAGTTTGTAAGCCTTAATGGTTTCGAGGAGTTGTTGGGCCTTCAGCGGGGATATGGCTCCGGTTTCAAATACATCAAAACCTAAGCGTAGCGGAACCCTCACCAGGTTGGACTTGATAAACTCCGGCGGTTGGTTTTTGTAGTGCAGTACATCGGCAATGAGGAGCCGGGCTGCATTACTTCCGATATCTATTGCTGCTAATTTCATCTATTTTTTAAAAAGTCTACCGCAATTACTTAAGAAGTATACCGAGCAGGGCAATGAAACAGAGTGTCTCTTCAACTTAAGGGCGGAAGATATATAAACTTAAGAATTTTCTATTTATTATTAAAAATATTCATATCGAAGGGGGTGAAATATTATGCAACAGTCAATGTTTTTTATCACAAAAAGGGATTGTGAATAATCGGGTCGGAGGGCTCTTCTCATTCAGTTTTAGGAATGTTTTTCTTAGATAACATCCATAAAATCAAATGAAATAGCCTATTTAAGCAGGGAACCATCAGATAGCCATTATACAATTAGCATGAAATCATTTTTTCCCTTACTTTTGCTGTCCCCGAAGGGGTTCTTCGGAAATAAAAATTTTATAGCAGGTGGCAACAAAATTTTCTAAAGAGACGTATTTGTATTGGTACGAATTAATGCAGTTAATTCGTCAGTTTGAGCTTACAGCGGAAGAAAAATATAAGATGGAAGGTAAAATACGCGGGTTTTTCCACGCGTATGTAGGACAGGAAGCTATTGCTGCAGGTTGTATGACTGCTACCCGTCCCGAAGATATCTTTATAACCGGCTATCGCGACCACGGTTTGGCAATTGCCAAGGGTATATCGGTAGAAAGTTGTATGGCTGAGCTGTATGGTAAGGCTACCGGTTGTGCCAAAGGTAAAGGCGGTAGTATGCACTTTTTTGGTAAAAAAGAGAATTTCTACGGAGGTCATGGAATCGTAGGTGCCCAAATAGGTACCGGTACGGGTTTGGCCTTTGCTGAAAATTATAAAGGCACCGACAATGTAGTACTTTGCTTCTTTGGAGATGGTGCAGCACGTCAGGGTATCCTGCACGAGTGTTTCAATCTTGCGATGCTGTGGAAATTGCCGGTTGTTTATATCTGCGAAAATAACCAGTATGCCATGGGTACTTCCGTAGAGCGTACTTCCAATGTAACCGATATTTCCAAGTTAGGATTGAGCTACGAGATGCCTTCCCAAGCTGTTGACGGTATGAATCCCGAAACCGTTCACGAAGCTGTAGCAGAAGCCGTAAAACGTGCACGTGAGAAAGGTGGTCCTACCTTACTGGAAATAAAAACCTATCGTTACAAAGGACACTCCATCAGCGACCCTCAGAAATATCGTACCAAGGATGAGGTGGAAAACTATAAATCAAAGGATCCCATTCAGGTACTCAGAAAAACTATGCTTGAAAATAAATACGCAACCGAAGAGGCGTTGAAAGAAATTGATGCCCGTTGCGATGAGGTGGTTGCTGCTGCAGTAAAATTTGCAGAAGAAAGCCCATTCCCGAACGACGATGAGGTACTGAAGGATGTTTACGTAGATCCTCACTATCCGTTTATTGTTGACTAGTTACTAAATTGAAGAAGTAAAATAAAATGGCAGCGAATACTAAAAAAACGGTTGAACAAGAGGCTCTTGCAACCAACGATTCTGTGGAAAAGATAAAAGGCTTATGGGAGAAAAGCGGTAAAACCATCAGTCTGATTTTGGGTGTATTGATTGTGGCTATAGGTGGTTTTTTTGCTTACCAGCAGTTTGTAACCAAGCCTAAAATAGCCGAAGCGCTGGATAAAAGCTATAAGGCTGAGGAATACTTCCGTATGGACTCTATCAACCTGGCTTTAAACGGCGATGGCGTTAATCCGGGTTTTGAAAAAATTGCTAGTACGTATAGTGGCACTCCGGCCGGCAATCTGGCTAAATTTTATGCAGGGGTGTGCTATATCAAGCTGAATCAAAATGATAAAGCAATAAAGTTCTTAGAAGATTTCAGCACTGATTCTAAGCCCGTACAACAGCGCGCTTATTTATTGCTGGGCGATGCCTATGGTGATTTAGGTAAAGGCGACAAAGCGCTGGAGTACTACAAAAAGGCAGCAAATCATTTTGTAGAAGATCAGCAAACAGCTTCTACTGCATTGTTCAGAGGTGCATTTCTGGCCCAATATGTACTGAACAATAAGAATCAGGCTATCGAATTGTATAAAGAGTTAAAGGAGAAATTCCCCCGTACTCAATACGGATTTGAGGCTGATAAATATCTGGCTCAATTAGGAGTTTATAACGTAAACTAAAAAAATGGCTTCTTTAGGTAATAGTAACTTAGTTAATATCAATACGGGCATCTTTAAACAGGATGCCTTTATTGTTTTGGTGAAAACAGAGTGGAACGCAGATATTGTAGATGAACTCGAACGCGGTTGTTTAAAGATACTGCAGCAAAACAATGCACGTGTGGAAACCATCGTAGTTCCCGGCAGTGTGGAAATTCCGTTTGCCATCAACAAACACTGGGCAAAGGCTAAAAAAAAGATGGATGAACCACATGCCTATATTGCATTGGGATGCGTGATACGTGGCGAAACCCCTCATTTCGACTATGTATGCCGTATGGTAGCTGACGGTATATTGCATCTGAATTTGCACTTACCTGTGCCCACCATTTTTGGGGTACTGACCGTAAATACTGTAGAGCAGGCCTTGGACAGGCTGGGCGGTAAACACGGCCATAAAGGCGAAGAAGCTGCTATTACAGCTTATAAAATGATTGAGGTGGAATAATATTAGGCTCATTGAGAGGGACAGAAAAGATGAATACAAATGCATAACGTACATATTTTTATTCCATGTTTTGTGGATCAGCTGTTTCCCGAAACCGGGTTTAACATGGTGAAGGTGTTGGAGCGTTTTGGGTGCAAGGTGTACTATAATCCAGAGCAAACCTGTTGCGGGCAGCCCGCTTTTAACTCAGGATTTTGGAATGAGTCTAAAGCCGTATGTACTAAGTTTATCAATGATTTTAAGCAAGCGGAATATATTGTAGCCCCCAGCGCCAGCTGTGTGGGATTTGTACGTAATTATTATCCCAAGTTATTCAATGAGTCTGCATTGCATAACGAAGTAAAATCCTTGCGCAGCCGAACTTATGAGTTCTCCGAGTTTTTGCTCAATGTATTAAAGGTGCAAGACTGTGGCGCTACATTAAAAGGGCTGGCTACTTATCACGACAGCTGTGCTGCCTTACGAGAATGTAAAATAAAGCAAGGCCCCCGTACGCTATTGGAGAATGTGCGTGGGCTGGTATTGCGTGAGATGAAGGATGTAGAAACCTGTTGTGGTTTTGGTGGTACCTTTGCTGTAAAGTATTCCGGCATCTCCATAGGTATGGCCGAGCAAAAAGTAGAGAATGCCTTGGATACGGAGGCGGATTATATCATCAGTACCGATTTATCCTGCCTGATGCATTTGCAGGGATATATCGATAATAGAGGGTATAAAATAAAAACCATGCATCTGGCGGATGTATTGGCCAGCGGCTGGTAAAGCGTGTATTACTGTTTTTTCAATTCTGCTATTTCTTTTTGTAATTGCACCAGCAGGTTCTCGATGTGGGCTAGCTGATTGGATGGCGCAGCGTTTGGCCCCTGTGAGGCATGGTAGTAGGGTTGCGGTTTGGTGGGGGTACCGTATGCGTCTTCATCCTCATCTGAGTCTTCTTGTAGCTCTTCTACATCTTCTTGGATCTCTTCCACATCCTCTTGGATTTCATCAAGGTCTTCCTGAATTTCTTCCACGTCTTCCTGAATCTCATCCACATCTTCCTGAATTTCCTCAATATCTTCCTGAATTTCTTCCACGTCTTCCTGAATGATTTCGATGTCTTTGGTATTTTTATTTACAGCCATTTGAATGAATATGGCTAGATAGATGGCTTCCAGCGATACTACGGTGGTAAGCACCAGAAGCATTTGGTCAAAGCTCATTACATGTAGCGCCGGAAGCAAAAATGCTACAATGAAAAATATAGTATGAAATATCAGCGATGCAGTAGAGCCAATCCATCGGGTAGCAATATCTGCAATGCGTTCCAGTCTTACCTTGTTGCGCTCTCTTATGGTCATTGCTGCTGATTTTTGAGGTGAACGGGCAGGGGCGCAAAGTTACTTAATCCATCCCATACTGATGGGTAAATCTGGATGCATTATGCCGGAGGGGTGTATCGCATAGAAGCGGAAATTAGGGGAGGTGATGTTTTTGAAGCTTTGCTATGGTTAGGGTAGAGGTAGTATGCTAGTGAAGGCTTGAATGAGGGTTGAAATTTGGTTGTTTAAAATTCGTCAATCCGCCATTGCGTGGAGCTGATGTTGTGTGTTAGGCACTTTTGTGGTCAGTCAATTCCAAGTTTTTTATGCTTTGCTTGCCATTCTTTTCCAAATTTAATTTTTCTAATGCCAATTTCCGCTTGTTTTCTGGCAAACATTGGATAAATCTTCTTTTTTAAATCAAGACCATATAATTTAATGTATTGGAATTACCATTCGTTCTTCTTCTTCCCCCCATTGTACTTGCCACATTCTACCATCTATTTGGTCCAGCAGAATGAAATTATATATGTTTTTTGTGGGATATAGAAAGAATCTGCCATTCTTTTCTTCATCTTTACTTACCCGAGAGATATCCGATAGTGTAGTCTCGAATCTATATTGGCTTCCTTTTGTACTCCATTGTACTTGCCACATTTGTCCATTTCTTGTGTTTAGTTTTATAAACGTATACATATTTTGTGTAGCAAAAAGTCGATACACCACACTACTATCCGTAGAAATATTTTGAATAGGAGGTTGGAGTGTGTTTTGAGCAAACGTTGGTATTGTCATTAATGCAAGAATCAAATTCAGATAAAATGTTTTCATAGCACTTGCTATTATTAGTTTTTGGTGTATTGTTTGTTATGATGATATACTATTATCTAATATACAAAATTTTAATAAAATTAAAAATATATATTAATAAATATTTATTAATATGTATAACTTACTTTACCTTCACTAAGTTTATTAGGCAGATCATTATGCGTACTTTTTATTGCTTTACCTTATAACCTAGGTTGCATGTATTTTCTATAATAAAAAATGCAAAAGTGATAAATGGCCGCTTTTAATCTGAAAAACTAGACCCATGAATTAGGGGGGTATATAACCGGCTGCAAGTTCACAAAGTGGCAAATGAAAAAGCTCGTAGTTTTTGATTGCTGTAATGTCATTCGTTTATGTATATATAAAATTATAGCTTTTTTCATTTTGACTTAGGTGCAATACGCGTGAAAGCTAATCCTCGTAGATCACAAATTGATTACGACTGAAAAACCGCAAAACTACCGCCAGTCCAGGTTTTGTCTTTGTTGTAGCGTACACCAATCATCTTACCTTTGCTAAGACGCGCCAAGTTGTTTACCGGAAAAGGTCTTTCCGCATTTTTCGGCCAGAAATAAAAAATGCGGATTTCTGTTTTGGCCGCTTCATCGGGCGTTTGAATTACCGAAGCGTATTGCACCTTGCGTTGCAAAATCCAGTTTTCAGGATCTTTGATGTTTTCAATATCTGCGCGTGTTACATCAATCACCACACCTTGTCCCGCAAAAGAAAACAGCGGCTTGAGCACATAGTTGTCTAAATCTTCCGGTATTTGTTGGAGAGTATTGACAAAATAAGTGGTCGGGATATTGGGATGCTGAATAAAAGGTAGTGTAAACTTGCTGATTCTGTAAAACCAGTTTGGATGCGGACACCACGTTACATCAAGGTCTTCAAATAATATGGCAGCTTTTTCCCGCACCCATGCTTCTTGTTGTAAAAGTTCGTCGAAAATTAAGCGGTTGTATATCCTTTTAATTAAGGTTTCTTTACCATTGTGGATGTAGAAAAGTTGTCTCCCTTTTTTGATTAGCTCCGTTACGCAAACGGGTTGAATACCCAAATACTTTTCAGTGCAATAAAAGTCGATTGCGGTTTTTTGTTTGTGAGGAAAAATCTCCAGTAGTATTACTTCTTCGGGTTGATGATCTTGCAGAATAAGCTCCCGTAATGCCTTCAGGTAGGTTTCTCGGTTTAATCCACTTAAATAACTGCTGTAACCTTCGGGAAGCGAGAAGTGCTTCTGAAAAGCATCGGCTAAAAATACCTGATAGGCAAAAAGGGTAGGGAAGGCCTGCATTTCAATAAGCTGCGGTTCCAGCGTACCATCGGCACTTGCGCATACACCAAAGTCAAATGCAATACAATCGGGCCGCGCATCTTCGTGCCGAACCTCCAATCCTGCCGGAATAGCCCTTTGCGTGAGCTCCTTAAAATCCGGTCGGAGTATGACGTCTACTATACTTTCGCAAGCACTTAGCAATTTGTCTCGAAAGTCTTTCGGTATAAATACGGGTGTTTCCGCTACTCTAAACTGCAAAGGAGCGATGCTGCTCAGTTCGCTCAATAAGGTACGGTATTTTTCTTCCGTAAAGCTATTATTATAAGCTTCTCTGATTTCTTTTACCATTGCTACGGATTTATACCGAAAAGATAGCAAATAAGTTTTTAGTTTTGACCGATGTGGCCTTAAAAGTGGATATTCTGTGATCAGATGAATAGGCCTTAAATTTTCACTTATAACAGCTACCTTGCATGTATGAGGCATTTAAGCGTTTTGGGGAAATATTTCTGGAAGTATAGGCTGAGGTTGAGTGCCGGTATCCTGTTTGTGGTGCTGTCCAACTATTTCAGTGTACTTTCTCCGCAATTGATGCGTTTTATTATCAACTATGTTGATAAGGCGTTATCCCTAACTAAGCATGATTTTGTGGAAAATGCGGGAGAATACGATGTTCTGGTACAGAAGGTGATTCGGTGGATTGACCAAGAGCGTACTGTGGCCCAGGTAGTGGTGGTAGGCAGTTTGGTGATATTGGGCTTAGCGCTTTTGCGTAGCTTTTTTATGTTTCTGATGCGGCAGACCATCATTGTAATGAGCCGCCATATCGAGTATGACCAGAAGAATGAGGTATATGCCAAATACCAGCAGTTGGACACTTCCTTTTTCAAGCAGCACCGAGTGGGCGACCTGATGAATCGTATCGCGGAGGATGTAAGCCGCGTACGTATTTTTACGGGACCGGCCATCATGTATATTGTAAATTTGGTGTCGGTGATTGCATTGAGCGTATTCTTTATGCTGCAAAGCAGCAAGGAGCTCACTTTCTATGTGCTGATACCATTGCCTTTGTTGGCTATCATTATCTATTTTGTCAATAATACCATTCACAAAAAAAGCGAACGTATACAGGAGGCTTTGTCGGATCTTACTACTAATGCACAAGAATCTTATTCTGGTATAAGGGTTATTAAATCTTTTGTGCAGGAGAAAAATATGTTTGAGTTTTTCAGAATAAATGCTGAGACTTATCGTAAGAACGCCATTAGCCTAGCTAAGACGGAGGCAGTGTATTTCCCTTCTATCAATTTGCTCATCGGCATCAGTACTTTACTGACCATAATGATTGGTGGACTTTATTACATCAATAATGAGCACAATATCAGTTTAGGTACCATAGTAGAGTTTGTGGTGTATGTGAATATGCTGACCTTTCCTGTAAGTGCTATAGGTCTTACGGCGAGTATGGTACAAAGAGCGGCGGCCTCCCAAAAGCGTCTGAATGAATTTCTGGATATTCAGCCCGAAATACAAGATAGCCCCGATGCTAAGGATGTAAAACTGGAGGGAAATATCGATTTCAATAACGTTACATTCACTTATCCCGATACGGGAATTGTGGCATTAAAGAATTTCGATTTACATATTAAAAAAGGGGAAAAGGTGGCTATTACCGGACGTACCGGTAGTGGAAAAACTACAGTAGCACAGCTTTTACTGCGTATGTATAATGCGCAGGAAGGCAGTATTCAATTTGACAGCATTCCTATTGAACAGATTCGTCTGGCATCGCTTCGCAATCAGATCAGCTATGTGCCACAGGATGTATTTCTGTTCAGCGATACGGTAGAAAATAATATTCGTTTTGGCATTCCGCATGCGTCGAAGGAGGCGGTTAGGGAGGCTGCGAAAATTGCAGGACTGGAGAAGGAAATCGAAGGCTTTGCAAATGGGTATGATACCATGATTGGCGAGCGGGGTGTAACCTTAAGCGGCGGGCAGAAGCAACGTATATCTATAGCCCGAGCCATTATTAAAGACACGGCGATTGTGATTTTTGATGACTGTCTGAGCGCTGTGGATGCTAAGACCGAGAAAGAGATTATGTCGCGCCTCAATCCATACCTGGAGGATAAAACTGCGATTATCATTACGCATCGGGTATTCTCCCTGCTACAGTTTGACCGAATTATTGTGCTGGACGAAGGCGCTATTGTGGAGCAAGGTACTCATGAGGAGTTGATGCGTATACCCGACGGGTTTTATGCTCGTTTATATGCTCGTCAACAGGAGGGTAGGGAAGGATAAGCAACTTTTAAGCTCCGGGTGGTTTTTTATTTTACATGAATCTTTTATTTTTACCGGATGGATATTACTATTACGCTTGTTATTGTGGTACTTACCGTAGTGGTATCTTTGATGGGATTCAATAATTCCAAGATTATTGATAATCTGATATTCTACGGCCCTGCTATTGCTCAGCGCAACCAATATTATCGCTTTATAACCTGCGGACTGATTCATGCCGATTTTATGCACTTGGCGTTTAACATGTTGGCACTATACAGTTTTGGGGTAATATTGGAACGACAGTTTTTTGCTTCGCCACAGATTTTTGGAAGGGAGGCGGGGGTATATTACCTCATGCTATATGTAGGCGGGCTCATTGTATCCAGCATGCCGGATTATTTTAAGCACCGGGACAATTATTATTTCCGCAGTTTGGGCGCTTCTGGCGCAGTGTCGGCTGTGATTTTTTCCTGTATTGTACTATATCCTCGTTTGCCCATCAGTTTTTTCTTTTTGCCGGGAATTCCAGGCTGGTTATTCGGTTTGCTGTATATGATTATTTCAGCTTATCTAAATAAGCAGGGTGGGGGCAATATCAATCACGGTGCACATTTATGGGGAGCCGTCTATGGGATTGTATTTACCGTACTGTTTGTATCTCTGAAAGGAAATATTAACGTGTGGGAAAATTTCCTTTATAACCTAAGGGGATAGCAACGGAACTTGTTATTGCTAGGTATTGAATTTTTTTATAACTTTATAAGAGTACCATTTAAATCTAACGATAATGCCTGAACATGTTTTTCCTAATGGTTTTGAATCCTGGCAGAAAACGCACTTTGAAGTGGTAGAAGCACTGTGTTATCTGCGTGATTTGGAAGAAGGTAAACAGTCCAAAGCATTCGAGGAAATGCTGAATAGGAGCGCTACAGATGACCTGTATCAGTTGGCTGTAGACCTTACCGATAAGTTTGAGCGCGAATGTGTGGACAGGAAAAGTAATTTGTTTGATTTGATAGAGGAATTTGTAAGCGAAGAGGTGAAGAAGGTGAAGGCGTAAATGTTATAAGCTCAGCTTCTGTACCCGAGTATTCCTTGTAGCACTTTATCCTTATATCATCTTTCAAGGCGTTTCACTTTATGTCACTTCCAATAGTGTGCAAAATTCATCATTCAACATGAAGTAGGGGTATCCTTATTTTAAGGATATGGAGAAGAGTTTCTAGTATTTGAAGTGGATGATTTGAGGCTTATCATTCGAATGGAAGTGGAGGCGACCGGAATCGAACCGGTGTCCAAACATATTCTCCAAAAGCTTTCTACATGCTTATTTCCTTATTATTTGTCGGCTCTGAACAGGAAAGGAACAAACCAATTCAAAGCTTAGCTGTATGAGTCTTTTGCTGTACGCACAGCCTAGTACAGCAGCATTCTGCATTTGTTTTGATGAGTCGGCGGCGGAGCTTGGTAGCAGAACAACCTGCTCAACGCGGCCCAAATGGCTTTCTAATCACTGATTAGGCAGCCATGGCATACTGAGTGTTGCCATTTATAGTTCGGGTATTCAGATTTACGGGCTAATTACCCAACGCCCGGCATGCTTACACTTTCAAAGACCTATGCTGTCAAAACCAAACGCCCCCATTTACAAAACCATTTGCTTCTACATAAAGCGGCTGCAAAGATACATGATACTTATTGTATCTCCGATTTAAACTATGCTAAAATGTATTACAGCTATTTTCCCCAGCCAAACCAGTCGTTACCGTTGGCATATAACATCAGTGCTAGCAATAGTACCATTCCCACCATTTGGGCATACTCCAAGAACTTATCGCTGGGTTTTCTGCCACTGACGATTTCGTAAAGGGTAAACATCACGTGGCCTCCATCCAGTGCCGGAATGGGGAGTAAATTCATGAATGCCAACACAATGGATAAAAAGGCAGTAATATTCCAGAAGGCTTCCCAGCTCCAGTAAGTAGGGAAGATGGATCCCATGGCCTTGAAACCGCCTACACCTTTGTAAGCCTCAGTTTTAGGATTCAGGATCAGTGCAAACTGATCGATATAAGCTTTTAATTTTTCTCCTGCTTTTCTTACACCAGCCGGGAAGGCTGCTAAAAACCCGTACTCACGTTTTTCTACACTATACGCACCTAGTTGCTGATATTCTTCATCCGTCAATAATGGGATACCAATTTTGCCATCCTCATTTACCTGTGCAGTAAGTGTAAGAGGCTGGCCTTCTCTTAAAACCGAGAGGGTAACGGTGCTGTTTTTCTTAGCAGACAGGATGGGAGACAGCTCATCATAAAACTGTACGGGAATAGAATCAATGGCTGTAATCAGATCCATTTTTCTGAGACCTGCCTTATAGCCACCCAGTGTATCCATTTTAAATTTCGGGTTGTAATCTCCCACATAGGCGGGTACCCGTTCCGTAAACATATATGCTTTCTTACGGCGACTTTCTACCAATTTACCGATCAGATTTACGGGCACATCGATAGTAAGACGTTGTCCGTCGCGCTCTACTTCTATTTGCTTACTGCCGATGAGTATTTTTGCTGCCAGATCGTCGAAATATTCGATCGGTTCTCCATTTACAGAAAGAATTTTATCGCCAGATTTCAGACCTATTTCACTCATCAGACTGTCAGTAACGGCAATACCGTATTTTAAAGAGCTCATAGGTACTTTTTTCTCGCCCCACACAAACAAAATCATGGCATATACTACAAATGCTACCAGCACATTCATAATAATACCGCCTAACATAATAATCAGACGTTGCCAAGCCGGTTTGGTTCTGAATTCATAGGGCTTCGGAGGTTGTTTCAGTTGTTCCTTGTCCATGCTCTCATCGATCATACCGCTGATTTTTACATAACCACCTAGCGGTAACCATCCGATACCGTACTCGGTTTCGCCCACTTTTTTCTTAAACAACGAAAACCACGGGTCGAAGAAGAGATAAAATTTCTCCACCCTACAACCAAACCATCTAGCCGTAATATAATGACCAAACTCGTGCAGTAAAACCAATAGGGATAAGGATAGAAGCAATTGTGCTACCTGTATACCCACATTAGACCAATTAATTGCTAAAGTATAAAGCATTCTTTCTGTGTAATAAAACTTTAAAAATTACGCAAAGATACGTCCTCTCTGGAAAATGAATATACGGATTTGTATTGATTCTACGCTGCTGCGATTGATTACAAGCGTTTTTAACAATATTTTCCGTATTCGTATAGCAGTTATGGGGGTAAAATTAGGAAATAAGGTTGGTATAAATAGTGGTCTTTACTATTTAAGGAATACGTAGTGGTATCAAAGCGGGGTGTGGGGCAGCTAGGTATTTTTAGAGGGGTGTTTACTTACGTTATTGTTGAACCATTTTAAATTATCGAGCCATTTTATTCTTTTTATAAGTTTATTAAGCACTAAAAATAGTGCTGTAGCCACAGCGAGGTTAAGCATAATATTACCGGGGAGTACACCATAGCTAAATACCTCGATGGGCTCCGGCTCATTTTTATTTAAGTAAACAAAGGGAAAGCCCCATAGAATTTTTTTCTGGGATAAAAGGTAAATGATATTGGGCCCTAGGCAAAGCTTCAAAACAGCTCCTAAGAGTACTATTTTTCTTTTCTGAATCATACAAGAAGCTTTAGTATTTATGCTCCCTAATCGTAACTGCCTCAATAGGGCAGCGACAGGTTATATCATTAAGGCTGAATTGCATTATTGGGATTAGTAATGATTGCTTATTGGCTCTTTTAAAACGAGGTTCGTTTACAATGATTAAAAAACATTAAAGTTTTTCAAAATGATCACGTGTTCCTTGACACTTGGATAGTGCGGTTCACGGCATTTCTTAAAAACGAATATAAAAAATGTTTATAAATATAACAGGCTTTGCAATCGTGGAATATCTCATCTCGTTTAACTTTATAGGAAAATCAATACTGTGGAAAACACTTTTATCAAGCTAGCTAACTCAGCTAAGTTTAAATGGTTTTTGTTGCGCAAATTACCTGCAGCCTATTTTAGCGGTGTTCGGATAAAGTATATGGATGAAAAGGAATGTAGGGTAGTAGTGCCTTATACATGGTTTTCTCAAAATCCTTTTAGGTCTACTTATTTTGCTTGCTTGGCTATGGCAGCGGAATTGAGCACGGGTGCATTAGCTATGGCCAACGTGTATAAAAGACAGCCTTCCGTTTCGATGTTGATCGTGAAGATGGATGCAACATATCATAAAAAAGCAAGCAGTGTTACCACCTTTATTTGTACAGACGGATTGCCTATGAAAAGTAAAATAGATGAAGCGATTCGAACAGGGGAACCGCAACTATTTACAGCTATTTCCATAGGTACAGATGAAGAAGGCAACAATGTTGCTACTTTTACTTTCACCTGGTCTTTTAAGGTGAGGCAATAATTATTTATTTAAAATTTCTTATCAGCTCCTCTATCGTATTTCTAAAAGCTTTCATTTCTTCCTGTTGTTGTACTACAAACTCATTAGTGCTTAAAGTGCCCAGTACGCTTTCTCTTTCTTCAGGGGTATCATATACCATGTTTTTGAATTTGTTTTTGAAGTCTTTTTCTTTGGACTGATAAATTCCCTGTGTAATCCATTCTTTGATCTCTAAAACATCTGCAAAAACATTTTTCAAAAATGTAGCATTATACAGTGTCTGGCGGTCTACCTCGTACACTTTTAAGAGTACTGATACGGCATGAGCAAGTTTTTGTGATGGATATAACTTTGCCTGCTCTTCGTAGAAATGGTGTACTGCATCCCAAGAGTTTATTTTGCCTTCTCTGATGTTACTCAGCAGTTGGTCGAGAGCTTTTTGTTGAATCAACTGCCCACCAACATTCATCCACTTATTGTTTTCAGTTTCTATAGGAATGTGCGCTGTGAGTTCTGTTACTGAAGTAATATTGTTTTGAGTAATGTACTGGATGATTTCTTTGCCCGCATAGTATTGGAGCATTTTTTTATAAGCATTATACGCTTCTTGTACTTTGATGATGCGTACCGGTCTTTTTGAATTTTCTATATCGGAGCCTAGAATAGTAAGTTTAGCTATTACCGGATCATTCTGTTCGAGCAGGTATTCGCCTTTGCTAATATAATCCACATCGCTTCCTATCATCTTATGAGCTTTATAAAAAGCTTTTCCCGTAAACTTTTTGAGTAGTTCAATAGCTTCAAGAATCTCGTTCACACTATCAGGCGCTAGTGCATTAAACTCCAATAATTGTTGTTTATTGATGCGTTTATCGCGTGCGGCGAACTTGCTTTCATTCCTCAATATGGCGTACATGTTATACAGGAACCAATAAGCCGGCATAATTACCAAACTGTTGGTATGTTCTTCATTGCTCACCAAAGAAAAGGGGAAGGGAATATTGAGTTCGGCAGGATAGTTGCCTTTTGCAATCATTGTAAATGTGGCAAACTTGGAATTGTGTTTCAGGCTAACACAGAGTCCCGGCCAGAAACCTCTTCCTGCTTGTATTTCACCATCGGCGCCGCGCGAATTATGATTGGAACCAATCGTAGCTCCGGCGGCCATATTGCTTTGCCCCATTAACAAAGCTGCACACAGGAAAGAATTGTTGTGATGTTGTTCATGTGCAGGAAATATCAGGGAGTTTAAAACCTCGCAGCAGGATACAGTAGCGTTCTCTCCCAAATAGGAGTTAATCAAACGCGCACCGTACTTTAATTGGGAGAAGGGCGCTAGAATAAAACGAACGGCCTTTACACCATAGAAAACGCGGCAACCTACTCCCATTATTCCGTTTACCATTTCGCATCCTTCGCCTATCTGCGATTGGGCATCTGGGCTGGAGTTGATGGTGAGGTTTTTAAGCTTGTTCGCTCCTTTAATATAAGCATCGCTACCTATTTTTACATCTTTAATGATGCGGCAGTTTTTGATCACCGTTCTCTGACCCACTACACCATAATATCCATGGAGGTTGTCAAAGCGCGACTCTGTGAAAGTTTTAAAGGCGTTCATCAATTGCTTGTCGCCACGATATTTGGTCCACAACCATGCATCGCCTGCCAGCATGCCATCAAAGGGCATCACTTTTCTGCCCCCGTTTTCATTACATAGCTCTAGCCATATGCGCACATTTTCTTTTTCGCCTTCTTTAATAATGCCGTTGCCGAATTTGCTGTGTGAGGTACAACTCATTTCATTAACGTTGGCAATGATTACATCATCCTCTATAATATAACGGCTTAAGAAATTTACATTGCTGATGGACACATTATTGCCTATATCGCAACTTACAATCATACTGTGATACAGGCCTACAGGGAATCGCACTTCACTAAACTCCAGAAAATAGGGTTCTAATTTGCCAATGCGTACAAGCCCATAGAAAGTACAGGCTCCGATGAGAGTTATATCAATGCCATCTCTTACCAATATATCATTCCAGTTGTTAGAGTGATTACCGTTGGCTTTAAGAATTTTGATTTCTTCCGGCGTTAAAGGTCGGTAATCGTTGGCGGGATTTTGCTGAAACCTTAAGTAGTACTCATCTTTTCCTTCCGGTAGAAATGCTTTAGGTATAAAGTTATATCCCAGTTGCTCTGCTCTATGCTTAATGATATGGTTCATATGGTTTCTGATACTGGTGTTTTAATACGTTGTAGCTTGCAACGATGCTGTTTACGGCATATTGTTGGTTGATGATGTGTTATGCCGAATCCGCATTACTTATTCAACAGTTACGCTTTTAGCCAGATTTCGCGGTTTGTCCACATCATAGCCTTTTGCCACTCCGATGTAATAGGATAAAAGTTGCAGTGGTATTACATTCAATAATGGTGCAATAATTTCATCAGCTTCGGGCACTACCAATACATCGTCGCAAAGTTTAGAAGCTACCTCATCACCTTCGGTAACAACAGCTATCAGTTTACCTTTTCGTGCCTTTATTTCCTGCATATTACTGAGAATCTTTTCATGATAAGTGTCTTTGGTAGCTACAAATACGACGGGCAGGTTTTCATCTACGAGCGCAATGGGACCGTGTTTCATTTCAGCAGCAGGATAGCCTTCGGCATGGATGTAAGAAATTTCTTTCAGCTTTAGTGCACCTTCCAATGCAATAGGGAAGTTGTATCCGCGTCCCAAATAAAGGAAACTATGAGCGTCTTTATATTTTTCAGCAATTCGTTTAATACTTTCTTGATGATTCAGAATCCAGGCAACTTTTTCCGGTACCGAATCCAGTTCTTTCAATAATTCGCGGTAGCGATGCATGGATAAAGTGCCTTTCACATAGGCGAGCTTTAAAGCAATCATGGTAAGTACCGTAAGCTGTGCTGTAAAGGCTTTGGTAGAGGCTACTCCGATTTCCGGTCCCGCATGGGTGTAAACTCCTGCATGTGATGCTCTGGCAATGGAAGAGCCTACTACATTTACCACGCCTAATATGGTGGCCCCTTTAGATTTGGCGTTCTCAATTGCAACAAGTGTATCGGCTGTTTCACCACTCTGGCTGATAGCCAGTATAACATCTCCTTCGTTAATAATGGGGTTTCGGTAGCGGAACTCTGATGCGTACTCTACTTCTACATTAATGCGACAAAGCTCTTCGATAATGTATTCCGCAGTGAGACCAGCATGCCAGCTGGTGCCACAGGCGATAATGATAATTCTGTTGGCATTGATGATTTTGTCAGCATGTTGCTCAATACCAGAGAGCGTGATGCTACCTGCATTGGCATCCAAGCGTCCGCGCAAACAGTCGTAAATAGAAGTGGGCTGTTCGAAAATTTCCTTCAGCATGAAGTGATCATAACCGCCTTTTTCAATGTCGGCCAACTCCATATCCAGCTTTTGTACATAAGGCGTAATTTTTTCATTGCCGAGGTTTTTCAGTATGAGTTCATCGGGTTTTACGATCGCCAGCTCGTAATCGTTGACATATACAACTTCCTTAGTGTACTCGAGCATAGGTGAGGCATCGGAACCCAGAAAATGCTCGTTCTTGCCTACTCCGATAACGAGAGGACTACCTTTTCGAGCGGCAATAATCGTATCGGGATTTTCATCATCAATTACCAGAATTACATATGCCCCCGTTACGCGTTTTAGGGCAATGCGAATGGCTTCTTCAAGCGAGCAATTATTGTGTGTTTTGATTTCTTCGATAAAGTTTAAAAGCACTTCGGTGTCGGTATCGCTTTTAAAACTATAACCTTTCTTTTCCAGTTCGGTTTTTAATTGGGCGTAGTTTTCAATAATCCCATTATGAATCATGGCGATTTTTCCACTGGCAGAATAGTGTGGATGAGCATTGCGATCGCTAGGTTCTCCGTGTGTCGCCCAGCGTGTATGCCCGATACCTGTGGTGCCAGATATATTACTGGTGCCTATGGCATCTTCAAGGTCGCTTACTTTACCTTTCTTTTTATAGATGGTGATCTTGTTGTCTTGTTGAAGTGCTACGCCTGCACTGTCGTATCCTCTATATTCTAATCTCTTTAATCCTTTTATAACTATTGGATATGCTTGTCTATGTCCTGTGTAACCAACAATTCCACACATATGATGTTTTTTAGGGACGAAAATAAGGCTTTTCATTTTCTTGTGCAATCGATTGCACATTCTATACAGTTCTATTCTTATAATTTTTTTAGATACAGGATGTTAGAGGGGGTGTATTGGCAAAATGCAAGTAATGGGTGTAGGCAGTAAAAAAGGACCATATCGTTGTACAAAACTGCAGCAGTGGGCATGCTTACAGCATGGTGCCATTCAATAGCAAATAAGCTATAGTGAAATAAATTACCAATCCTGTTACATCCACCAGTGTAGCCACAAAAGGTGCAGAGCTTACGGCAGGGTCGGCGCCTAATTTTTTCAATAATAAAGGCAGCATACTCCCCGACAAGGTTCCCCACAATACTACTCCAATTAATGTGAAACCAATCGTTAGTGCTAATAGTAGCCAATGTTCTCCATATAGGTGGGGCGCAATAGAATGATAAATGAAAATTCTCAAAAATCCGATAATACCCAGAACGGTTCCTAATAACAGTCCCGATACGATTTCTCTACGCATCACACGCCACCAATCGCGCGTGGTAACTTCGCCTACTGCCATAGCTTGAATAATCAATGTGGAAGCCTGTGAACCACTATTCCCACCGCTACTGATGATGAGAGGAATAAATAAAGTAAGCACAACAGCACGCGCAATCTCGTCTTCAAAAAAAGCCATAGCGGTAGCTGTAAGCATTTCTCCCAAGAATAATACTACCAGCCACAGAATACGTTTTTTAAAAAGCTGGAACAAAGGAATATCCAAATAAGGTTCGCCGAATGCCTGAGTACCCCCCATCTTTTGCATGTCTTCACTATACTCTTCGGTGGCCACCCAAAGGATATCGTCAATCGTAACGATACCCAATAGTTTATTACTTTCGCTAACTACAGGAAGTGCCACCCGGTTGTTCATCTTAAAGATTTCGCTTGCGGACTCTTGATCGTCGTATGCCTTAAGCGAAATCACTCTTTCGTCCATCAGCTCGGAAACCTTGGTGCCGGGATCGCTTAAAATAAATTCACCGATACGAATATCGTCTAGCAGTTCGCCTGCTTGGTTGATAACATAAATCACGTTGATGGCTTCGCTATTCTTGCCATATTTACGGATGGTATCGAATACTTCTTCCACCGTATTATGAGGGTAGACATATACATAATCGGGGTTCATCAAGCGCCCGATACTGTTCTCAGGATAGCCCAGTAGTGAGAGGGTAACTTTACGCTCTTCCGGATCTAGAAGCTTGATGAGCTCCCGTACAGCATTGGCCGGTAACTCTTCCAGAAAGTCCGTACGGTCGTCGGCAGGGAGTTCGTTTAGAAGCGCCGCTGTATAGCTGGGGGCTAGTTGTTGAATAATGTTCTTCTGTTCGGTGGTCTCCAGCAGTTTGAACACATTCACCGCACGGTGCATCGACATATTGGCAATGATCTGTGTAGCGTACTCGGGGTACTCATATACTAGTTCCACTACATCGCTGATGTTCTGATCGTCCAAAAATGCCTTTATTTCGGACTTATTACCGGAAGCGATGATGTTTTCAAACTGTTCTGCTAGCGATATTTTTCCATCCTCCAGATTCATTGGCCAAACCTACATTAATTTTTAAACTTCGAAATTAAATAAACAAAAAAAAACCGAAAGAAAATTTTACAACAAGCTTATAGGTAAAATGCATATAGTCCTTCGCATATCCCGCCTTGTACAGAATAGGACAGCACGGACTGAAGTATACATGCTACTGGAGTAATACGAAGTAGGTATGTTGATGTGGAATAATTCTAGAAAAGTCGTTCGTCTAGTCCGTATGCTTTGTTGGTAACTATTTTCAGCTTCTTAAAATCCTTATGCTGAGGGTTGATAAGATAGTTATGTTCTTCCGGAATAACGGCCGAAGGTACTTTTAATGCTAGTGCTGCTTGTGAAAGTAAAAACTGATCGCCTATATACTGGGTGTAATCGAGATCTTGTGTCCAATCTTTTTTAAGAACTTTATGATCAATTTCCGTGATGGTATTTTCCGGAATTTGTATTTCGATCAGGTGGTATTTGGGACGCATTGGCGTCAACGTTCGATTATAATTGACTACAATCTCCAACACAGCTAGTGAGATGTGCTCAGTGCAGTACAATGCGTACTGCCCCTTGCCGTTCCAGCGGCCTCCATAAAGAAATGCTCCGTATCCGGAAATGTCTTCTGCGTATTCTTCTCGTGCTATTCTGTAAATGTTCATTATGCAGGTATACCGTGTTGAATTCTGCCTAAAAGATCAATTACATCCTGTATGCCGTTGTGTGTGGTGAGCTTGTCTTTAACCCTGTCGCTATCCAGTGAAAAGGGAGCGCTTTGCAGCCATGTTTTAAAGCCTTCTTTTCCGAACAGCTCATTACCGGTATCAATCAGTTGCTCCAATAATAGGATACGCTCAATTTGTAAGCCGTTAAAACTGCTGTTGTCTTTTGCGTATCGGTGCAGGGTGCGCTCACTGATAAAAAGCATATCTGCCCATTCGCCGATGGTAAAGGGGCCCTTGTCAAGAATTTTCTTAAAATCCTTGTATGTAAAGTTTTTCACCAATACCTCTAGCGAAGGCTTTGAGGTAGGGGTAGGATAGGGTGGATTAGTGTGGGCGACGCGTTTCTCGCGTACTTCAGGCGTATATTTTTTAGGGCTTTTTTTCATTGTATGCCATTTGTCACAAATATAAATGAATTTTGTCTTAATTCAAAATAGGCCTTAATTTTTAACAGATCTGTATTAATAATTCGAAGCATTATTTTGCAGCTCGCCTATATTTGCTATGGTGAAAGATGAAATTGTTATATATACTGATGGTGCAGCGCGTGGTAACCCTGGCCCGGGCGGATATGGCGTAGTGCTGATGTATAAGAATCATAAAAAGGAATTATCCGCAGGCTTTAGAAAGACTACCAACAACCGCATGGAGCTTATGGCAGTAATTGAAGGACTTAAAGCACTGAATCGATATGATATCCCTGTAGTGATTTATTCAGATAGTCAATACGTGGTTAATGCTATCTCCAAAGGATGGTTAGAAAATTGGATAAAAACCAATTTTAAAGGCGGTAAAAAGAACAAAGACCTATGGATGCAGTATCATGCTTTAGCCCAAAAGTTTAAAATTCGTTTCGAGTGGGTAAAAGGACATGCCGATAATCCGTACAATAATCGTTGCGATGAGTTGGCAACCACTGCAGCCGATGGTAACAATCTGGCTATAGATAAGGGCTACGAGCAGGAGGGGTTATTTGAAAACTAATGAGCAAATGCGATATTGTCTTACTGTTGATTTAAAAAATGATGCTACGTTGATTGAGGAGTACGATCGACATCATCAAAACGTATGGCCTGAAATTAAAAAAAGTATTCAGGATGCAGGTATTCGTAACATGGAAATCTACAGAGTAGCCAATCGTTTGTTTATGATTATGGAGGTAGATGAAACTTTTTCATTCGAAAAGAAACAAGCCATGGATGCTGCAAATTCTAAAGTACAGGAATGGGAAGCGCTGATGTGGAAATATCAGCAGGCATTACCCTTTGCAAACCCCGGTGAAAAATGGGGGCTCATGAAGAAAATTTTTGAGTTATAAGAATGCATTCAACTTTTTATGAAAAGGATTGTTTATTTTCTTTTTATAACTATTCTTTTTTCTTCTTGCTATGCTGTCAGGGCATACCGCTTCCGTAAGTTTGAATATAAAGACCTGGATAAATTCAGGGTTACTACCATCAAAAAAAGCACCCGGCCTTTTCATTTCGAATATGCTCAGCGTGATTATAGTGCATTAACATCCTATCTCGATTCCAATCTTCAAAATAGTAGTACTTATGCTTTTCTAGTCATACAGGACGATAGTATACTTTATGAGAAGTATTTTGCGCCGATTGATAGTGCTGCTATTTTGCCATCCTTCTCTGTTGTCAAATCTTTTGTAAGTACGTTAGCACAAATAGCGCATCAGGAGGGTAAGATTAAGTCGTTTGCCGATCCGGTAACGGAATATTTACCTTGGTTATTAAAGAGCGATTCCCGCTGGCAATATGTTACCGTGCAACACGTACTGGATATGCGCACAGGTGTGAAGAGTAGTGAGACCTACGACAGCCCATTTAGCGACGTTATTCGGTTGGGATTTACTCGTAACGTCTCCAATCGACTGCAAAAGCCAATCTTGGATACATTGCCCGGTAAGTTTATTTACAAAAGTGTCAATACCCAGATTTTAGCATCGGTAATCGAAGCGGCCACAGGGCAAAAATTACAAGATTATTTATATGAAAAATTATGGTTGCCGTTGGGTATGGAGAGCGATGCTACCTGGCATATCGATGCTAAGGGAACGGTACGAGCTTTCTGTTGTTTGAACGCCACCCTTAAAGACTATGCTAAAATCGGTAGATTGTATTTGAGAAATGGGAATTGGGAAGGTGCTCAATTATTATCACCTCAATGGGTGCAGACGATTTTAAACGCAGATACCATGCGTATTTATCAAGGATATAAAAACCACTGGTGGAGTAGTCGAACTATAAAACGATTTCAGGCAGCAGAAGAAGCTTTAGAATTCATCCAAACCAATCCGGACTGGTATTATACAGAAACGATTCGAAACGGAAAGGTATATTATAATGCAAATAAAAATTTAAAGGGGATTTTCGCTCAGGGTATGCTTGGGCAGTTCCTGTACGTAAATCCCCAAAAAAAATTGATAATTGTGCGATTAGGGCATAATTGGAGCCATCCGCGATACTATGCCCAGAAATTTATTGAAGAATTGGCTGAAATGATTGATTAAACAGAAAAAGCCACTTACTAAGCGGCTTAAACAATACTCTTTTTATTAAAACTAGATTTAGTCTTAGTATTCGTCTTCGTTAAAGAGAAAATCTTCTTGCGTAGGATAATCAGGCCAAATGTCTTCGATGGTCTCGTAGACTTCGCCTTCATCCTCAAGCTCCTGCAAATTTTCCACAACTTCCAACGGAGCTCCGCTGCGGATGGCATAATCGATCAGCTCGTCCTTGGTAGCTGGCCAGGGTGCATCTTCCAGATAAGAAGCTAATTCTAGTGTCCAAAACATAATTAATTCAATTTTCTATCTTTAACGCTAATTTGTAACCAACGGTTGCACGGAAGTGCGAAAATTTTTTGCAAAAGTAATCGTCTTCATTGATATACCAAACTGCTTTTAAAGAGATTTTAAATATTTTATCAGAATTTGAGCAGTAAATTTTACATTTGAAATCCTGTTCGCAAATTTATTGAACCGCTTCTAATGATACACGGAAAGGATATTCATAAGGCATATGGAAATATACAGGTTTTAAGGGGCGTAAGCATTGATATTGAGCGTGGTGAGGTGGTATCCATCGTGGGGCCTTCAGGAAGCGGAAAAAGTACCTTGTTGCACATCTTGGGTACATTGGATAAGGCCGATAGCGGCACAGTGACCATGAATGGGGTGGATGTTCGGGCTTTATCTCCTCAAAAATTGGCGGCTTTTCGTAACCGGAATATAGGCTTTGTGTTTCAGTTTCATCATCTGCTGCCTGAATTTACGGCACTAGAGAATGTGTGTATCCCGGGTTGGATTGCAGGCCGAAAGAAAAAAGAAGTGCAACAGGAAGCCCTGGAACTACTCGAAATTTTGGGCGTATCGCACAGGCTGCAAAATAAGCCAGCCGAATTGAGTGGAGGCGAACAACAGCGGGTAGCTGTTGCAAGAGCCCTGATTAACAAGCCCGCTGTGGTATTGGCAGACGAACCTACCGGAAATCTGGATACTACCAATGCCAAAGAACTTCATGATCTGGTGTTTGATCTGCGCGACAGATTCCACCAAACATTCCTGATTGTAACGCATAATGAAGAGCTTGCCAGGCTTAGTGACCGCGTTTTATACATGAAGGACGGCCTTATTGTTTCGCAATAGGTCGGATTTATTGCCATAGGAAAAAGGGGTATAGAACCCGATAAGATAGGATTACCGGTTGGTATATCATTAAAACGAATAACGATTGTATATGAAAAAAACGACTAACGAAACGCGCGTAATTACCAAGGTTATAGCGGCTTCTTCGCTGGGAACCATGATCGAATGGTACGATTTCTACATTTTTGGAATGCTGGCTAAAACTATCTCCACCGAGTTTTTTCCCGAAGGAAATGCTACTGCAGCGCTGCTAAGTACGCTGGCCATTTTTGCTGCCGGTTTCATTGTACGACCTTTCGGCGCATTGGTGTTTGGCCGGCTAGGCGATATTTTAGGAAGAAAGTCTACGTTTTTATTAACACTTGTTTTGATGGGCGGTTCCACGTTTCTCATAGGACTCGTGCCCGGATATAAAACCATTGGTATTGCAGCTCCTTTGCTGGTGCTATTATTACGTTTAATACAGGGATTGGCGTTAGGGGGCGAATACGGTGGCGCGGCTACCTATGTAGCAGAACATGCCCCCTTAGGCAGGCGTGGATTTTTTACCAGCTGGATACAGACCACGGCTACGTTAGGATTGTTTCTGGCGTTAGGGGTGATCATGCTGGTGAAATATAGTATGGATGATGCAGCATTTAATGCAGAGTGGGGAGGATGGCGCTATCCTTTCTGGTTCTCCATTTTGCTGGTTGGAGTGTCCATTTATATACGGATGAAGATGCAGGAGTCGCCCTTATTCTCCAAACTGAAATCCGA
Organism: Niabella digestorum; assembly: GCF_036409055.1. Classification (NCBI taxonomy): domain Bacteria; kingdom Pseudomonadati; phylum Bacteroidota; class Chitinophagia; order Chitinophagales; family Chitinophagaceae; genus Niabella; species Niabella digestorum. Next base: position 85,367 of record NZ_JAZGLY010000003.1, on the reverse strand, counting down.
AGGTAAAACCGCTACGAATCCACTTAAAGAAAGTTTCAGCCATAAGGCTAATTTCAAAATGGTGTTATTGGCACTGTTCGGGGCTGTAATGGGGCAGGGAGTGATTTGGTATACCGGTCAGTTCTATGTACAGAGTTTTTTGGAAACAAAAGTGCTGCTCAATTTTGAGCAAAGTCGTACGATTATGTTGTGGGCCATTTTATTTGCTACCCCGTTCTTTATTTTCTGGGGATGGCTCAGCGATAAGATAGGTCGTAAATGGATCATGCTGGCAGGAATGGTTATTGCGATACTTACCTATCGTCCTATTTTCGGTTATTTTTTAAAGAATGCTGATGTTACAAAGTGGGAGCAAACTATTGCTCATGAAGCTCCGGAAACTGTAGTAAAGAGTGCACAGGCTAACGGTGATGAAACCATAACATATCGACAGGAAATAAAACTAGCCTCAGGGGGAGGTTATGTAAAAGAACGTACCGATGTCGTAAATGTAGCTACCGGTGCAGTTGCTACCGGCCAAACCATGTATAAGGAAAAGGTGCTTCCGGATAATTTATACTGGAAATATGTGGGATTAGTGTTTTTGTTGATTTTTTATGTGACCATGGTATATGGTCCCATTGCAGCCTTCTTAGTTGAACTATTCCCCGTGCGGATTCGCTATACTTCAATGTCGTTGCCCTATCATATAGGTAACGGTGTGTTTGGCGGTTTGGTGCCTTTTATCGGTGTATTGTTACAAACGAACTTTACAGCAGATCCGCTGGTGGGACTTTGGTATCCGATAGGTGTAGCTGCACTTTGCTTCATTATAGGAGCTTTCTATCTCAACAATGGGATTGATGAAAACGTGAATGATTAAATCACTATTACTTAAAATTAAATTTCATTGCCATGAATGCTATAAAAAGAATACTGGGAGTGCTTTGGCTATTGTTGGGGCCAGTTGTAATATATTTTCTTATTGCAGGAGCTATTGAAAATATCGATCCTGCAGGCACTAAGGATATCAATAATCCCATTGTATGGGTAATTATTATTTTCATATTTGTGCCGATATCAGTAGGATTGATGATTTTTGGATGGTATGCTTTGAAAGGCGAGTATGATCGGCTACCCACCGATTCGGAAGATTTGAATTTCGAATAGTTAAGAAATTGTAATGATTTAAAATCCCCTTTTAAGAAAAGGGGATTTTCGTTTATATTTGCTACTCTTTGAAAAAGATATATCAGTACATATCGGCATTATTTCTGTCAGGTTTATTAATGTTGCTCACTATCGGATTACCAGTTGCCTATAACACCATAAAAGAGTTAAAGCAAAGCTTAACCCATAGTGAAGTAAATGACGGTCCTTATTCTAACACCACAGAAGAAAAAACTCCCAGCAATTTAAACTTAAGTGAGGAGTATGTACATGATCATCACCATCATTCACCAACTCTCATTTCATTGATAAACGGCTCTTACGAACATACTCATGAAGCTATTTATATGGCATATCATGGCGAGTTGCATTGTCCCCCACCCAATTTTTTGTCATAATAGTCTTTATCCTTAAGGATTGTATAGAAGTGTATGGTCCGGCCTATTGTGGTTCGGAAGGGTTATCTGTTTAAAGCCTGTACCATTTTTCACCTTAGCTCATATGTAAGTGGCTATTGTAAGCATGCATCGTCGTGCAGAATAGCTCATTGGAGATATGTGTAGAAAATTATTAAAGGCTCATTTGATAAAGTTATTTTATGACAAAACAAACTAAAACCAAAGATTATTTTAGTGCTTTATCGAGCGATTTACCTGCATCTATAGTGGTGTTCCTTGTGGCATTGCCTTTATGTTTAGGCGTTGCTTTGGCTTCAAATGCACCTTTGTTTAGTGGTATTATTGCAGGGGTATGTGGAGGTGTAGTGGTTGGTATTTTCAGTAAATCGCATTTAAGTGTGAGTGGGCCTGCAGCAGGGCTTACAGCTATCGTAGCCTCGGCTATTACTTCCTTGGCATCTTTTGAAGCATTTCTGGTAGTGGTGGTGCTGTCCGGGATGATACAGATTTTGTTGGGCTTTTTTAAAGCCGGTATTATAGGTGATTATGTTCCCAACAGCGTGATTAAGGGCATGCTGGCTGCGATAGGACTTATTCTTATCCTAAATCAGTTTCCGCATCTGTTGGGCGATTCCGCTTCTTTAGAGATTGATGAGAATACCCCTAATCCCGATAAGGGAAATATCTTTGTCAATTTCTTCAAAGCTTTCGGGAATATCAATGCTGCAGCCGTTATTATAGGCGGCATATGTCTTGCTTTTTATTTTCTGTGGGAAGGCTGGGTAGCCTATAAAAAAGGCTTCATCAAGTTATTTCCTACTCCGTTAATCATTGTTTTCATAGGGGTAGGGCTCAATGCGTTGTTTGGCACATTGCAGATAGTTACACCTTTAAGTGACGATCATTTGGTGCGTATTCCTGTGGCTTCAAGCTCCAGTGAATTCTGGTCTTTCTTTACCACACCGGATTGGAGCTTTATTACCCATAAAGATGTATGGGGCCTTGCTGTAACAATTGCCTTAGTGGCAAGTTTGGAGAGCTTATTGAGTATAGAAGCAGTAGATGATCTGGATCCTTATCAGCGTGTAACACCTACCAATCGGGAACTGAAAGCGCAGGGCATTGGTAATGTAGTGTCGGGATTGCTTGGAGGTATTCCAGTAACAAGTGTGATTGTGCGCTCTTCTGCCAATGTACTGGCTGGAGCTAAGACCAAGATGTCTACCATTTACCATGGCATCTTTCTGCTTTTATCCGTAGCATTTATTCCCACTATACTGAACTTGATTCCTAAAGCCGCCCTAGCCGCCATCCTTATTTATACGGGATATAAGCTAGCAAAACCATCTTTATTCAAGGCATTCTATAAAAAAGGAATGGATGTATTCCTCCCTTTTGTGATTACCATTGTGGCCATTTTGGTGACGGATTTGCTAAAAGGAGTAATAATAGGCATTATAGTGGGATTGTTCTTTGCGTTTCGGTCTAATTTTAGAAAAGCGGTATTTGTGGTAAACGACGACAAACGTTACCTCTTTAGACTGCGTAAGGATGTATCTTTCTTGAATAAGGCTATTATTAAGCATAAACTGGAAGAGGTTCCCGAAAATGCTATCGTTATTATTGATGCTCGTCGTGCAGATTATATTGATCGTGATGTGGTGGAAACGATAGAAGATTTCATCCTTCATGCGCATTTAAAGAATATTAGAGTGGAATTACATATCAGTGCATTTGTTGATCACGGCTTCTCTTATAAAATTCTTGCAAATAACAATGAAGATGGTCATTTGCGTAGAAATTATGAGGAAGTTATTGAAGCTGTTATTCAGTCGGGAAACTATAAACGTTAGAATTAATTTTTATAACAAGCATAAAAACATTCATATTTGTAAACCTTGAAGCGAGCAGCATAGAGTCTGGAGGAGAATAAGTGATGCTGTTACGGAACAATGCTACGTGTCTCGTTTCATTAAAAAAACGATAAAACATGAAATCTTATCAGGAATTATTAAGATTAAATAAAGAGTGGGCTACACAGAAATTAAAAGAAAATCCTGGTTATTTTAAGAAGCTGGCTAAGCAGCAAAAACCTCAATTCTTATGGATTGGTTGTAGCGATAGTAGAGTTCCTGCTAATGAAGTAACGGGTACCCAACCGGGGGAAATATTTGTGCACCGCAATATCGCCAATCTGGTTATTCATACCGATGTAAACCTGCTTAGTGTGCTGGAATACGCAGTAGAGCACTTAAAAGTAAAACATGTTATTGTTTGCGGACATTATGGTTGCGGAGGGGTAAAAGCCGCCATGAGTAATGATGACTATAATCAAGTCCTGAATATGTGGCTGCGTGTGATTAAAGATGTATATCGCAATAATCGGACGGAGTTGGATGCCATTGCGGATATTAATGCCCGTGCCGACAGGTTGGTAGAGTTGAATGTTAAAGAGCAAGCAGAAAAGCTTTGTAAAACATCTATCATTCAAAAGGCATGGAAAGAACGAAAAGCCCCATACATTCATGGGTGGGTATATGGTCTTGGAGATGGATTGCTAAAGGAAATCATTTCTATCAAGCCTGATTTTGATAGTATCGATCCCATTTATCTTTATGAGAATATCTAATATATAAAAAGCAAGGCCGCAAGCCTTGCTTTTTTCTTTGAAGATTTCGAGTTAATTTACAGCTAAAAAATGCTCCGCAGATTATTCGCCTATACATTATCTATTCTACTTTTTTTATGCTTTTTATCTTCCGGTCGGGCACAGCAAGTAGAGCCCAAGCTGCAATCTTTAATGGAGCAGCATAAGGCTGTAGGATTGGCAGCTGTAGTAGTAAAAAACGGTAAAATCATTTATGAAAAATCGTTCGGATATAAGCATCTGGAAAGTCAAACGCTTCTTTCTCCAAAGGATATATTTCGAATAGCTTCTATTTCTAAATCTTTTTCAGCTACAGCTATTATGCAATTGCTGGCAAAGAAAAAGCTTTCTTTGGATGATGATGTGAGCGATCTTATAGGTTTTAAGGTGCGTAATCCTAAATATCCTGATGTGCCTATTACGCTTAGAATGCTATTGTCGCATCGTTCCAGCCTCAACGACAGTAGGGGGTATTTTACGTTGGATTCTATAAATCCGGCAGTATCTGCCAATTGGGAAAAATGCTATAATGACTATAAGCCGGGGACAAAATATCAATACTGTAATCTCAATTTTAACATAGTCGGTACTATTATTGAGCGTGTTTCGGGCGAGCGGTTCGATGAGTATATCAGGCGTCATATCTTGGAGCCATTAAAGCTGTATGGGGGGTATTGTGTGGATAGTTTAAATAGTGATTTGTTTGTTACTTTATACGAATACGATAGAGGCAAGCAAACATTTACTCCATCAGAAGGCGCTTATGCACCTAGGCGGGAGGAAATCCGTAATTATAAGATGGGATATAGTACTCCCATATTTTCGCCAACAGGCGGAATGAAGATTTCGGCCGGCGATTTGGCCCGTTACATGATTATGCATATGAATTACGGCAAATCAGGTAAGGTGCGTATTATTCCTAAGAAGTATGCAAGGCTGATGCAAACGCCGGTGGCCCCTGATAATGGATATGGGCTGGCATTGACCAAAAATAAAAATTTGATCCCGGGTTTGGAGTTGACGGGACATACCGGTTCTGCTTATGGGTTGTACAGCACAATGTTTTTCGATCCTAAGAAGCAGTTTGGCTTTGTGGTAATTACTAACGGATGTGTGTTTACATCGGATGGCGATACCACAACCTTGCTCAAAAAAGCGATAAATATTCTGTATGAAGAGTTTATAAAATAGAATGAGGATATATTCGTAGTGGGTTTTTCCACATCTGTTATTTTCTTTTTTTGGCGAATAGTGTATTAGATACGCTAATGATTATTTAAATTGCGCCTCAAATTTGAATTAATACATTTTAAACAGAATTTCATGAGTTACATTTCAGAAGTTTTTGCAAGACAGATATTAGATAGCCGTGGTAATCCTACCGTTGAAGTGGATGTTATAACTGATGAAGGTGCCGTAGGAAGAGCGGCGGTTCCCAGTGGAGCCAGTACCGGCGTGCATGAAGCAGTAGAATTACGCGACGGCGATAAGAAAAAGTACCTTGGTAAAGGAACCTTGAAGGCTGTTAAAAATGTAAATAATGTCATTGCCCCGGCATTGTTGGGCTATGATGTAGCCGACCAAACAGGTATCGATAAACTGATGATTGACTTGGACGGCACTTCTAATAAGGGCAAATTAGGTGCTAACGCACTTTTAGCGGTGAGTATGGCCGTGGCCAAAGCCGCAGCTGAAGAAGCAGGATTGCCTTTATACCGTTATATCGGCGGTACTAACGCAAAAACACTGCCCGTTCCCATGATGAACATCCTCAATGGAGGGGCACATGCTGATAATAAAATCGATTTTCAGGAATTTATGATTATGCCTATTGGCGCGCCTACTTTTAGCGAAGGCTTGCGCTGGGGTGTAGAAATTTTCCATGCTTTGAAGTCAGTGCTGAAAAAAAGAGGTTACAGCACTAACGTAGGTGACGAAGGCGGGTTCGCTCCCAATATTCAGAGCAATGAAGAAGCTATCGAAACTGTACTGGAAGCCATAGTAGCTGCAGGTTACAAACCCGGCACCCAAATTGCCATTGCTATGGATGCTGCCAACAGCGAATTGTGGAATAATAAAAAGAAAAAATATGTATTTCACAAAAGCTCCGGTAAGGAGATGAGCAGTGAAGAGCTGGTAAAATACTGGGAAAACTGGGTGAAGAATTATCCAATTGTAAGTATTGAAGACGGTATGGCCGAAGATGACTGGAAGGGATGGAAAATGCTTACTGAGGCAATTGGAAGCAAGTGCCAGCTAGTAGGAGATGACCTATTTGTAACCAATGTAGAGCGTTTACAGAAAGGTATCGATAAAGACATTGCCAATGCCCTGCTGGTGAAGGTAAACCAAATTGGTACCATTACCGAAACTATTAATGCAGTAACACTTGCGCAGCATAATGGCTATAACACGATTATGAGCCACAGAAGCGGTGAAACTGAAGATACAACTATTGCAGACCTGGCTGTAGCGTTGAACTGCGGACAGATTAAAACCGGTTCTGCAAGCCGCACCGACCGTATTGCCAAATACAACCAGCTGCTCAGAATTGAAGAACAGCTGGGCGATAGCGCTATCTATCCAAAAGGAAAGATTAAATTTGGTAAATAAAGTCGCAGAGACTGTCCCTGAAAAAGAATTTCTATGCAAGAATTTGTAGATTTTATCGCCGAAAAAGAGCCTGAAATACAGCAACAGGCTCCTGCAAAAAAGAAGGCATTGGGTAAAGTATCCCGCTTTCTTACCAATAAGTTCTTTCTTGCTACGGTAGGCTTTCTTGCCATCATGCTTTTTCTGGACAAGAACGATATATTTACAACCATAGAAAGAAAAAGGGAGCTAAACGGTCTCATCCAAAGCAAGGAGTATTACACTCAGGAATTAGCGGAGCTTAAGAAAATCAAAACCGATCTGGAAAACGATCCGGTTGTGATTGAGAAGCTGGCCCGCGAAAAATATCTTATGAAACGGGATAATGAGGATATCTTCCTAACAGAAGATATTTCCAAGTCTCAAAACAAACAATAATTGTAAGATATAATAGAGGCGTCGGTATTTATTACCGACGCTTTTTTATGTAAAATACATATCCTATCTTTGATTTTTAATGAAGCTTTCCACGCAACATCTGCTAGGTATTAAAGACCTTACGAAAGAGGATATTTCCCTATTTTTAGATACGGCTACACAATTTAAGGAGGTTTTGCAGCGTCCGGTAAAGAAGGTTCCGTCCTTACGCGATGTGACCATCGTAAATCTGTTTTACGAGAATTCTACGCGTACACGTATTTCCTTTGAACTGGCTGAAAAACGACTCTCCGCCGATACCATCAACTTTACAGCATCCGGCTCATCGGTAGCCAAAGGGGAAACTTTACTGGATACAGTGAACAATATCTTATCCATGAAAGTGGATATGGTAGTAATGCGCCATAGTGCCAGCGGAGCGCCGCATTTTTTGGCTCAACATGTGCCCGCAGCAATTATTAATGCAGGCGATGGTGTCAATGAGCATCCTACTCAAGGGTTATTGGATGCTTTCTCCATCAGAGAAAAGCTGGGGAAATTAGCAGGCGTAAAGGTGGCTATTATCGGCGATATCATGCACAGCCGGGTAGCCATGAGCAATATTTATTTGCTCAAAAAAATGGGTGCAGAAGTTACTGTATGTGGCCCACCCACACTTATCCCTAAGTATATTCGTGAAGTGTTCAATGTAAACGTGAGCTATAATGTGGAAGAAGCTCTTAACTGGTGCGATGTGGCTAATGTACTGCGCATTCAGTTGGAACGCCAGAACCAGGTGCTCTTTTCTTCACTACGCGAGTATAACCTCAGCTACGGAATTAGCAGAAAATTGTTGGACCGGCTGAAAAAAGAAGTGGTGATTATGCACCCTGGTCCGATTAACAGAGGGGTGGAGCTGGATAGTGACGTGGCGGACAGTGGCCATTCTATTATACTGCAACAAGTTGAAAACGGTGTGGCGGTAAGAATGGCTGTGTTATATTTGCTCTCGAATAGAAATAATTAGTACCTGTTAAACCTCATCTGTACACTCAAAAGTAATATACATGGCTGAAAGAATATGCCTATTCCCCGGAACGTTTGATCCGATTACGCTAGGACACGAAGATATCATCAATCGTGCGCTGCCGCTGTTTGATAAAATTGTTATCGGAATAGGTTACAATGCATCCAAAAAGCCGATGTTTTCAACCTCACAACGTTTGCAGTGGATTAAGGATATTTATGGAAACTCAGACAAAGTTGAAGGGGCCGTGTATGAAGGCTTGACAGTGAACTTTTGCAAAAAAATAGGTGCCAAGTTTATACTACGGGGCATCCGGTATGTGAGCGATTTTGAATATGAAAAAACGATTGCTGATGCCAACCGCGCGCTAGACAAAGAGATCGAAACGATATTCCTTACCGGAGAGCCCAAATATACATCGGTAGCATCCACTATCGTGAGAGATATTATTAAAAACGGAGGCGATGCCAGCCCGTTCCTATCCAAAGTGGTATATGAGTCGCTAAAAAATATCCCTATTAATTCTTAGGTTACTCAGGATTTCAACAAACCCATAGTTGCCTCTTGTACCAACAGAACGTTGTGTTTTAGTTGTATGAGGGCGAGATGTATACCAAATAACTGGGATTGCTGTTTTTTTCACTTATTTTGCAGCTTTACAACACTACTACCATGCCGATTATAGAAATTAAAAACGCAAACATATATCAGGGAGAGAATCAAGTGCTGAAGGACGTAAACCTTACAGTGAATAAAGGAGAGTTTGTGTATCTGGTAGGAAGAACGGGTAGTGGTAAATCCAGTCTTTTAAAAACATTATATGCTGATTTGCCCCTTACCGAAGGCGACGCCGTAGTAGTAGGGCATCAGCTGCGCAATATGCATTGGCGCGAAGTTCCTTATCTGCGCCGTAAGCTGGGCATTGTTTTCCAAGATTTCAGATTACTTACCGACAGAAATGTTGCCGAAAATCTACGCTTTGTGTTGAAGGCCACAGGGTGGAAGGATAAAAAGGCCATGGATGAAAAAATTAATGAAGTTCTGGAGCAGGTAGGTTTAAAACATAAAGCGCTTAAGATGCCTTTTGAAATGAGTGGTGGCGAGCAACAGCGTGTAGATATTGCAAGAGCTTTATTGAACAGTCCTAAACTTATTCTGGCAGATGAGCCTACCGGAAACCTAGATCCCATCACTACGGATGAAATCATGACATTATTGCTATCCATCGCTCAGAAAACAAATGCTGCCATAGTAATGGCTACACATGATTACACGGTGGTGCAAAAATATCCAGCCCGTCTTATCAAAACTGAGGGGGGAAAGGTAATTGACAATGCTACCATAGATAACTTATAAACTTTTCTACGTTGACATCATTATTGTACGTATCGTACAACAGTTTTTCACGCAACTCGATTTCTTCTTCTTCAAAAGGCCGGTAATATAGCTGTGAAATAATCGCAGCAATAGCATTGGCACTGGTACCAATATGGCAGGCTGCTTCAAGTCCAGTACCTTCTACCATGGCCGGAGTGGTAACACAATGACGCCCTTTATACAATGCGTGCAATAATTTTAGTGAGGCTCCAGTGATATTTTTACTAAAACAGGGTAGGATGTTGATATGGGCTTTTTCAATCAGGTCATCCATTTCCTTATCGCAAGGATTACTTACCAAGCAAGTATGCTGACATAGATCGGCAGCCTTCTGAATGCTTTTAGAAGGATTTTTCCCCGCTATCACAAAGGGGATTCTTATTTTATTAAATACATTACACAACAGCCATAATGCTGCTTTTTCATTTTCTGGCACGGATAGATTGCCATGAAATAAGCAAAGATTCCCCACGCCGGTTTTACTATCTACTGTTTGCCAGGCCGGGAACGCCGGTACATAATGCACATTCTGAAATTCTAGTGATTCAAAATATTTTTTGTCTCCCTCACTTACACAGGCAATCATGTGATGCCGTGGTAGGGTAGGTAAGTACTTTTGCGATAGTAAGCTTTCGGCGAGGAAATATGTTTTTTTGGCAGGATTGGATGTCTGACGGGCCAACTCTTTATAATAAATGGGGCCCACGTTATGCATACGAATGCATATTTTTCTATTGTTTTTACTGATAGCGTTGATGATGCCGGTAGTATGCAAGCCTTCCAGCAACACGGGGTAGTTGTCTTTATTAATATTATTAATCAGCGTCTCGTTACAACGAGAGCTTACACAAAAAGGTGTGTTGATGGAAAGGCATTCAGAAGGAGCTTTTCGTTCGTACACCTCAAATGTCTCGCACAGTTCGTTTAGCTCTCGAGTGCGACACTTATTGCTGTCCTCAAAATAATGCAGATGTATTTTGATGCCCTTTTTTCTAAATGCCCTAATCCTGCTCATCATATCAATGGCACATCCATAATCTGATGGGCAGGGGACGTCAAGACATACGATATGTAAATGCTTATTCAACACTCTTTTTCACTTCATGAACAAAATGCCCGGCTTTTCAACCGTTTCTTTCGTTTAATAATGTTTAAACATCATAGTAGCATAATTGTTCGCTTTGTGAAACTTTATTGGCTAATAAATATCAATTTCAGGGTTATTCATCAACCCTGAAATTAAAGCAGTTTTCAGAAAATCAATATGTCGCACGCCCATTTTCCCGTCGCCGCTAGTTAGGCATTCCCTGCATACCTCCCTGCATACTTTCTTGCTCGGCTTTCAGGTTTTTACGTTTCAACAATGATGCGTCAAATTTACCAAATCTGTATGCGAAATTAATACTGAAAAATTGCTGATCACGTCTGCGTACCTGATGCTGATTGAAGAAAGAAGCTGAAGTGTATACGTCGTTTACACGGGTTTTAAAGATGTCATTCCCGCTTAGAGTAATGGATGCAGCCTTGTTTTTCAGGAATTCATATTTCAGCGCAATATCCACACCATAAGTAGGCATACTATATCCCTGTGCGTTACCGCTTACATTACCTCCAAATCCACCGCGACCGCCACCGCCACCCGATGAAGCACCACTACCTCCGGGAGCCAGCACGGTTTTCGAGTTGTAATCGGCAGAAACTTGTAGTGTAAAGTTTGCGGGTAGTTTAATGGTATTATTGATTTTTCCGAACCAGCTATAAATCTGATCAGCTGTAGGAATAGAAGGGTCGTCTATTTTTATTTTGGAGGTATAGATGTTCAGGTTGGTAGTAAGATCCCACCACTTGGTAATAGCGTTTTTAGCTACGGCTTCAAAGCCTCCCACAAAGCTCGAATTGGCATTAATGTAAGTATTTACCAGTACCATCTGATCGGTTACTGGATTGATCTCGCGGGCCTGGTATCGGGTAATCAGATCATTTGTGGTTTTATAATAAACTGATAAAATCAGGTTATTTGCTCTGTCGAAGGTTTTGGCGTAAGACAATTCCAGCGAGTTGGTAAACTCGGGTTTCAGGTTCGGATTTCCTTTGCTAAGATTCAGTGAGTCTGAATAGTCGACAAAGGGGAATAGTTGGAAGAAGCCCGGCCGGTTGATTCGGCGACTGTAGTTCAACTGTAATTGCTGCCCGTTGCCCAATTCTTGCGACAGAAAGATGCTTGGGAATAAGCTAATGGGGTAGGAGATGCTGAAATGCGAAACTGTATCCACAATACTACCACCACTGCCGCGTACGCTGTTATACACAGTTCCCTTGTAATCGGAGCTTTCAATACGCAATCCAATTTGGTAACCGAAACGCTCTCCGATTTTACTGGAAAAAGTTCCGTAAGCAGCGTAGATACGATCTCGGTAATCAAATTTTGAAGAGAGTAAAGGCTGCGGAATTAATACGTCGCCAGGACCTACCAGGTTGTAAATATTTTCACTGAAGGTGCGGGTTTGATTAAATCGCACGCCAGCCTCGATTTTAGAGATATCTGATATAGGATTGGTATAATCTGATTGTATATTGATACGCTCGTTGTTCCCTTTCCCGTTTTGTTGTTGCACACTGGTGCTGGTCACCGGTCCGCTTAGGGATGCATAGTTATTGTTGGTTATGCGATTGCGGCTCTCATTGTTACTTTTATTATACTGCCCATCGATTGTTAGCTGATGACCGTTCTGGGGGAAGTTGTGCAAAAAGCCTACAGTAGCACCACGCATATTGAAGCGGAAGTTGCCATCGGATGTTCTGGCAATTTTGGATTGCAAGGTATTGCCAGCGACAAGGGTATCAATGAGTATATTACTGTTTGTACCATTGTTAAACTTCCCATTGGCGGCCATACCCGCAACAGTAAGTGTGTTACGATTGTCCAAGAAGTAATCAAAGCCGGCTCTTCCGAATATAAAGCGACCGTTACCAACGCTTCTATCGGTTTGATACAAATTGATGGTTGTATCATTCAAAAAGGTAGAACGGTCGGTATTTCCGTCGGAAATACTTTTACGTTGGTTGTAACCCACATTGGCAAATACGTTGAATTTGCCTTGACGTACATTGACGTTTCCTCCCAAATTATATTTCCCACGTTCATCAATACCTGCCCTCACGGAACCATTATAACCAACGGTTTTTGATTTCTTTAATACGATATTCAGAATACCTGCTGTACCGCCTGATGCATCGTATTTTGCAGAAGGGTTGGTGATAACTTCTACGCTGGCTATCTGATCGGCCGGAATAAGATCGAGTGTTAGAGTAGTCGGACGTCCATCAATGAATATTTGTGGGGAAGCATTACGAATGGTTACATTTCCATCAATATCCACATTTACCGACGGTACATTTTTTAATACATCGGTAGCATTACCTCCAGCAGAGGTAAGGTTATTTTCAACATTGTATATTTTTCTGTCGATGCCCAGTTGTACAGAGGGTTTGCTTCCGGTAACCACAACACCTTGAAGTACTTCTGCATCAATCGATAATTTAATATTTCCCAAATCTTTATCCAAGTTGTTCAACAATGCGCTCATATCTCTTGCGCCATTGGCCATTGCCTTTCTATCAATAAAGAAGAAGGGTTTTGAGTAGGCTTTATAGCCGATACCGGATATCACTAGTTTGTATTGTCCCATTGCAGGAATACCCTCAACTCTAAAGTCTCCCTTAGAATCGGCTAAACCACCAGTAATCAAAACATCTTGGGGCGTTTGGGTTGCAGTGTCCCTCCGAGTTTGAAATACTTGAATAGTGGCGGCATCAATGGGTTTGCCGGTAGCAGAATCAATTACTTTTCCATAAATACTTCCTGTAGGCATTTGTCCTCCGGGCGTTTGTGCAATAGTTCCAAACGATACTAACAAAGCCAATGCAAGAGATAAAAATATACGCATTCTATTTTTTTGTGGGGTTAGACGTGAAAAACCTCGATTCCTTGTCCTGAAATATGTTTAATATGTTGTTATAATTGCTACATTAACAATAATAATAGCAATACGTTCACTATACCTATTAAAAAACCTGAAAGCAAACCGATATATTGCAATTTTTGAAGTGGACTTGCGAGTGCATTTTTCGTTTGAGTAATGGCATCGTTGCTGCTTAATTCGTTGATCACAAAAGTTTTGATGTCAAATTTGTCCTGTGCATGTGTTACAATTTCTGTCATTACTTTCGGGAAAAGCTGTTGCAGCTGGTCTACGAATACTTCCTTGATTTTGTCGGTGGTTTTATTGCCTACAAACATCGACAGCATAGGTATCTGTTGGGGAAGTTTCACACTTAAAAACTCATCAATATGCTTTTCTATCATAGGCATTGCTTTCCCGATAAGTGTAGGGTCAGCCAAGTAGGATTCTATTTTTTCTGTAGAAATTAGTTGAGCGGCCTTATTGCCAATACTGTCAATAATTTGTTCCTGTCTGGTAGGGAGATAACGATAGAGTAGATACCGACTGAACGATCTATTAATAAGCCAGCCTAAGATTGCAGAAAGAACAGGTAGCAGATAGAAAGAAGCGTTCATAAAAATAGTTATAAAAAAACCCTGAACGGAAGATTCAGGGTTTTAGTTTGGGTGGCTAACCGGGTTCGAACCGGCGACCCTCAGAACCACAATCTGATGCTCTAACCAGCTGAGCTACAGCCACCGTTTAAGGGAGTGCAAAAGTAGGTAAAAATGAATAAAAAAGAAAACAAACCGCTAAGATTTTTTTTGAGATTTTTTTATTTCGGGGGGTGCATTCTAAGGGTTAAGTTGTAGGAGAGAAGAGCCTATATGTTTGTATCACATTTTCTTAAATCCTTTTTCTAAATCTTTTCATAAATAAGGTTGGAGATGATCAATTAATATTAATTTTGGTTCGTGCGTAAAATTATTAAATACATATTCAATATGAAGAGATTACCGTTCCTGATACTGTTGGTAGTATTGACCATTTCGTTTTTTGCATTTAAGAATAAGATAATAGCCGGTAATCGGGAAAAGGAAATAGGTAAATATGAGCTTATCCTACAACTTGTAGCAAGGTTATTGTCGCAAGCACATTACGAACCCAAAAAAATTGACGACGATTTTTCGCTGAAAGTATTTCATAAATATCTGGAAGATTTAGACCCCCGTAAAGACATTTTTCTGCAAAAAGATGTGGACTCACTGGAACATTTATACGGCAGGCGTATAGATGATGAGTTAAACGGTGCTCCGGTGGAGAGTTTTTTAGGTATTTCTAAGGTTTTTGACCAACGTGTAGCCGAAGCAGCGGCATGGAAAAAGGAAATACTGGAAGCTCCATTCGACTTTACAGTAAACGAGTCTATTGATCTTGATGGTAAGCGTCTCAAATATGCGGTTACCCAGGCCGAGCGTAAAGACAGATGGCGTAGGTTGATTAAGTTTTACGCACTAGAACGCTTTGTGGGGTTGCAAGAAGATAAAAGCAAGTCTGGAAAAAGCGAGGCTGAGTTGGAGAAGGAGGCCCGTGAAAAAACTGGCGTAACCATCAATCGAATGTTCGAACGGTACAAGGCGAAGTTTACAGAAGAAGATAAGTTCAACTTGTTTGTTGACAATATTACTACTACTATGGATCCGCATACGGAGTTTTTCCCGCCGGCGGATAAGAGTTATTTTGATGAAGAATTGAGCGGTACTTTTTACGGTATTGGAGCCCAACTGCAGTATAGCGATGGGCTGATTAAGATCGTGAATCTGAATGCAGGCAGTCCTGCAGCAAAATCCGGCGAGCTGGATCCCGGAGATATTATTATAAAAGTAGCTCAGGGTGTGGACGGGGAGCCGGTAGATATGATAGGTTATGATGTGCAGGATGCCGTAAAACTGATACGGGGTAAGGAAGGCACAGTAGTTAGGATCACCGTAAGAAAACCAGATGGAGTGGAAAAAGAAGTATCGTTGGTTCGTGCTAAGATTGAAAATGATATTGACACTTATGCACGTAGTGCTATTATTACCGATAGTGTAAAAGGTACTAAAATAGGAGTGATCTATTTACCGGAATTCTATACACCTTTTCAGGATCCTAACGGAAGAAGAAGTTATACCGATGTTGCCCGGGAAGTGCAGCGTTTAAAAGATGAAAAGGTAGACGGTATCATTATGGATCTTCGTAGAAATGGAGGAGGCTCGTTGTACGATGTGGTACAGATGGTAGGACTGTTCATTCCTAAAGGTCCCATTGTACAAGTAAAAGATCGCATATCTTCCCCTCAGGTATTGACCGATGATGATCCTTCCGTTTTATATACCGGTCCTCTCGCGGTGATGGTAAGTGAGTTTAGTGCTTCTGCATCGGAAATATTTGCGGCGGCTATACAAGATTACAAAAGAGGTGTGGTTATTGGCAGTACCTCAACATATGGGAAAGGTACGGTACAACAAAATATCGGATTGGACAGAAAGTATGGTTTTAAAAGAGATGGCGACGGCGACCTAGGTGCCGTAAAACTCACATTGCGTAAATTTTATCGGGTAAGTGGTGGTTCTACGCAACTCAAAGGAGTAGAATCGGATATTGTACTACCCAGTCAGCTAGAGCCTTTGAAAATAAGAGAGAAGGATAATGAGTACGCCTTGCCTTACGACGAGATTCCCCAATCGAACTATACCCCCTGGAACTCGCAGATAGATATTAATACGTTAAAGCGCTTAAGTAATCAACGAGTACAGTCCGACAGTGCATTTCAGATAATCAAGAGAAATAGTCTATGGCTGGCTGAGCAAAACAATCGCAGCTACCCGCTCAATATTAATCAGTATAAAGCGGACAAAAAAATGATTAAGGAGAAGGCAGATGAAATCACTGCAGCACAAAAATTAAAAACGCCTTTGGACGTTTCACTGCTGCCTATGGAATTGAACAAGTACGAAAATGATAAAAACAAGCAGGAGAGACTTAAAGACTGGATTAAGGGGCTTAGTGAAGATATTTATCTATACCAGGCCAGTTTGGTTGTTAACGATATGATTCACGAGGAGCGTACCCTAGCGAAAAATATCAGGAAGTAGTGGCGCAATATTTGCTTGCGTATAGCGTTCTAAATCTGTCAGTTGGATGCTGATAGATTTTTTATTAATGAAACAACCCAAAAACAATATAAGCTCCATGATCTGTTACCTAGATACTTACTCTAAACGAGTGTACCTTGGAATTAAACAGTAACTGTGTAGGAGCTTGTTATTACTTTTATAAATAAATTGCGTCAGTTCTATATTAAGGTATTAAATTTGCGATCAATTTGCATAATCCTTTATTATTATGATTAATAAAATGTTGCGAAATAGCTTCCTTTTTATAATTTCTTTTTTCTTTATAACCACAACTATTACTGCCCAGGTGGAGCCGGACACCCTTCCAGCTACGGGAAAACAAGATCCCGCAAAAATGCCTGATGATTTAGGCGCTATTAAAGTAGATAATTTGTCTGATGCGCAAATCCGGCAAATGATTCAGAGAATGGGTGAGTCGGGAATGACTGAAAGCCAGTTGGAGGCCGCTGCTAGAGCGAGAGGAATGGATGCAATGGAAATTCAAAAACTGCGTGATAGGGTAAAAAAATTGCAACAAAATAGTGAAGAAGACAATGATGTGGAAAGGGAGGTGTTTGAAGATGATGAAGATGATAGTGACAAATCAAGATTAGCCAGAGGGCGTCTCGTTCCCAAATCTAGAATATTTGGTGCCAATTTATTTAGTTCGGGGGCTTCACCCTTTGAGACAAATCTGAGAATGGCTACCCCCAAAAATTATATAATTGGCCCTGATGATGAGCTTTTAATAGATATAACAGGAGATAATGAAGCTAGCTATAAACCTCGTGTTTCTCCCGAAGGGTTTATTTCGATAGAATATGTGGGAAAAATATATGTTGCAGGGTTGACCATAGAAGACGCTACCAGTAAAATTAGGTCAACTTTGGCTAGTACTTATCCTGCAATTAGAGCTGGAAGAACGAATGTTACTGTTAATTTGGGTAACATAAGAAGTATTAAAGTAATAATGACGGGAGAAGTTTCAAGGCCCGGAACTTATACCTTACCATCTTTGGCTAGCGTATTTAATGCTTTATATGCTGCCGGAGGACCCAATAGCAGAGGTACATTTCGGAATATTCAGGTGATAAGAGGCAGTCGTATTATTGCTGTAGTGGATTTGTATGATTTTTTGGTAAACGGGATGCCTGCAGATAATGTAAGGCTTGAGGACCAAGACATAATTCATGTACCTGTGTATCAGATAAGAGTGGATGTGCTAGGAGAGGTGAAGCGTTCGGCCATTTATGAAATAAAACCTGAAGAATCGTTAGCTGACGTATTGCGTTACGCTGGTGGCTTTTCGGATTTTGCCTATAAGGCTCGTGTAAAAATTATACAAAATACCGATGAGGCGAAAAAAATTGTTGTTAAAGAGTTGTTGGATTATCCCAACTTCTATCCTAAAAACGGAGACAAGGTATATGTAGATCCAATTTTTGATCGTTTCGAAAATAAAGTAGATATCGTAGGGGCCGTAATGAGACCGGGCATGTATGAATTGAAGCCTGGCTTAACGGTTTCGCAATTGGTTGCTCAGGCCAGCGGTTTAACACCCGATGTGTTTGGAAAGCGGGGATATATTATACGCGAGAATGCGGATAATACAACCAGCATTGTACCTTTTGAGGTAGACAAAGTGATGTTGGGGGGTGATTCTGACATAGCATTACAAAGGCGTGATATCGTCAATATTTCTTCAATTTTTGATTTGAGAGATGGTTATACGGTGAGCATTAACGGAGAGGTGAGAAGGGGAGGAACTTTTGATTTCGCTGAAAACATGACTGTTGAGGACCTAATTCAAATGGCGGGAGGTTTTACTCAAGCCGGCAACCCATTGAATATAGAGGTAGCAAGGAGAGTAAAAAGTGCGGATTTGAGTCAGAAAGAGGTAAAAATAGCTCAGGTTTTTCACACAACTGTTAATAGCGATCTTAGCCTTTCGGACAGCGGCTTTGTACTGCAACCTTACGATGTTGTAACCGTAAGACCAGTAGAGGGGTTTTCATCTTTGAAGACAGTTCAAGTAGTGGGAGAAGTGTTACGGCCGGGGTATTATACCGTACAGTCTAAAAACGAACGTATTTCTGATATCATTCAAAGAGCCGGGGGGCTTACCGCTTTTGCCTATGCTAAAGGAGCGTCCTTAAAACGGCCTTCTTCCCATGTGGATTCTCAAGAAGAAAGAATAAGAGCGATGAATATGCAGCGATTGGGTCAGGATAGTGTGAATGGTGCCGACGCCAAGGCAAATATTTATTTATCAAATGTAGCTTCTGATCTAGTAGGTATTGAATTGGATAAGATTCTGGAAAATCCTTATTCCAAATTGGATCTGATAGTAGAGGATGGAGATATAATTAGAGTGCCTACATTATTGCAAACAGTAAAAGTTACCGGTGAGGTACTACGCCCTATCTCTGTAGTGTACAAGCCCGGTAAACCTTTTAAATATTATATAAATAGTGCAGGAGGGTTTACTAAAAGTGCTTTCAAACGTGGATCATTTGTTACTCATGCTAATGGAGCCGTTTCGGGAACAACTAAGGTTCTGTTTTTTAATAACTATCCTTCAGTAACACCAGGTGCGGAGATCTCTGTTACACAAAAAGCAAAGAAAGAGGGACTTACAGCACAGGGATGGGTTGGATTAGGAACCGCCGTGGCATCCTTGGCAGCACTGCTTATTACTATTCTTAAATAAAACAGACGCAGCATGCAGGAGAATACGAATATTAATACTTCGTATACAGTAAACGAGAGCAACTCACTAAAAGATTTAATCCTAAATATTAGAGATTGGATACACTACTTTTTATCCAAGAAATACATTATTATACTTTTTGGATTGCTTGGTGGTGGGTTGGGCTTTACTTATGCATTGCTCAAAAAACCGGTATATATTGCTTCGACTAGTTTTGTATTAGAGACAGGAGGGAATAAGGGGGCGCTAGCTTCTTATTCTGGGATTGCTTCCGCTTTTGGAATAGATCTGGGCTGTGGTGGAGGAGGATTATTTGAGGGTGAGAATATCTTAGAGTTATATCGTTCTCGGACTATGATTAGTCGAACATTATTGACAGAGGGTAATTTTGATGGTAAAAAGCAATTGTTGATAGACCGTTATATCGATAAGCATGGGCTTAGAAAAAAATGGAAAGAGAAGCCTGAATTAAAAGGTATTCGCTTTGCCTCTTACAATAAATACTCAAACACTCGTCAACAACTTTTACATGATAGCATAATTTCTTCCATTGTAAAAGAAATCAATAAAAACTATTTAGAAGTTGGGAAAATTGACAAGAAGTTAAATATTATTAAGATTACCGTAACTAGTAATGATGAGCTGTTCGCTAAAAACTTTAATGAGAAACTTGTAGAAAATGTAAATCGTTTTTATCTCGAGACGAAGACAAAGAAAAGCTTAGAGAATGTGCAGATTCTCCAAGCTAAGGTAGATTCGGTTCGAAATATATTAACCGGTGCGGTGCACCGTGCTGTTGCGGTAGCGGATGCTACTCCTAATCAAAATCTTACTAGGATGACACAGAGAGTAGCCCCTATACAAAATGCAACTATTAGTGCGGAAGTGAATAAGCAAGTGTTGAGTACGTTACTACAGAACTTAGAATTGGGTAAAATTACTTTGCAAAAAGAAACGCCTCTAATTCAGATTGTAGATGCACCTGTATTGCCATTACAAAAGAAGGGTGTGAGTAAGTTATTGATGTTAATACTAGGAGGATTTTTAGCAGGTTTATTAAGTGTGATTTATTTGATGGTTCGTAGAATAATCACAAGCGCACTAAGGTAATTAATTACATGAAGTAAATATTGTTTTTTTACTAATTGTATCCCTTCTGATATTATATATAGTAACAATATGGGTAATATATTAATAACCGGAGCCGCCGGTTTTATAGGAATGCATCTAGTTAAAAAAATTGTGCAAACAGAGCATACTTTATATGGGATTGATAATCTCAATGATTACTATGATGTCAATTTAAAGAAAGGACGTCTTAAAGAATTAGGAATAGGGGATCCTGATAGTAAAATAATGCTAAAAAGTGATCTGTATTCTAATTTCTTTTTTTCTAAAACCGATATTTTAGACAGAAGTTCACTTATTGACTTATTTCAAACTTATAAGTTTGATTATGTAATTAATCTGGCGGCTCAAGCAGGGGTGCGGTACAGCTTAATCAATCCGGATACTTATGTTCAGTCTAATGTAGTAGGATTTTATAATATTTTAGAAGTTTGCAGAAAATATCCCGTAAAACATCTATTATATGCTAGTAGTTCCAGCGTATATGGCTTGAACGAGAAGATTCCATTCAAAACAACGGATTATACGGATCATCCTATATCTCTTTATGCAGCTTCAAAAAAAAGTAATGAGGTGATGGCCTATACCTATAGTCATCTTTTTGCTATCCCGTGTACAGGTCTCAGATTTTTTACGGTATATGGACCTTGGTATCGCCCCGATATGGCTATGTTTTTATTTGCCGATGCTATTTTTGAGGGAAGACCAATTAAGGTATTCAACAATGGGCAATTAAAAAGAGATTTTACTTATATCGACGATATTGTTACTGCTATCGAGAAATTGGTAGCACAGCCACCCTTCGATGGAGACGAGACGCTAAACAACCCTTCGAATCCTTATTATAGGTTATTAAATATAGGGAATAACAGTCCCGTAGAATTGCTGACAATGATTGAAGTGTTAGAGGAGAAGTTGGGTAAGAAGGCTATTAAGGAATTTTTGCCAATGCAGCCAGGAGATGTAGAGGTTACTTACGCAGATGTGGCTCCTTTGCAAAAATTGACAGGATTTAAGCCGGCAACCGTTTTGGAAAAGGGAATTGAGCAGTTTGCTACTTGGTATAAAAATTATTATAAAAAATAAAATAGATAGTCCTTATGCGCTTATTAACCTTCATATTAGGTGCATTAATTTGTTTTAAAACATATGGTCAGGATAAAAGCTCCGCTTTTGTGTCTGTAAAAGACTTTGGAGCTAAGGGAGATGGGAAAACGGATGATACTAGAGCAATACAAAACGCTATTGATTATGTACAAAAAAGTGGATTTAGTATGAACCAGATTCCGGGTTCGGGGGCAAAATCCATTTATTTTGGAGCGGTGAGAAACCTGTTTTTCCCTGCAGGTATTTATATAATTTCCGAACCATTAAAGGTGGGTCGGTATGTTCAGTTTTTTGGAGAAAAAGCAGTTCTTACCCCTCAAAAAGGGAAGGTAAATAGAATTAATGGAATTGAAGCATTTGGTTGGCAGGTACAAATTGAAGGTTTACAATTTATAGGATTTAAAACTGCAATAGTAATTAATAATGATAATGTAAATATAGGTAAGGTACTAATAAGTAACTGTGATTTTATTAAAAATCTATCATCTATAGATTTGTCAGCACAATCTACTATAACAATAATTCGGGAAAATAGATTTGTAGACAATGAATCAGTTTTATATATACATTCAGGTGATAAGGTTATAATGAGTGAAAACTGGGTAGAGCCAGGCACTTTAAAAGGTAATCAGCCTGCTCCTATTGTTAATAGGGGAACATTACATTTTTTAAATAATTTGATGGTGCCTAAGCCTCCTCAGAGCGGAACAGTTGAACCCGCATGGATAAATAACTATAAAAGTGTATATGTAAGTGGAATTAGGCAAGGGGGGGAACCCGGTTCCATGACACTTATCAACAATTTTGCCGCCGCAGATACTAAATATCCGATAGTTCCTAATACAGTAATTATAAGAGATTCAGAGTGTTATGGTATCTATGGGGGGAAAGCACCTAATTATGCTCCTGCAGTTATTCGAGTTTTTGAGATTCCAAATCAAATTGTAATAGATGGAATCCGTGGAATGACCGATGCAAAGGTAATTGACATCGCTACTTCAGTTAATAAATCCCTTTTAGAGCAAAATTTGAAAGCGTTGTCCAGAGATAAGATTCAGATATCCGTGGATAATATTAATGGTGGTAGATTCCTGCATAATAATAAAACAGATATCCCCGATTTATTACTCCAGTTTTCTACTAATTAGAGTACATTAAGTAAGATGTACAAATATGGTTCCTTACAAGGGCTATATAGGATTGAAACAATCATAATGTTTAAAGTTTTTAGAGATAAGTTTTTGTTGTATCAGGCATTATCCCGTCTATTACCTCAAGGACTTAACCTGATTATCAATATAATACTTGTAAGAGTTTCAGGGATTGTTTTAGTAGGACAGATGACTGAAACTATGGCCTTATTAACGATGTCTTTTGGAGTGATATTAACTGGAATACAAAATAATTATCTACGCTCAGGGAATATATCACAGCTTAAAAATGTTCTAACACTTTATATTTGCTATTTTCTTTTTTTTGGTGTGATAATCGCACCCGTATTTTCTTATATATTTAATATAGATTTAAAGATTATCATTGGATTTTTAACCCTATTATTCTTAACAGGGCTAGGAGATTTATATGGTATATACCTTCGCTTTTTGCTTAAAGATAGGTTCCTTGTTATCTCAAAATCTATACCTCTTATTTGTATTGCCTTGGGGATAATTTGTTATAGACCTAATAATATATATGAGTTGGTAGTGATTTATGTGGTTTCATGGATTATCATATTGTTGTTTTATATAAAAAATAAAAAGATAATAACAAGACTTAATTTTTCTCTAAACAAGACTATCGATTTGATGAAACGGTCCTTGTTGTTATCAGCTACCACTTTAGCCACACAGTTGTATGGAAATGTTGACCAGTTTATGATTTCGAAAATTGCAGGATATCATGCTTCTGGAAGCTATAGAATTGCTCTTACATTTTCAGCATTGGCAATGCCATTAGTAGGCGTTTTTTCTTTTATGTACTTATCTCGAATAGGAAAAATTATAGCAAATAATAATTTTCAACTTTTAAAAAGAAGTTTTTATGATCAGTTGAAATTGAATTTACTAATTGCTGTTTTATTGCTAATGTTTTCTTATGCCATTCTACCTATATTGTTGCCTTTTTTGTACGGTGAAGAAGCGAGCTCTGCGATTAATTGTGCTATTATTTTGAGTTTTGCTATGTCAATAAATATTATAGGGATGACGTTTAGTTATACCTTTCTTGCTTTGAAAAGAGAGCGATATGTATTATTAGCAACTGTTATGGGTGTTTTTGTCAACCTTATTCTTAATTTAAGTTTAATTAAAAGGTTTGGAATAGAGGGGGCTGCATGGGCAAGTGTTCTAACGCAATTTTCAATATTATGTATGTTAGCTTTTGGGTTAAGAAGAGTAGATTATGAATAGATAAATTGGTAAACCCGAGGGCTTATTGTAAACTAATCTTTGCTTGTATATCTTTGTAAAATCTATATATACTTTGTATAATTACGAACATTATCACTGCATATACACAGTATTTATATACATTGTTTGCACTATAGCCATACCATGTGGGATAGGCCGATAGTAGGGCTACTACATACATTGTAAAAGCAGGATATTTTAAATTTTCTTTTTTAATAAATAGGCGAAATATTAATCCTAAGAAAACTGCTATTAATATTACTCCAAAATAAGAGAGATAAATATAGAAATATACAGGCAATAATGAACCTCCACCTGAATAATAGCTGTCTTGCTTATAAGCTGCTATATTTGCTATTTCGGGTAATTTGCTATATGGTACAACGATAGCTAAAATGTTATATAAAAAACTACTGAGACGATCCTGTATACTTAAAATTCCTGTTTCGCAGAAAGCATATAATCGTGTAGAGGCATAATAGATATCAGTTTGATTGCCTAACACCAAATGGAAAATCCTATTATCTTCACTGGATAATACTAGTTTGCTAATAATTCGATTAACCCCTTCGTCTGCCCCCCCCCTAAAAATTCCAAATCCTATAAAAAAAATTAAAGCAGGAGTTCCCATTAAAATCCACTTTAATAAGGGGGTTTTCCGATTGTCCAAATGTAGGAGGAAAAACATCAGTAACATAAAAAGAGTGTTGCCTCTTACCCCTAATAGTAAGCTCTTGGCACAATAAAAGGCCGCCCCCATCATTAGTAATATAAGACGGCTTTTTTTCTTACCTGAGAATATATAAGCTATGGGGTAAAGAAAGCCGCCATATTCGTACAATGAGGTGCCCCCGGCCCCACTAATCTCGTTACTTCCATATTTTCCTGCAGAAAGAATACTTTCTCCTGATTTTCCAAAAATGACGATAGCACAGAAAATACTTAATATGCCATAGAAAAAAAATGCACTATCCCATACGGGGAGTTTTTCTTTTATAATGATGTGATCGTTTAGTCGCGGAAGCATTAGGATAAATACTGACCAAAAAATACTGAGTATGACAAGGACGCCTTTATAATAGAGATAATTGTCAAAATCAGCAGAATACAGGGTAATATTAAATCCTCTATTAAAATAGAGATATGCCGGTAAGGTATAGGTAATAGCAAATAATAGAAATATTCCAAAAGGTTTGAACTTGCGAAATATGTAGACACTTAATAATTGCAATAACATTAAAATACTAGATAATAATGCAGCAGGTACTACATTTAACTCAACAATTATACACAGAGGTAGAATTGCAAAGGCAAGACATTTATTTAGCAGATAACTCCCAATATCCCATGTAGATGTTGCGGTACTCTTCATCACATTAATAAGCAAATATAGAAATAATTGGGCTCTACTTATATAACATATTATTTTTGTCTCAAAATGTTTTATAAATTGTTAACGAGTATATTTGTAGAATATGCATAAGATTCTATTTTTATATGCTGAGTTGAACCCATATAATATCCCCGTTTTAAAAGAACTGGTTAGAAACGATTTTTCTATTTATATAATTCATTGGGATCATAAAAAACTTACCCCATATATACCTCCTATATTAGAAGGAGTAAAATATTTTAAAAGATCTAAATATGATGGGGAAAAAATTCTAAGTTTAATTGAGCAGGTAAAACCTTCTGTTATCTGCACTTCCGGATGGATGGATCCGGTCTACAATGCAGTGGCAAGGCAGGTTAGAAAAAGCAGTAAAATTCCTGTGATTGCCATGACTGATACCCAATGGCGGGGGGGAGGCAGTGGTTAAACGTATTGTTATCTCGTTTTAGACATAAGAGCTAGTTTTCACATTTGCTGGTAGCCGGACAGAGACAATACTACTATGGTAAAATGTTAGGTTTTAAAAATCACCAAATTATAAGTCCTTCCCTTTCGGCCGATCTAGAGTTGTTTAGTACTTGTTCTTTGGATGGGAAAAAAGAGCAATACCCAAGGCAATTCATATATATAGGCAGATTATCTGAGGAAAAAGGCCTTAAAGAACTAATAGAGGTGTGGAAAGAACTGTATTCGGAAATTCCGGAATGGAAGTTATTGCTCGTGGGGGATGGGCCAATGAGAATGGAAATAGAGACATTAATAAAAGCGATACCTTCTGTGACTTTATCATCTTATCAACCTCAGGATCGATTGGTTGAGATGTTAGAGAACTCAGGTTGTTTTATACTACCTTCTCGCTATGAACCTTGGGCATTAGTTATTCATGAAGCCGCATGTGCCGGGCTTCCTATAATATGTACGAATGTATGTGGGACCGTGGATCATTTTTTTAATTAATGGATATAATGGCTACATATGCGAGGTGAGTAAGGATGCATTAAAAAAAGCAATGAAGAGGATTGCAGTATTAGATTCTTCCGAGTTACTCAAGTTTTCATTGAGAAGCAAACAGTTATCTAAAAGAATTGCTCCTCATCTAATTGCACATTCTATTTTAAGTGTTATGAAATAGAAGATGGTTTTTATTAATTGTATATTAAAGTGAATTGTTGAAGATATATGTTAGAGGTGTATAAAGTTACTATTAAAATTCCTGCTAATCAGAAAGCCGAGTTTATTTAGAATGAAGATTCTGCATTTAAAATAAAATATCCATCCTTGGAGGTTGTCTTGGCTAAGATAGCATTTATAATTTAGCAGAGGATGTGAATTTTCTTAAATATGTGAACAGTAATAAATTAAAGTATTATCATGATAAATATATATTGTGTGAGTCGCTAATTATGGAAAATTATTATATGGACAAGCTTTAGAAAATGGTATATCTATTTTGATGAAGCTAAAATATAATAATGTTAATATTAATATTATTATATTTTAGCACTTTTTCCTTAAAGTGCAGAAAAGTGGATAAATGAGAAGAATTATATGAAGAAGATAAAGAGATTGTTCTATATAGTAGTATTGAAGAGTTGGTTGAAAAAATAAAATGCTATATCCAGAACTAAGACAAGTTAAATGAAATTGCTGTTATTGGGAGAAACAAAGCTATAGCCCGATACACTTGGGATGTCAAGGAGTAGCAAAATTTATCACTTTTGAAGAGAAAAAAAATAAAAATGAAGTTATTTCGTTTTTTTATTCACCTACTAAATGAGTGTCGTAATTTAATTTTATCTATAGTGTACTATAGGTCTCTTTCATTTTATTTTTCGAATCATTTTACAATTGGTATTAAAGAGTTAATTAGAAAAAAATGCCGTTTCCCTCACCCCGTTGGAGTAGTTATAGGAGAGAAAGTTAAGCTCGGCCATTATTGTACTATTTATCAGAATGTAACAATTGGTGTTCATGCTTCGCATAAAGGTCCCGAGGAATGGAAGTATCCAGAAATTCAGGATAATGTAACGATTTATCCTAATTCAGTAGTTGTAGGCGATATCGTAATAGGCAGAAACTCAATAATTGGGGCATGTTCTTTCGTTAATAAAAGTTTTCCTCCCAATTCAATAATTGTAGGTAATCCTGCTAGAAATATAGCAAACGAGAAGTCAGGAAGTAAATAAGCATTAGCTTGCTTTCTGCAATCTTATGGTAATAGCTAATATTTTCCTAAGATGAGGAGTATATTTTTTTTATATGCAGAATTGAATCCATATAATGTCCCAGTTTTTAGGGCATTGACGAAAATGGGTTATTGTCTTTATGTTATTCACTGGGATCACAAGAAGTTGACTCCCTATATCCCGCCGCACATTGATGGGGTTAATTTTTTGAATAGATCTGAATATGATAGCAAGGAGAAGATTTTGGGTTTAGTTGAGCAAATACAACCTTGCATTGTTTGTACCTCAGGCTGGATGGATCCGGTTTACAATGCAGTGGCAAAACAGATTAGAAAGCGGACTGAGATACCTGTAATTGCTATGATTGATACGCAATGGAAGGGGGGGAAGCAGTGGCTAAATGTGATTTTCTCACATTTCAGACATAGGAAGTGGTTTTCTCATATACTTGTTGCGGGTCTTAGGCAGTATAATTATGCAAAGAAGTTAGGGTTTAGCAATCAGGATATATTAAACCCTTCTCTTTCTGCTGATGTTGAGTTGTTTAGTACTTGTTCTTTGGATGGGAAAAAAGAGCAATACCCAAGGCAATTCATATATATAGGCAGATTATCTGAGGAAAAAGGCCTTAAAGAACTAATAGAGGTGTGGAAAGAACTGTATTCGGAAATTCCGGAATGGAAGTTATTGCTCGTGGGGGATGGGCCAATGAGAATGGAAATAGAGACATTAATAAAAGCGATACCTTCTGTGACTTTATCATCTTATCAACCTCAGGATCGATTGGTTGAGATGTTAGAGAACTCAGGTTGTTTTATACTACCTTCTCGCTATGAACCCTGGGCATTAGTTATTCATGAAGCCGCATGTGCCGGGCTTCCAATAGTTTGTACTGATGTTTGTGGTGCAGTAGATCACTTTCTAATTAATGGGTATAATGGGTATAAATGTCCAGTGGGGAAAGAGGGGCTTAAAACAGCCATGAAAAAAATCGCTGTTTTAAATTCCTCGGAATTATTAAATTTTTCATACAGGAGCCGGGAATTGTCTCAAAGAATTTCACCAAGTATTGTAGCGAGTGCTATTTTAAGTGTTATAAAGTGAGTATCCTAGTCCGCATCAAAGATGTATTGAAATTTATTGATCGTAATTCTGAGGAAGTAATTGAAATGGACTCTAATTTCGGATTTCAGAAAACAAGCTATCTTGTCATCCCATTATAGGATAAGACATATGAGTAATCAGATTAAAGTTTTAGTAGTAGGTGATTATTTATTTTCACTATATGAAGAAGCTCTGGTAAAGGCTTTCAGACGTCTGGGCTTGCAGGTAGAGGAGTTTAAAGTATGTAATTATTTAGATTATACTACATTTCTTTCTAGAAAGATAACCAATTTACAGTTAAATTGGCTTATAGGACCTATAATACACAAAGCTAACAAAGACCTAGAAAGAAAACTTGATGAAGGTAAATATGATTTTGTATTTTTTTATAGACCAAGGATTTTTAAACCTTCTGTAATTGAGCAAGGGGCACATAAATCTATTTTAATGTGCTATAATAATGATGATCCCTTCGGTAAATTATACACTTCCAGATATTGGAAATATTATATAGAGGGATTGCCTTATTATCATCATATTTTTTACTATCGTCACAAAAATAAAAAGGATTACGAGGCGCTAAATATAGTAGGCAATACTTCTTTACTGCGATCTTATTACATTGCGGATCAAAACTTCCCAATACCTACTCCCAAGGAGTATGATGTTATTTTTATAGGACACTTTGAAGATGATGGCCGGGATGAATACATAAAATATTTGTTGGAAAATGGTGTATCTTTTAAGTTATTTGGCACTGGCTGGCATAAAAGCAAGTACTTCAACTATTTTGAAAGTGTGATGGGGAAAATTCGCCCGGTACGAAAGGAGTATAACGAAACGATCAATAAAGCCAAAATAGCCCTCGTATTTTTATCCACTTTAAATTCCGATACTTATACAAGACGCTGTTTTGAGATCCCAGCTACAAAGACCCTGATGTTAGCGAAATATACGGATGACTTGAATTCGATGTTTCAGGAAGGAGTGGAAGCGGATTATTTTAGAGATAAAGAAGAATTGTTGAATAAAGTTCGATATTATTTGGCTAATGAAGAGCAGTGTAGGAAAGTAGGCGAGTTGGGATATGCTCGCTTAATAAAAGACGGGCATGAGATTACGGATCGTGCAAGAGATATTATAGAAATTTATAAAAAAATCGATGAATCTCGGAAAAACCATTATCATTAATACTGCAAATCTTCAAAAAGGCGGCGCTTTACAGGTTGCTGCTTCATTTGTAGATGAAGCAGCGCGAGTACCTTCTGTCCATTTTGTAGTAATATTGGGTAAGGCATCATCCCAAACAATTATACCTGAACATTATATTCATTTCAAGCAACTTAAGTTTTATAGGGTGAATTTACATCCGACACAGTCTCCTGTGCATTATATACGATTTAGTAGGACCTTATCCCGAATAGAGCAGGAAGTAAATCCTGATGCAGTAATAACAGTCTTTGGTCCTTGTTATTGGAGGCCGAAATCGCGACATATTATGGGATTTGCTAATGGTTATTTATTGTATGACGATACTTATTTTTTTAGAATATGGGATGGATGGCGCAGCTGGAAGTTTAACTTAAAAAAGAAATTTCATCAATATCTTTTAAAAAGGGAAGCTGATCTATTATGGACAGAAACAGAGGATAGTAGAAAAAGACTCGCGAAGTTTCTCGGTATCCCCCTGCAGAGAATTGTTGTGGCAAGTAATAATTGTAGCAATTTTTTCAGAAACAAATCTAAAGAAATCTTTAGTAGTTTGCCGGAAAGTAAGGCAACAAGATTATTGTATGTTTCCAGTTACTATCCTCATAAAGGATTTGAATTAATCCCTCCTGTTTTGGAAATACTGAAACAGAGAGCTATTGATGTGGAGTTAATACTAACGATTAGAAACGACGATTATCAGCGGATTTTTGCGGGATTGGATAATGTTATGAACTTGGGGCCTGTTAACCCTAAATATTGTCCCCATCTTTACCAGCAATCTGACATTATATTTGCTCCTACTTTATTGGAAACTTTTACCGCTGTTTATCCTGAGGCAATGTATTCTCAAAAACCTATTGTCACGACCGACCTCCCTTTTGCAAGGGATATATGCCGGGATGCAGCCTTATATTTCGACCCAGCATCCCCAGCTGATGCAGCCGATAAAATTCAGCAACTTGTTGAGGATGAAAATTTGAGAAATAGATTGATTCATAATGGTTTAAAAAGGATTGAGGATTTCGATTTACCTGAGGCTAGATTTCAAAAAGTTCTAAAAGCCGTTTTGTGCGAAAAATGAAGAATGCTTTTTTACCCTTGTTATAATAAAGTGATACATTTGCACCCAATTGTAGCAGAGTAAATTAAATCTTATAGTATGAAAATTCAAGGGAAAACCCTCCTCATTACGGGCGGAACTGGTTCCTTCGGGAATGCTGTAATGCATCGTTTTTTGAATACCGATCATTTTAAAGAAATACGCATATTCAGCCGGGATGAGAAAAAGCAGGATGATATGCGTAAGCGCTATAATAATCGAAAGATTAAATTTTATCTGGGCGATGTAAGGGATCGTACTAGTGTAGAAACGGTTGTGAAGGGTGTGGATTATATTTTTCATGCCGCTGCGCTCAAACAGGTACCTTCCTGCGAATTTTTTCCTTTGGAAGCAGTTAAAACGAATATCTTAGGCACAGATAACGTGCTGAATGCGGCAGAGAAGTATGCTGTAAAAAGAGTGGTGGTGTTAAGCACTGATAAAGCCGCATATCCTATCAATGCTATGGGGATGTCCAAGGCACTGATGGAAAAAGTAACCGTTGCGCGTTCCCGTAATCTTGACGAATCTAAAACCGTTTTCTGCTGTACACGTTACGGCAATGTAATGGCTTCCCGAGGATCTGTAATTCCTTTGTTTATCGATCAAATTAAATCAGGCAAGCCCCTTACCATTACCGATCCTGGGATGACGCGCTTTATGATGACACTGGAAGATGCGGTAGATCTCGTGCTATATGCTTTTGAAAATGCGCGTCAAGGCGATCTTTTCGTACAAAAAGCTCCTGCCGCTACCATCGAAACTTTAGCTAAAGCATTATTGGAACTTTATAATGCCAAAAACGAAATTAAAATCATCGGCACCCGCCATGGAGAAAAAGTATATGAAACCCTCGTAAATAGGGAAGATATGGTGAAGGCAGAAGATTTGGGAGGCTATTATCGCATTCCTGCCGATACACGCGATTTGAACTATGAGCAATATTTCTCCGAAGGAAATCCTGAGGAGTCAAAGGTTGAAGAATATCACTCACATAATACTTATCGTCTCAACGTGGAAGAGATGAAAGAGCTGCTTAAGAAATTGCCAGTCATCCGTGAGGATATTTTAGGAGAAAAAAATGTAGTTCACTATCCCGTATAAGCCATATGCAACCTACGATTATTCTGGGAGGCCGTCATAGTGATGAAAGAGGAACATTGAGGTTCAATAATGATTTTAATGCCATACCGGTAAAGCGGTTATATGTTATCCATAACAGTGAGGTACGACCTATTCGTGGCTGGCAGGGACACAAAGTTGAGCAGCGTTGGTTTATGGCAGTGGAAGGTGATTATGAAATCAGCGTAATTAAAGTTGATAATTGGGAACAGCCATCTCCCCATCTTCCTGCACAAAAGTTTCGGCTTAGTCAAGAAAAGGCGGATGTATTGCACGTTCCTGCAGGATACATTACGGCCATACACGCACTAACTTCCGAAAATGCCTTACTTGTAATGAGCGATTATAGGTTGGGTGAAGTGCAAGATGAGTATCGGTTCCCATTAGATTATTTTAAAGATATATTTTAGTCATTATGAGAAAAGTAGGAATCACTGGTCAGGCTGGCTTTGTAGGTAGTCATCTGTACAATACACTGCAGTTATATAAAGATGAGTTTGAGTTAGTCCCTTTTGAAAGAAATTATTTTGAAAATAAGGAACAGTTGGATGCTTTCGTGAGCCAATGCGACACCATCGTGCATCTTGCAGCAATGAATAGGCATCCTGATGCAAATGTAATCTATGAAACCAATGTTGGATTGGTACAAACTCTTTTAGACTCGTTGCGTCGAACAGGGGCTAAGCCTCATACTATTTTTTCTTCTTCTACGCAGGAAGAACGAGATAATCTATATGGGAAATCGAAGAAAGAGGGTAGAGCGTTTCTTGCTACTTGGTCGCAGGATACTGGGGCACCTGTTACGGGAATGGTAATCCCTAACGTATTTGGGCCTTTCGGAAAGCCTTTTTATAATTCAGTGGTGGCAACTTTTTGTACACAGGTAGCGAGGGGTGAGGAGCCTGAAATTCATGTAGACGGTGACCTGAAGTTGATTTACGTAGGTGAACTGGTTCAGGAAATCATAAATGTAATTCGCAAAAGAACGTCGGAGCCGAATTATATAGTTGCTCATACTGCCGAAGCGAAAGTATCAGAAATACTGGCTTTGCTAAAGAACTTTAAGACCGTATATCAGGATAAAGGGGAAATACCGGTATTGGCCAATAATTTCGAACTGAATTTGTTCAATACCTATCGGTGCTACATGGATATAGCCAACCATTTCCCGGTAAAGTTTACACAACATGTCGATCCACGCGGAGCTTTTGTCGAAGTCATTCGTTTGGGGATGGGAGGTCAGGTCTCATTTTCTACTACAGTACCAGGAGTAACGCGAGGTAATCATTTTCACACCCGGAAAATAGAGCGTTTTGCGGTAATAAAGGGTAAGGCCTTGATTCAACTTCGAAGAATAGGCACTCAAGAAGTGCTGAACTTTGAACTGTCCGGTGAGGAACCTGCCTATGTGGATATGCCAATATGGTATACCCATAATATCAAAAATATAGGGGAGGAAGACCTGTATACAATTTTCTGGATTAACGAAAAATATAATCCCGATGATCCGGATACTTATTTTGAGAACGTATAGCAGGCGAACATGGAATTTTATTGTTTAAAAAACATTTATCAACACCATATATGACACCATTAAAAGTGATGACGGTAGTGGGTACCCGTCCCGAGATTATCAGATTGTCGAGAGTAATTGCAGCCTTGGATAAATCGGAAGCAATTGAGCATACATTGGTACACACTGGACAGAATTACGATTACGAACTGAACGAAATATTTTTTTCAGATCTGGGTATCAGAAAGCCAGATCATTTTCTGAACGCAGCCGGAACCACAGCTACAGAAACCATAGGTAATATTTTGATTAAAATAGATCCTTTATTGGAGCAAATAAAACCCGATGCTTTTCTGGTACTGGGCGATACCAACAGTTGTTTATGTGCCATTCCTGCCAAGAAAAGACAAATTCCCATTTTCCATATGGAGGCGGGAAACCGCTGCTTCGATCAGCGTGTACCGGAGGAGACCAATAGACGTATTGTAGATCACATTGCCGATATCAATCTTACTTATAGTGATATTGCCCGGGAATACCTACTTAAGGAAGGCTTCCCGTCGGATCGCATTATTAAAACCGGCTCGCCGATGTATGAAGTGCTGATGCACTATTTGCCACAGATTGAAAGTTCGGATGTATTACAGCGCTTGAATTTGGAAAGAGGGAAGTACTTTGTAGTTTCTTCCCATCGCGAGGAGAACATCAATTCAGAAAAAAACTTCAACGGCCTTATCAATTCTCTCAATGCCATAGCAGAGCATTACGGCTATCCCATTATTGTGTCAACCCATCCGCGCACTCGAAATATGATAGAGAAAAAGCAAGTGCAGGTAAGACCTGAAGTGCAGTTTCTGAAACCCTTGGGCTTTCACGATTATAATGCACTACAGATGAATGCATGTGCAGTATTGTCGGATTCGGGTACTATTTCGGAGGAATCCTCTATTCTTAATTTCCGTGCTTTGAATATTCGTGAGGCACATGAAAGACCCGAGGCCATGGAGGAAGCCTCTGTGATGATGGTAGGTTTGTCGCCAGAAAGAATTATGCAAGGATTAGTACAACTGCAGTATCAACAAACAGGAAAAGATCGGAACTTTCGTTTGGTAGCAGACTATTCCATGCCTAATGTTTCTGAAAAAGTAGTAAGAATTATTATTTCATATACTGATTATATAAAACTGAATGTTTGGAAAAGTAATAGGTAAATGAAACAATAATTTTCGTTGATATCCGCGTTTTTATGTGGGTTTTGAAATTGTGATAAGGAATATGTAACCGTAATTGCAGTTAAGACTTGTCAGAAGTATGATGTTAACATACTTACGCCCTTACGGAGTATGAAGATATAGTCACGTTTAAATGATAAGGGGAGAGAGTATTTTATTGAAAACAATCCCACTTTCTGCGGCGATTCGGTATGGTGGAATTTTTTTAGTAGTATAGGCATAAAAACGTTTATCTGATTGCTTTTGAAAAGCAAAGTTGTCTAAAAATAATCGTTTCAGAGAAGTAGTTATACGAGCTCTTGTCGGTAATAATTGGGAGATTTTAAAATATTTATTAGGCTTGAAAGGTGGAAATATTTTCTACATAGTGTAGTAAAGAAGACTTTTTAATTATAAATTCATTAGGCTAGTATAGAAGAGAGATAATCTCAGAGAAGATGAGCTGTTGGATTTATTTTAGATATATACTTTTGTAAAAAGTGGTTCAAACCCCTAACTCTGCGTTCAATTTCTTATGAAAAATTCAAAAACTGTAGCGATAATTGGCCTAGGCTATGTGGGACTGCCTTTGGCTGTCGAGTTCGGTAAGAAGCGACCTACCATTGGTTTCGATATAAACTCAGACCGAATTAATGAGTTAAAAGCTTATAAAGATAGAACGCTAGAGGTTACCTCTGCCGATTTACAGCAAGCGGTACATTTAACTTATTCCTCGGAAATCGAAGCTTTAAAAGAAGCGCAAATTTATATTATCACAGTTCCAACACCTGTAGATAAATACAATAATCCGGATTTAACACCTATCAGAAAAGCCACTGAAACGGTTGCTACTGTATTAAAGAAAGGAGATATTGTTATTTATGAATCTACCGTTTATCCAGGCGTTACGGAAGATATCTGTGTTCCAATTTTGGAAGAAAAGTCAGGCTTAAAGTATAATAACGACTTTTTCTGTGGTTATTCGCCGGAACGTATCAATCTAGGTGACAAAGAACATACTGTAACTAAGATTAGAAAAGTTACGTCGGGTTCTACACCTGAGATCGCTGAGGAGGTAGATCAATTGTATGCGTCCATAATTACTGCCGGTACATTTAAAGCCTCATCTATAAAAGTGGCAGAAGCGGCTAAGGTTATAGAAAATGCACAACGCGATATTAATATAGCTTTTGTAAACGAGCTGGCTAAAATTTTCAATCTTCTAAATATTGACACTTTAGAAGTTTTGGAAGCGGCAGGAACTAAATGGAATTT
The DNA here is from genome assembly GCF_036409055.1 of Niabella digestorum. Lineage (NCBI taxonomy): Bacteria > Pseudomonadati > Bacteroidota > Chitinophagia > Chitinophagales > Chitinophagaceae > Niabella > Niabella digestorum. Next base: position 49,190 of record NZ_JAZGLY010000003.1, on the reverse strand, counting down.
TCTCCCCTTTAGACCTGGATTGGTAGGAGGCCACTGTATTGGTGTTGATCCATTTTATATTGCACAAAAAGCTAAAGAAGTTGGATATCATCCCGAAATAATATTAGCAGGTCGCAGGCTTAACGATAGTATGGGTGCTTATGTAGCAAACGAGTTTATTAAGCTACTTATTAGAAACGATGTTAAGATTAAAGGTGCCGAAGTTTTAATTCTGGGTATAACTTTTAAAGAAAATTGCCCGGATATTCGCAACAGTCGCGTTATTGATATTATCAATGAGCTTAATTCATTTGGTTTAAAAGTAGATGTATACGATCCTTGGGCAAGTGCAGATGAGGTTTGGCATGAATATGGGATAAAAATATTGACTAATATTGAGGGGCTTAATAAATATGAAGGTGTAATAGCCGCCGTAGGACATAAAGAGTTTTTAGATCTCAAAATTGAAGAGGCTAAAGTTTTTTATGATGTAAAAGGCATTTTCCCAAAAGAAAAAGTGAGTGCAAGGTTATAATAAATTGTATATGAATTTTAGTAAGTATCATTCTACGGTTGACATAAATAACAGTACTTTCTTAGTTACAGGCGGTGCCGGATTTATCGGCTCCCACTTAGTAGAATATCTGGTGCAATATCAGGCAAAGAGGATAGTTATATTTGATAATTTATCTACCGGTTATAAAGAAAATATATCGGATTCCCTCTCTCTCTCAAATGTTGTTTTTATCGAAAAGGATATAAGGAATTACGATGCGGTGATGGAGGCTGTTCAAGGAGTAGACTATGTATTACATCAGGCTGCGTTAGGTTCTGTTCCGCGTTCTATCAAAGATCCTTTAACCTCAAATGAGGTGAATGTTAATGGGTTTCTGAATGTCTTAAACGCAGCAAAGGAGCATCAAGTACAACGTATGGTATATGCGGCCTCTTCATCTACATATGGAGATAGCCCTACATTACCTAAAGTAGAGGATAAAATTGGTAAACCCTTATCTCCTTATGCGGTTACTAAATATGTGAATGAATTATATGCAGAGGTTTTTTCGCGTGTATATAATTTTCATTCTATTGGCCTGCGCTATTTTAACGTGTTCGGTCCGAAGCAAAACATTAATGGTCCTTATGCTGCCGTAATCCCATTGTTTATTACCCAAATCCTTAATAATGTCTCGCCAACTATTAATGGCGATGGGGAGACCTCCCGAGATTTTACGTTTGTGTCTAATGTTGTACAAGCCAATATTAAAGCACTGGAGGCTTCGATTGAAAAAAGCGAGGTGTTCAATTGCGCTTGTAATGAAAGAATAACATTGAACCAATTAGTGCATGAAATAAAGGCTTATTTGAATTCTGATGTAGAAGTCGTGTATGGTAATGAAAGACCTGGAGATGTGCGGCATAGTCAGGCTGATATTACAAAAGCGGTTCAGATGCTGGGGTATCAGCCCGAAGTGCGATTTAGAGAAGGGCTATTGCATACAATAGACTATTTTAAAAATCGACTTAAATGAAATATTTAGATAGTTTCACTAAAAACCTGCAATGTTGAACAGATATAGATTCTAGGTAAATTATTTATAATAAAGTCCCACTTAGATACGAAAAGTTGTTTTGAGTGGGGCTTTGCTTTTATAGAAACAGTATTTTATAAGCTGGTATGCGTTCGAGCTGTTTATCAATTCTTTTTGATTTATTAGTGATTAAAACTTACTTCGCATAGCCAAAGTTATTCGTAGTAGCTAAGATTCTGTTGTGATGCTAGTGAACTTGATAAACAGCGCAGTTTTTGCTTAATGTGAGACTCTTTATTTCTAAATATTTCAAAAAAAAAAATTATTTTAAGTTAAGTCAACTATATTAACCGTGTAGTTTGGTCTAAAAATATTTAAAACGCTCATGGGGAAACAGAGAATATGGCTTGTTTCGGAAGTTTTCTATCCAGATACTGATATTGCTACTGCCAATATTGCTACAGACATCGCTTTGAAGTTTAGAGAAAACTTTGAAGTGCATGTTATCTGTGGACCGCAGGATTACGAAAGAAAAAATCAGGAGATAAAATCAGAAGCTCTAAAGGATATACATCTACATCGATGGAAATACTTTAACTATGATAAAAACCATAAGTTTAAACGACTTATAAGGGTAATAGGTATTTCATTAGGATTGTTTTTAAAAGGGCTTAAAATTAAAAAGCACGATAAAGTATTCGTTATCTCAAATCCGGCTTTTATCACGCCTTTATACGCCTTGTTAAGACTAATAAAGGGCTTTCGTTTTACGTTACTGATGCATGATGTGTTTCCTGAGAATTTGATAGTCGGTGGTTATACTAGAGAAACGAATATTTTTTATCGATTGACAAAAGCGCTTTTTGTTAAATGTAGACGGGCTGCGGAAAAAATTATTGTATTGGGGAGAGATATGAAAACCCTATTGTTGGAGCATTTCCCCATAAGCAGAAAGGATGATATTATAATCGTTCCTAATTGGGCTGATATTGAATCAGTATACCCTTTAGAGGATAAACAAACGCCATTATTAAAACAACTGCAATTACAAGATAAGGTGGTGATTCTGTTTGCTGGGAATCACGGAGTGTTACAAAATCTGCTTGCATTTATTAAAATAATTGAAAAAGCCCGCAACCCCCATGTGCATTGTATTTTTGCCGGAGGAGGCGCTACTAAAAAAGAGTTGGATGCCTATGTAGAAGCTCATCAAATTCCTAATATCACTTTTTTACCACCTTTCCCTAGGTCTGAGATGAATCAAATGCTCAATAGTTGTCATATTGGGCTGGTTAGCCTAAGTGATGCTGTATATGGAGTAGGAGTGCCTTCAAAATCGTATAACATTTTGTCAGCGGGAAAACCTATTCTTTTTTTAGGGAATACTGATAGTGAAATCGCTCAGTACGTAATTGAAAACAATTTAGGGTGGGCCTTTGCTTATAGGGATGAGGAGCAAATTAGAGATTTTTTATTAAGCCTCGATACATCAAAATTAGAAGAAATAAGAAATAAAGGGCTGGCCGGTAGAAATAACGTAGTACAATGCTATAGTAAAGAGGCAATTTTGGAACGTTTGATGCAGGTTATGTTGTAGCATATTTACATTCTCTTTATATCTTTCCTCTTAAAGTCGTATTTTACCGATAAATTTTCATTATCGGTATGCTTGCCTCCTCGGGATTTCTTATCGCATTAGCATTAGTGGCCGGTATCGGCTTGATCATTTTTTTAAGCACACGGTACCGAGTGCACCCATTCTTTTCCTTGTCTTTGGCCTGTTTTCTTACTGGTATATTAGGTGGTATGGATGTGGCCGCCGTTTTATCAAGTATGAAAGAGGGCTTCGGGAAAATTATGAGCTCTTTGGGGTACATCATTATTGTGGGAACAGCGTTGGGGATGGTTTTGCAGGCAAACGGCGCAACTACAGCTATGGCCAATGCCATCATCAAATGGGTAGGTGAGCGAAGGTCTGTGCTGGCGATGAGTCTTACGGGGTTTGTGGTGGGGCTCCCCATCTTTTGCGATTCAGGATATATTGTGCTGAATGGACTTAGCAAGTCCATGGTTCGTAAAACTGGGGTTTCAGTTGTAGTCATGAGTACAGTAGTGGCTACGGCATTATATTCCGTGCATTGTTTAGTACCGCCTCATCCCGGCATTACAGCCGCTACTGGCAATATGCAGGCTGATTTAGGGAAAACCATATTATGGGGATCTTTAGTAGCTATTCCTGCAATGCTTACAGGATATATTTGGGCGCTGATGAGAGGCAGAAAACTTGCTGGATGTCTTCCTGTAGAAACAATAGAATTAGAGGAAGAATCGAAAAAGTATTTGCCACCAGCCTCAAGAGCGTTTATACCGGTAATCGTGCCGATATTACTCATTGCAGTTCGGGCTATTCTCCAAAGTCTTTATCCTGACACGGCAGCAGCTATGGCACATTGGTTGATTATCGGCGATCCTGCCTTGGCACTCACCATTGGATTGGGACTAGCTTTATGTATTCCCATACAATGGCAGCAACACGAATTACGCCAAATCATTCAGAAGGGAATGGAAAAAGCCGGAGATATTCTTATTATCATCGGTGCCGGCGGTGCTTTTGGCGCCATCATCAGCGGACTTAGCATACAGAGTTATCTGGCAAATGCGGAAGGACTTAAGGTGTTGGGACTTTTATTCCCTTTTATTGTTGCTATGATTTTAAAAACAGCGCAGGGATCTTCTACCGTGGCGGTAATAACAGCCGCCTCTATTGTATATCCTTTTTTGCACGGTTTGCAGCTGGATTCGGAAAATGGTCGGGTACTGGCCGTACTAGCTATGGGCGCAGGCTCTATGGCAGCCTCGCATGTAAATGATTCCTATTTCTGGGTGATTACTAATTTTTCTGGGCAACAGCTAAAGCCCATGTTGCATGTGTTTACTGTAGCAACATTATTGATGGGAATGGCAAGCATGCTTTGCATTTATCTTTTATCATTGCTGATACTGTAATATGAAAATTGTAATTGCACCCAATGCCTTTAAAAATAGTCTTTCGGCCGACAAAGTTGCTGAAGCCCTAGCTTTAGGACTTCGGGAATACGGCTATCAGGGGGCGATAGTGCAACAGCCGGTAGGTGATGGAGGAGATGGAACGGGAGCCTTATTGCGTCATTATTTGCAGGCCGAAACGATTTGGAGTGAGGTAGTCGATCCGCTGGGGAGGCCCATTCGGGCGCCCTGGGGCTGGGTAGTCGCTACCAAAACGGCTGTAATTGAACTGGCCGATGCTTCAGGGCTCCGATTATTAAGGCCTGAGGAATACAATCCGCTTAAGGCGAATACGGCTGGATGTGGGCAGTTAATTAAAGCAGCGCTGAATAAGGGCGCAGCGGAGATATTGCTTTGCATCGGCGGAAGTGCCACGGTAGATGGAGGTGCAGGGATGCTGCATGAGTTAGGAGTAGAATTTTATGATACTCACCATCAGCCTTTACCCCCCATTCCTGAAGCGCTTTTGCAGCTCCAGTATATCGATGCTTCAATGTTGGATGAGCGCTTAGAGAAGGTCTCTATCAAAATTCTTTGCGACGTGAAAAACAAATTACTGGGTGAGCAAGGAGCAGCAGCCATATTTGGTCCGCAAAAAGGGGCCAACGCTAAAGCGGTAATGTTGCTTGAAAAAATGCTTGGAAACTTCGCTCGTCAAGCAAATGAACTTAGTAGCGTACGTATCGATACGATAGTAGGGGGTGGCGCAGCTGGAGGAGTGGCTGCTGGGCTTAGTGCTTTCTGCTCTGTAACAATTGTGGATGGGATTCATTATTTTCTTGAAAAAATCGGTTTTGAGAAAATACTGGAGGATGCAGACTGCGTGATAACTGGGGAGGGAGTGATTGATCGCCAGACCATCGAAGGGAAAGCCCCCTTCGGCGTAGCAACACTGGCAAAGGAAAAAGGAATAAAGGTTATTGGTGTAGCCGGAAAAATAACGGACGAAAAAGACGAGGTGCTGCGTAGGTATTTCGACAATCTGCTTTGTATTAACAAAGAGCCGCTGCCTTTGGAAGAAGCTATATCACGTACCCGTTACCATCTAATAGCCATCGGAAAAGATATCTTGGATTGTTTGCCAAACCGGTAACCATCTGTCGGCTTTTTGTAGCAAATGATTGATTAACAGATAGTGCATCTATGTCTTTTAATGCCGATAAACAATTGGATGGTTTACACTGTTATTTTTAAAATTTATTCTGCTGGAAGAGGTTGGTAACAGCCTTTCGGCTTAAATACATTATTTTCGCATCATGACGGAATTACCTGTTGTTACAAGAGTTAAAAAACCCGATTGGTTACGTGTGAAACTGCCGATTGGTGAAGAGTATAAGCACGTACGCAATCTTGTAGATACGCATAAATTACATACCATTTGTGAGAGTGGCAATTGTCCCAATATGGGGGAGTGCTGGGGGGCTGGTACTGCTACATTCATGATTTTGGGTAACATTTGTACCCGTAGCTGCGGATTTTGCGCCGTTGCAACCGGACGTCCGTTACCGGTGGATTATGACGAACCACAGCGTGTGGCGGAGGCTATTCACCTAATGAAGGTGAAGCATGCCGTTATTACCTCGGTGGATAGAGACGAGCTGAAAGACGGTGGCGCACAGATATGGTACAATACTATCAGAGCCGTAAAAGCATTGAATCCTGATACAACACTCGAAACCCTTATCCCGGACTTTAAGGGTAATAAAGAAAATATCGAAACTGTGATGGCTGCCCATCCGGAGGTTATTTCGCATAATATCGAAACTGTAGAGCGGCTTACTCGTAAGGTGCGTATCCAAGCGAAATACTGGCGCAGTATGGAGGTGATACGTATATTGAAGGAAGGGGGGATGCGTACTAAAAGTGGTATTATGCTGGGTTTGGGAGAAACCAGAGAAGAAGTATTGCAAACCATGCGTGATTTGAAAGATAATGGTTGCGATGTAGTAACGATTGGGCAGTATCTACAGCCAACGCAAAAACACTTACCTGTAGAACGTTTTGTACATCCTAATGAATTTGCTTTCTACAGAGATGCGGGTTATGAAATGGGGTTTGATTATGTAGAAAGTGGCCCACTTGTACGTTCTTCCTACCACAGCGAAAGACATGTGATTCCCGGATTGGGACGTAAAGAGTGGGAGGAAAGTAGGAAACTTTCAGCACAACAATAAAGGAATAACATATTTACAATAAAACAAGCAGGTCTTTATAGAGGCCTGCTTTTATTTGTACCGCTCTAAGAGACTTGTGATAATTTTTGCATCGGTCTCTGTGAGGACAGTCGTGGTGTCTTGCGGATTGAAATGTATTTTATAAGACTGAATGGCGCTGCGCGGATTAGCAATATTGTAACCGATGGTTCGTAAGGCCATAAGAGCATCAAATCCTTCCTTTACTTCTACATTTGTAGTGTCGTACCAATAACCAAATCCGTGCTCTGCCAATTTTTGCCAGGGAAAATAGCGGTTAGGGTCGACCTTTCTGCCTGGTGCTACATCAGCATGTCCTAGAAAATTAGTAGTAGGGATATTGTACTTTTTCTTCAATCTATCCAGTAATTGTAATAGGCTATTGATTTGCGCTTCGGTAAAAGGTTCTCTTCCGTTGTTATCTATCTCGATGCCAATGCTGCAGCTGTTAATATCGGTGGTAGTACCCCAACGACTAACTCCGGCGTGATGTGCGCGAAGCATATCATTCAGCATCTGATATACCTCTCCAGACTTACAAATAACATAATGAGAGCTGACTTTACTTACGGGGGTAGTAAAAGTTTTTAAAGTTTGCTCGCAGCTTCCCTGTGCAGTGTGATGAATAATTACAAAATTGGGAGCTCGCATCGTAAAATTCACCGTACCCACGAATGTGGTGCCCGAATCGTTAAGTGGATAAGTGGCTAGTATTTTCGAATAGCTTTTAGCCTGTTTCTTATAAAACTTATTAGTGGCGGTGTAAGGACCTCGTGAGCATGCGGCCAATAATAAACCCACGATGGTACATAATACGACAAACTTTTTCATAACGGAAAGTTAGTTATTTATATCAATGTAACAATCGTGGGTTGTTCTGGCTATGATTGGTAATATTAAATCTTTTCCCAAACCAGTGCGCTGGCGCCTAAGATAGCGGCATCAGCTTCTTTCAGCTCACTAAATACAAGTTTTACTTTGTTCTGGAAAATGGGCAACAGATTCTTTTCCATATGTTCCTTCGTAGGATTCATTATCAGTTCTCCTGCTTTGATAACACCTCCGAAAAGAATAATAGCTTCAGGGGAGGAGAACATAATGAAGTTGGCCAATGCTTCCCCCAAAATTTGTCCGGTATATCGAAATACTTCTTTGGCTGTTTCATCGCCGGCCATGGCAGCTTCATATACCGATTTGGAATCAATATGGTCTTCAGGAATGTTGTTTAAAAGAGACTGAGGATTTTCTGCTCTTAACTTTTTAGCAGTGATGGCAATACCTGTAGCTGAGCAATACGCTTCGAGCGAACCTTGATGACCTGTACTCCAATGTTTACGACCTCCGGGACGTACGATGACATGCCCCAATTCTCCGGCAAAACCATCATGACCGTAGATAAGGCTACCATTGGCTACAATGCCACTCCCCACACCGGTCCCTAGTGTGATCATGATAAAATCCTTCATGCCTCTTGCTGCACCGTACATCATTTCTCCTACGGCTGCAGCATTCGCATCATTAGTTAACGAACAAGGTACTCCGAATTTTTTAGTCATCAATTCGGCTATGGGTAATATTCCCTTCCATATCAGGTTAGGTGCATATTCGATAGTGCCGGTATAATAGTTCCCGTTGGGTGCACCTATTCCTACACCTACCAGTCGTGTGTTGCTTTTATGTTTGTCAATAATAGGCTTAATAGCATCGTATAGCGCATCAATGAAATCCTTTACGGTGGGGTAGGCATCAGTTTTAATATCGCCTTTTTCCAGTATCTCACCTCTGTGATTTACCAGTCCATATTTGGTATTAGTTCCCCCGATGTCAATGCCGATAGCTACTTCATGGGAAAGATCAAGAACACTCATAATGATATTAATCGTTTTTTAAAAAATGCTATGTGAATAATTAATGGCCTGCGCCGCTTGCTTTTTGGTCGTAGTCGATACCTTGCTGTTGCAGTACTTTTTTAGCTTTGATTGCATAAAATGCAAGATATAAAAAGCAGGCAACTCCTGTAAAATAGGAAAATTGTATTCCTAAAATATTAGGCGATGCCAGCCAACCTTGTATTAGGCTGATAATACCACCCCCCATAATCATCAGTATCAACAGGCTGGACCCGCGGTTGGTGTGAGGTCCTAATCCTGCTATGGCAAGTGTAAAAATACATGGCCATAAAGTAGAACAGAAGAGTCCCACACTAATAAATGCATACACGCTCACCATGCCTTCGGCAAAGATACCTATTAGCAAGGCTAAGATACCCATGCAACTAAAGATTAACAATTGTCTGGCAGGGTTCCCTTTACTTAAAATATCGCAGACGATAAGGACTGCAATGATGAATACGTAAATATAAAAAGGCGAAGTATCATGATTGGCAATTATGTTTACCAATAGAAATACGCCAAAAGCAATATAGGGCATTAAGAATTGCAAAATCCTTTTTGCACCCGCAGAAATGTCAAAAGCTCCTACGGATCCTGTCCAACGACCGATCATCAGGCTCGCCCAAAATAATGATACATACGGGGCAATTTGCTCGGTAGGAGTGCCTAAATGTTCCTTCATGAATTCTGGTAAGTTAGCAGCAGTAGCTACTTCTACACCTACGTATACGAAAATGGCAAACATCCCCAATACTAGTTGCGGATAAGCAAAAACACTAGGTTTGTAATTGGCTGGAAGTGCATCCACATTTTGCTGTTCAGGTTGCATTTTGCTTTCTTCATTGGGTCCTGAAAGATCAAATTTATTGGGAACCGAAGAGAGCTTGAAGATGATTGCCACAATCACAAAAGCTAGCCCTAAAAACAGATAGGGAACTTTAATGCTTTGAATATCGGCCGTAATATTAGTGTTGGTTAACGAGCCGAAGATGGCAAAGCTTACAATAAGTGGTCCGATAGTAGTACCGAAATTATTGATACCTCCGGCCATACTTAATCTTTGAGAACCGAGCTTGGGGTCGCCCATGATAATGGCCAGCGGATTAGCAGCTGTTTGTTGCAGCGAAAAACCTAAGCCTACAATAAACAGACCTGTAATAAATAAGGCAAATGACTGCTGTTGAGCTGCCGGATAGAAAATCAGCGTACCCAGAGCGGAAATAATCAGCCCTACCACAATGCCGTTTTTATAACCTATATGCTGTAACAGATCTTTGCCGATGTACTTACTGATGAGTAGAAATAGCAATGATCCTACTGTGTAGGCTACATAAAACGCAAAAGAAACTAATTGTGATTGCCATTGCTCCAGATGCAACGCTTCTTTAAATACAGGAATGAGAATATCATTACTGGCAGCAACAAACCCCCAAAAAAAGAACACGATAATTAGTGTTCCAAATTGCGACCACTTCGTGGTTGGTGTACTCATATCAATCGTTTTTAATTTTAGTTGGTTGGTGTAAAAGTAAGTATTAGTACCAAAAAGTTTTAAATTAATTACGAATGTTTTTTGTATTAATAAAATATTCCTACTTTTAGACTAACCAATGATTGATTATGGAAATAGTTCACATTTCGGCCGAGTGTTATCCGATGGCAAAAGTAGGTGGGCTGGGAGATGTGGTAGGCGCTTTACCCAAATACCAGAATGACTTGGGGCATATAGCGAAGGTGGTGATGCCTATGTATCGTACAAAGTTTTTGTATGAAAATGAGTGGGAGCTGGTGCACGAAGGCGGGCAGGCTTTAGGTAACCATTGGTTCAGGTACAGTGTCATTAAGGAAAAGACAAATAAGCTAGGCTTTGATTTATATCTGGTCGATATCAACGGTGTATTGGACAGAGAGAAAGTTTACGGGTATGATGATGATACCGAGCGGTTTATTTCATTTCAATTAGCCGTATGCGATTGGATGAGCCGCTGGCAACATCGCCCCGATATTATTCATTGTCATGACCACCAAGCCGGATTGATTCCTTTCTTCTGCAAGCATACTTACGCTTTTCGTTATCAGCTGGCTAATGTGTCGGTAGTGTTTACAATTCACAACGGCCAATATCAGGGACAGTTTGGTTGGGATAAATACTATTACATTCCGGCTTACGATACTTGGAATTGGGGATTGCTGGATTGGAATAACTGTATTAATCCTATGGCATCTGCAGTAAAATGCGCCTGGAAAGTAACTACCGTTAGTCCCAGTTATATGGAAGAGCTCAGGCATGCTGCTGCGGGTCTGGAAAACCTTTTCGAATACGAAAAAGGAAAATGTAGCGGTATTATCAACGGTATTGATACCAACGTATGGAATCCGGCTACTGATCCATATCTGGTGGCCAATTATGATGCTAAAAAGGTTAAAGAAGGAAAGGCTAAGAATAAAGAAAAACTGGTGCAGCAGTTTGGATTCGATCCCAACAAACCTTTAATCAGTTTTATTGGTAGATTAGTAGATGAAAAAGCTGCCGATCTTTTACCTGAAGCTATCAGCCAATCAGTCTATCAGTACAATGGTAAGGCTTCTTTCTTGATATTAGGATCGGGAAACCCTTATGTGGAGGGGGCACTTGCGGAGATGAATAAAACGCTGAAAGGATATGTCAATACGTATATCGGGTATAACGAGGAGTTGAGTCATTTAATATATGCCGGTTCGGACTTTTTATTAATGCCGAGTCGTGTGGAACCCTGCGGATTAAATCAGCTGTATGCTTTAAGATATGGAACCGTACCCATCGTAAGAAAAATAGGTGGTTTGAAGGATACTGTTAAGGACTATGGGGAAACTGATGGATTTGGCATCACCATGGAACAGTCCAGTATTGAGGATATAACCTATTCGGTAGGAAGAGCTATCGATCTCTATGAAAATAAGTCTAGTCTTTTCTCCAAGATCACGGAGCGTATCATGGGCATCGATCACAGTTGGACTGCATCAGCTAAAAAGTACATAGCGCTATATGAATCCGTAAAATAATTATGGATTTGCATCAACTGAACTAATATTTATACAGATCTTGTTTATTTCAACCCGAAAGTAAATGAAAGATTAAAACATAAATCATATGAGTATTTCGCAGGAAGTTATCGCAATGATTTTAGGAGGAGGTGCAGGAACAAGACTGTATCCTCTTACGAGCAGCAGGTCAAAACCGGCCGTACCCATTGCCGGCAAATACAGATTGGTAGATATTCCTATCTCCAACTGCATTAACTCAGACATTCATAGAATGTTTGTGCTTACACAGTTTAATTCTGCGTCGTTAAATCGGCATATCAAAAATACCTATCACTTTAGTGCTTTTAGCACGGCTTTCGTTGATATACTTGCTGCTGAGCAAACACCGGATAACCCCGCCTGGTATCAAGGAACTGCGGATGCTGTAAGGCAATGTTTAAGACACTTAACTGCTTTTCCAAGCGAATACGTGTTAATTCTTTCGGGAGATCAGCTCTATCAGATGGATTTTAATAAGATGCTGCAGCATCATAAAGAATGTGGCGCCGATATTTCTATTGCTACCATTCCTGTAGTGGATAGAGAAGCTACAGAGTTTGGTATTATGAAAGTAGATGAAGGTAATTACATTCGGTCTTTCATTGAAAAACCATCTAGAGATGTGTTGCCCGACTGGGTGAGTGATACTGGACCTGCCATGCAGCAAAAGGGAAGAAATTATCTGGCCTCGATGGGTATTTATATCTTTAATCGACAGCTGCTTTTCGACTTGTTGTTAAAAATATATCCCGATGCCACGGATTTCGGTAAAGAAATTATTCCGGCTTCTATCGATGCCTATAAAGTAGCCAGCTATCAATATGAAGGTTACTGGACCGATATCGGAAATATACATTCTTTCTTTGAAGCCAATCTGGAACTCACGGCCGATATTCCTGCATTTAACCTGTTTGATAATACTAAATCTATTTATTCCCGTCCGCGCATGTTACCTCCGGCTAAAATCAGTGGTACAACACTGGAAAAAACCGTTATTGCCGAAGGATGTATCATCAATGCTTCGCGTATTGAACACAGTGTGATTGGAATACGCTCTCGCATTGGCTACGGTTCTACAGTGGTAAGCTGCTATATGATGGGTAGCGATTTCTACGAAACCATCGACGATATTACTAACGAACAGACGCGTGGCATACCGCCTATAGGCATTGGTAAAAGATGTTATATCCGCAACTGTATCATTGATAAAAACTGTAGGATAGGGGACGATGTACGGCTGAATGGCGGCCCACATCTCGAAAACGCCGATACCGAGCTCTATACCATTAAAGATGGTATTATTGTAACCAAAAAAGGTGCGATTTTCCCCAATGGATTTGTAATTTAAAACATAACACCCCGCGAAAGCGGGGTTTTTAAATGGATAAATTTTATTGTGTACTTAATACATATTATATTTGACTAGCCAAATAGGCATTATTTATAAACATATAACGATTGAGCATGTCATTCGTCTCCAAAATCTCCAAGCCACGCTTGTCTTTAGTCCAGATTATCAATATGAGTATGGGTTTTCTGGGTATTCAAATGGCTTTCGGTCTTCAAAATGGAAATGCCAGCAGAATCCTGGCCAACTTTGGCGCCGATGTGCATCAGCTTTCCTGGTTTTGGTTGGTAGCACCTATTACGGGCCTGATAGTACAACCTATTGTGGGGTATCTGGGTGATCATACTTGGTCTAAAAGATGGGGCAGAAGAAAGCCTTATTTTTTAATAGGTTCAGTATTATGTGCACTGGGATTGGTTTTTCTGCCTAATTCTGCAAGCGTAACTTCCTTTATAGGTGCCAACGTATTGTTGCTGGCGGTACTATTTCTGGCATTGATGGATGCTTCGGTAAATATTTCCATGGAGCCCTTTAGAGCACTAGTGGGTGATATGCTTCCTAAGGAACAGGGTACATTGGGGTTTGGCGTGCAAACCATACTGATAGGTATAGGAGCAGTTGTTGGTTCGGCTTTGCCATCTTGGCTTACCGCTTTGGGCGTATCTAACACGGCTCCCGAAGGATTTGTGCCGGATAACGTGATTTATTCGTTCTATGTAGGTGCGCTGATTTTGTTGCTTACCATAATATATTCAGTAGTAACTACAAAAGAATATGCTCCGGAGATCTTAAAGGGTTTTAGCGAAGGAAAAGAAGCAATATCAACTAAGCCTCGTTTCAGAGATATTTTTAAGGACTTCGCCAATATCCCTGCAGTCATGTGGAAACTAGGGGCAGTGCAGTTTTTTAGCTGGTTTGCACTGTTTACGATGTGGGTATTTACTACCAGTGCTATTGCTACACATCACTTTGGATTAAATCCTTCGGATACTAGTTCTGAAACTTTTAGCAGGGCTGGCGATTTTGTAGGTAAGCTTTTCGGGATGTATAATTTGTTTGCCATTCCTTTTGCGTTTTTAATGATTCCGTTGGCGCAGAAATTGGGTAAAAAACAAACGCATGCACTGGCATTGTTATGCGGGGGGATAGGACTAATGCTAATGTATGTGATAAGGGATACAGGTTATTTGTGGTTGAGTATGTTGGCAATTGGTTTTGCATGGGCCAGTATTTTGGCGATGCCTTATGCCATGCTTATTGAAAGTATTCCGCAGCATAAAATGGGCATTTATATGGGGATTTTTAATTTCTTCATTGTGATCCCTCAAATAATCAACGGTATTATAGGCGGCCCGGTAGTGAAGACAATCTTTCATAATTATGCTATTTACTACTTAGTCGTTGCTGGTGTGCTAATGATAATAGGTGCCATTTGCGTATTGCTGATTAGGTTCCCTGCAGAGAAAAGCCACTAAATATTTCACTAACCTATAAATACTTCTGTAATGAAAAAGCTTTTTGCCATACTATGGCTACTATTATTTTCTTTCATAATACAAGCGCAAGATATTGAAGTGTATCCAACGCATTGGTGGGTGGGGATGAAGTGGAACACCGTACAGCTGATGATACGTGGAAAAAACATTGCCGAAAGCGTTCCGATGGTAAAGATGCGCCCTGAAGGTATGGCGCTGGCTCCGGGTGTAAGATTGAAGCAGATAGATCATGCCGAAAATAAAAACTATGTATTTTTTGATATTGAAATTGATGCAACTGCTAAGCCCGGCTGGATTACACTTCCTTTTGTAGGGAAAAAAGGCGTGAAGTATGAGTTAAAACCTCGACGTGAAGGTAATGGAACCCTTTATGCTATGGGAGTCACCTCCGAAGATTTGATCTACCTGATCATGCCCGACAGATTTAGCAACGGTGATGAAAGCAACGACAGGATACCCGGCATGCTGGATCAGTCACTGCGGCGCGATACCGTTTTCAATCGTCATGGAGGAGATTTAAAAGGTATTCAAAATCATCTCGATTATTTGTATGACCTCGGTGTTACTACTTTATGGTTGAATCCGGTAATTGAAAATGATATGCCGGAGCGTACGGAGCACGGTTATGCGTTTACCAACCATTACCGCATCGAGCGCAGAATAGGGGGTGAAAAGGCATATAAAGAACTGATCAATGCTTTACACGCAAAGGGGATGAAGATTATTCAAGATGCCGTGTATAACCACGTAGGTACCGAACACTTCTTATTTAAGGATCAGCCCGATAGCAGCTGGTTCCATCGCTGGCCGAAGTTTACTCAGACTAGCTACAAAGATCAGGTATTGTTCGATCCCTATGCATCACAGGTGGACAAAAAGCTCATGAGCGATGGTTGGTTTGTTACCTCTATGCCTGATTGGAATCATGATAATGAAATGGTGCAGAAGTTTCTCATCCAGCACGCTATCTGGACGGTGGAGGAGTTTGGAGTGGACGGCTGGCGGGTAGATACCTATGCGTATAACGATTTACACTTTATGAACCGTTGTAATCAGGCTTTATATGATGAATTCCCTAATCTTACCATATTTGGAGAAACCTGGGTACACGGCGTGATCAATCAAAGTTATTTCTGCGCAAATAATTTTGCAATTGATTTTAAAAGCAACTTACAAGCTACTACCGACTTTCAAACCTTGTTCTATGGCATTCAGCCGGCGCTTACAGAGCATTTCGGCTGGACCGAAGGTGTGAATAAACTCTACACCACACTGGCGCAGGATTTTGTATATAAAAATCCCATGCGTCAGGTGATTTTCTTAGACAACCACGATTTACCCCGTTTTTATAGTGTATTGAATGAGGATACGGCCAAATATAAAGCGGCATTTGCGTGGTTACTTACAACACGAGGTATTCCTCAGATGTATTACGGAAGTGAAGTGCTAATGACAGGCACCACTCATCCTAATGACGGATATGTGCGCCAAGACTTCCCTGGAGGATGGCAAGGGGATCCGGCTAATAAGTTTACTGAAGCAGGAAGGACGAAGAAGGAAAATGACGTATTCCACTACATCCGCAAGTTGGCTAATTTCCGCAAATCTTCTTCGGCTATTAAGACCGGAAAGCTGATGCAGTATGTGCCTTACGAGGGCATATATGTTTACTTCAGATACGATGATCATCAAACAGTGATGTGTGTAATGAATACTAACGATCAGCCTAAAATCCTATCCCTAGATAGATTTTCGGAACGAGTACAATTCTTTACCAAAGCACGAGATGTAGTGACAGATCAAATTGTTTCGCTAACCGATCCGTTGCAGATTCCTCGGTACACCACACTAGTCATGGAATTGCAATAGATAAATCATGCATAAAAAAATGAACCGCCATCACTGATGGCGGTTTTTATAAGTCTTATTTTTTGCTTCTATTTTTTCTTTTTAGCAGCGGCTTTCTTCTTTGCTGCAGCTTTTTTCACTGGCTTGTCAAAGGCAGTGGGATCTTCGGCAAAAATCATTTGCTTCACGGTATCTAGCGAAACAGCAGCCAGTTCCTCAGCTGTATATTTTTCTCCGTTCTCTTTTCTACCTAGTTTGAGCATTTTCTTGCCGAATCTTATGAATGGGCCCCAACGACCATTTTCGATAGCGATTTTTTCTTCGGGCCATTGCTGGATGTAGCGATTGGCTTCTTTTTCTATTTTGGCTTTGATGAGTTCTTCAATATCTTGCTGCGTGAGATTGTCAAAATCGTACCGTTTGGGAACGTTAATGAACATATCGTTCCATTTAATGAAGGGGCCAAATCGGCCTTTGCCTTTGGTAACGGGTTTATCATCGTAAACAGCTATGGGAGCATCGGCTTTTTGTTTTTCCTGAATAAGTGCTATTGCACGATCTAGGTCTACACTAAACGGATCCTCACCTTTAGGAATGGATACAAATTCCTCCCCAAATTTTACATAAGGCCCAAAACGGCCGATATTTACTGATACTTCCTTGCCTTCGTATTCGCCTAGTACAGCAGGGAGTTTGAAAAGGTCCAAGGCTTCTTCTAGTGTGATGGTTTCAATACTTTGTCCTTTTTGCAAAGATGCAAATCGAGGAGTTTCCTCTTCATCGGCGCTGCCTATCTGCACCATAGGACCGTAGCGACCCATGCGCGCTATAACAGGTTTACCACTTTGAGGGTCTATGCCCAGTTCGCGTTCACCTTTGATGCGCTCTGCTGTTTCTATTGTTTTTTCAACGCCTTCCTTAAACGGATTATAGAATTCGTCTATCATTTTGTTCCATTCCAGCTTCCCTTCTGCCACTTCATCAAACTCTCCTTCAATGCGAGCTGTGAATCCATAATCCATGATATCGTCAAAGTATTGTTTCAGAAAGTCCGTAACCACAATTCCCAAATCGGTAGGAAAAAGTTTTGCTTTCTCTGCACCCGTAATTTCTGTTTGTGTAAACTGTGAGATTTTATTGTCTTTTAATGCCAGCACACGGTAATCTCTGGGGGTGCCTTCCTTATCGCGTTTTTCCACATACTCTCTTTTGATAATCGTGGAAATGGTAGGAGCATAAGTAGAAGGACGGCCGATGCCTAGTTCTTCTAGTTTCTTTACCAGCGAAGCCTCGGTATAACGGGGCAGGGGACGGGTGAACTTTTCTGTAGCAGTCATTTGTATTAAAGGCAACTGTTGCCCTACCTGCAGATTGGGTAGTGTACCTTCCTGGGTTTCGTCTTCGTTAATGTCTTCTTCGTCCCTGTCTTCACGATACACTTTTAAGAAACCTTCAAATTTGATGACTTCACCGCTGGCGGTTAATTGTTCCTTATTGGTAGAAATATCAATGGTTGCGGTAGTTTTTTCAAGCTGTGCATCTGCCATCTGGCAAGCCATGGTTCTTTTCCATATCAGCTCATACAGTTTTCTCCATTCGGGATTATCTACTGTAGTATTGCTCATATAGGTGGGGCGGATGGCTTCATGCGCTTCTTGTGCACTCTGGTTTTTATTTTTAAAGCGCCGGAATTGATGGTAGTTTTCACCGTACATGCTTTTGATGGTAGTGCTGATATCTTCCAGTGCTGTATCACTCAAATTTACACTGTCGGTACGCATGTAGGTAATATATCCGTTTTCGTACAGCTGCTGTGCAATCAGCATGGTTTTACTTACGCTATAGCCCAATTTGCGGCTAGCTTCCTGTTGTAAAGTTGACGTAGTAAAAGGTGCAGCGGGTGTACGTTTGCCGGGTTTTACCTGTATATCGCTCACGGTATACTCGGCATTGATACAGGATTGTAGGAAGGCCTCGGCTGTTGCGCTATCGCTATATTTCTTTCCTTCGGCTTTGAACTGAATATCTTTTCCGGTACTATCAGCGGCGCTGAAAAGTGCTTCCACCTTAAAATTGCTCTGCACCTGAAAAGCATTAATTTCACGCTCTCGCTCTACAATTAATCTTACCGCTACACTTTGTACGCGTCCGGCACTAAGATTATTTTTAACTCTAATTTTTCGCCACAACACAGGGCTCAGTTCAAATCCCACAATACGATCCAGTACACGTCTTGCTTGCTGTGCCTTTACCAAATTCATATTTAGGGTGCGCGGCGATTCTACCGCAGCTTTAATAGCCGGCTTGGTAATTTCATGAAAGACGATGCGTTTGGTTTTGGCAGGATCTAGGCCCAACACTTCACACAAATGCCAGCTGATGGCTTCCCCCTCACGGTCCTCATCCGTTGCCAACCATACTTCTTCACTTTTTTCGGCAAGCGCTTTGAGCTCACGAACTACTTTTACTTTATCGTCGCTGATAACATAACGTGGCTCGTATTGATTTTCAATGTTAATACCCATGCCGGATTTTTCCAGGTCGCGGATATGTCCGAAGCAACTCTTCACCTGGAATTCCTTCCCTAGAAATTTTTCAATTGTTTTTGCCTTTGCAGGGCTCTCCACTATCAATAAATTCTTCGCCATTTACTTAATTACTATAATTTACCATTACCGGCTATAATACTTCTGTCATTCGTTTCTTGTTGCATTTCAAGCAATTCGATATTCAGTCACCTCATATTAAGGCAGGTAATTTTGGCAACAAGATTAGCACATTTTTTATAAATGCCACTTTTTTGTGCTTAAAAAACCATGGGAAGATACATTTTCTAAAGAAAATTCATCACCTCAGCAATTACATTTTCATCATGATAAATGCGACGGTGTCCCAAATTGTTGGTAAAGATAAAACGGAAATTGGGATAGCCTTTTTGTTGCAATAATTGTGCATCGGATACCGGTGTTATTCGATCGCTTAAGTCGTGTATCCATAATACCGGTCCATGCATATGTGGCGCACAGCGGGCTAGCGAAAACCAGCTGATGTTTTTTCCACTTAGCCTTTTAATGTTGTCGTAGAAATATTCCTGTACTTTCTTGTCAAAAATTTTCATTTCGTCAAAAAACTGCTCGATCAATATTTGGGAATTGGCTGCTGGAGCAATTAATACAGTTTTGATATAGTGGTTGCTTGGCACTTCAGCCAGATGCAGACTAGTGGCTAGTCCGCCAAAAGAATGGGTTATATAAGCATCAAAGGGGCCAAAGTCTTTGTCAATATGGCTCACAAAGTTTTTATATGTAATGGCATTGAGTGTTTTCCCTGTACTGGTGCCATGAGCGGGTGCATCAAAAGCATATACTTCGTATCCTTTTGCCACTAGTTGCAAGGCAAAATGCTGAAATTTTCTAGCATCGGAACGAAAGCCATGTACAATGAGTGCTTTTTTAGAGCTTTTCTCACCCCACCGATACCCAGAAATAGCCAGCCCCTCGAAATGGTAATTCAATGTTTGCACATTTGATACCTCAATAGCTTTGTAGAAAAAGCGGGAATAAGGTGTGCAAAATATTTCAAAAGCTGCATTACCTGCCTTTTGTTTTGAAAAAAGGGATAACAGTCGGATTTTTACCCGAAAATAACTGATGAGAAATTTTTGTACTTTCATGTAACACGAAGATAAAAGCTTGACAGTAGCGCTGTGCATTTGATAATTGTATAAACAATATTGTGTGTATATAGTTTATTAAGTAAAACAAACGTCGGATGGATATTGTTATCATAGGTTCTGGAAATGTTGCAGCTGTGCTGGGCCGTAAATTTGTAGCAGCTGGTCATACCATTGTGCAAGTGCTCAGCAGAAATGCTACTGCGGCATCGGAGCTTGCATACGAATGGGATACCAAGTCTGCTAATTATACCAGCCTGATCAATAAAGACGCTGATGTATATATCATCGCCGTATCGGATACGGCTATTCCTGAGCTGGCAAATGATCTTCGGCTTGGCGATAAGGTGGTAGCGCATACGGCTGCATCTGTAAAGATGGATGTGCTGAAGGAAGTAACTACTAATTACGGTGTTTTTTATCCGTTGCAGAGTTTACGGAAAGAACAAAAGCTTATTCCCGAGATTCCTATTTATATAGAAGCGGTGAATGAGAAAACCCACCACATACTGTACACACTGGCTCAATCCATATATAAAGATCCGCCATTAACTGCAGGCATTGAAAAGCGAGAGAAACTACATGTAGCAGCTGTGTTTGTAAATAATTTCACGAATCATATTTTTTCTCTGGCGGAGTATTATTGTCAGAAAGAAGGAATTACCTTTTCAGAGCTTTTGCCCTTAATTGATAATACATTTGCCCGCTTGCATAGTGCCTCTCCGTCGGATATGCAAACCGGCCCCGCTATTCGAGGCGATAAGGAGACGATACAGAAACATATGCAGTTATTGGAACCCTACCCACAACTTTTAAAGTTATATCAGTTCCTAACAGATAGTATTACTCAAAGTATACGGTAGTCACATCGTTCCAATCTGTTACTTTTGCAGCACAAAATTAAGATATGAATATACTAAGCAGCTTTCGCGAGATTGATACTTTTATTTTTGATGTGGATGGAGTGCTTACAGATGGGGGCCTGCTGGTGCTGGAAGGAGGAGAGATGGCGCGCAGAATGAATGTAAAAGACGGATATGCTTTGCAGTTGGCAATAAAAAAAGGATACCGCATTTTTATTGTAAGTGGTTCGTCGCCGAGCGCAGTAGACACCCGATTGAGAAAGCTGGGTATTACCGAGATTCATTTTCGCGTAAAGGACAAACAAGCTTTTGTAAAAGAATTGGCGACGAAACATCAATTTAATTTGAAGCGTACTTTATTTATGGGCGATGATATACCCGACTTGCCTGTAATGGAAGTGGTTGCCTTAAGTTGTTGTCCTGCAGATGCAGTATCCGAAGTGAGAGCTGCGGCAAAATATATTTCAGAAAAGAAGGGCGGAGAAGGCTGCGTACGGGATGTAATAGAAAAAGTACTGAAGCTTAATGATCATTGGACAGCAGACAGCACTGTGGTATCTGCATGATGAGCTAACGTCGAAAGTTAAAAATTATTAAATATTATAGGGCAGTATGACTCCATTTCTGAAACTAATACGATGGCCCAATTTAGGGTTCATAATATTGACACAGGCTCTGTTTGAGTATTGCATTTATCAACCTATTTATAAAGGCAATATCCCCGACGGGAATACGATTCAGTTTGCCTTACTGGTAGCAGCATCTGTATTCATTGCAGCCGCAGGATATATTATCAATGATTATTTTGATATTAATATCGACTTAGTAAATAAGCCTGATAAAACCATTTTGGGCAAGGTAATCAACAGAAGATGGGCATTGTTGTGGCATTTGCTGCTTAATCTGGCCGGTATAGTATGTACGATACTAGCTGTGCGCACGGCAGGCTGGTACCTGATACTTGCCAATGTGGTTAGCGCCATATTATTGTGGTTATATTCTGCAAGATTTAAAAAAGATGCTATAATTGGTAATGTGATTGTGTCTTTGCTTACCGCATGGACTATTATGCTCATCTTCCTTTCCAAATATTCTTTATGGAATGCGTTCAATAATGCAGATGCTAATCAGGTACGCTTGTTTCGGTTTGCGATACTATATGCGGGATTTGCTTTTATCATCTCTTTGGTTCGAGAAGCGATTAAGGATATTGAAGACATGCCAGGCGACCATAAATTTGGTTGTAAAACCATGCCTATTGTATGGGGTATTAATGCTACAAAAATATACATAGCTGTATGGCTGACTATTTTGATAGCCATATTAGTTATTGTACAGCTGTATGTCTTGCAGTTTCGTTGGTGGGCTGCCGTTGCTTATTGTGTTGTGCTAATTGTAGCACCATTGTTTTATATAATAAGAAAACTGATACAGGCAAATTCTACACAGGAATATCACCATTTGAGTAGTATGACCAAGCGGATAATGCTTACCGGAATTTTATCAATGTTGTTTTTTTATTTTTATTTATAAAGATGCATGAAGGAACAGGCAATTATATTGGCTTCTGCGTCGCCTAGGCGCAGGCGGTTATTGGAATGGGCAGAAGTGCCTTTTGAAGTAAGGGTTCAAGCTACGGAGGAGAATTTCCCGAAAGCATTAACACCGGCCGAAGCGGCAGTTTATATCGCTCGTCAGAAAGCGTTAGCTGTAAGGAATCAAATTGCAGAACACAGAGTGGTGCTTGCTGCAGATACTGTAGTCGTATTGGATGGTGTTATTATAGGAAAACCTAAGGATGAGGCCCAGGCTATCAGTATTCTCTCTCAATTGCAAGGCCAAACTCATGAAGTGATAACAGGGGTGACTATTATGAAAGGCGAGAAGGAGCTATCGTTTGCTGATGTGACGCAAGTAACATTCCATGAACTAACATTGGAGCAGATTCGTTATTATATAGAAAAATATCAACCTTACGATAAAGCTGGAGCTTATGCCATACAGGAATGGATTGGGGTGGTGGGAATAAAGTCCATTAGGGGCGATTTTTATAATGTGATGGGATTGCCTGTAAGCCGTGTGGTAAAGGCATTGGCAGAATTTCTTCCCTGATTTTTTGTAAATTTATTGCAGTTTGTTAATCGTGTTCAGCCCTATAGGGTTGTATAAGGTACCTATGTTAACACTATGAATGAACAACTGCTGCAATTTATCTGGCAATTTCAATACTTTAATCGCTCGGATTTACAAACCACCCAGGGAGAGGAAGTTTATATTATTACGCCCGGAACGTGGAATAAAAATCAAGGTCCGGATTTTACCAACGCACGTATTCGAATTGGTAATACCGAATGGGCAGGAACTGTTGAAATACATGTGAAAGCCTCCGACTGGCAGAAACACCAGCATGCCGTCGATTGTAATTATAAAAATGTTATTCTACACGTAGTGTACGAAAATGATCTACAGTTCTCATCAATCCCGGTATTGGAATTAAAAGGTAGAATAGCTATCAGCTTATTACAGCGGTATACCCAACTCATGGAATCTTCGCATTTTATTGCCTGTGAGAACTTGATTGACAATATATCAGATATTACCATTACATCGTGGAAGGAAAGGTTGCTCATTGAACGACTGATGCGTAAAACCGCACAGATACAACAATATATGGCAGCCAATCAACAACATTGGGAAGAAAGTTTCTGGTGGCTATTGGCAAGAAATTTTGGAACCAAAATCAATGCCGATGCATTTGAAGCGATTGCACAATCGATACCCTTAATCCTATTGGCAAAGCATAAACACCAACTAATACAACTGGAAGCGCTTTTGCTGGGACAAGCCGGTTTATTAGAAGCAGATTTTGAAGATAAATACGCACAACTGTTGCAACGGGAGTATCGTTTTTTAAAAATAAAGTACCAACTGCAGCCTATTGTATATCCTGTTTATTTTTTAAGAATGCGTCCCAGTAATTTCCCTACAGTAAGGCTAGCACAACTGGCTGCTTTGATACAGCAATCAGCGCATTTGTTTTCCAAAATAGTAGCGGCGCCATCATGGGCGTATGTTAAAAAGTGGTTGGAAGTAACACCCAATGATTTCTGGTTGTATCACTACACACTCACTGATGAACCCTATTATAAGCCTAAACCATTAGGTGCCGAAATGATTAATAACATTTTAATCAATTCCATTGTTCCCATGCTGTTTGCTTATGGGCAGGCACATCAGCAGGAACCACTAAAATATAAAGCTATGCAATGGCTTGAAGCTGCAAAAGCCGAAAAAAATAGTATTACCAAGGGTTTTGAGAAAATAGGGTTTATTAATAAGTCTGCCTGGGATTCGCAATCTTTAATCGAATTAAAAAATCAGTATTGTAATCATAAAAGATGTGTTGCCTGTGCCATCGGTAGTGCATTAATAAAACCATAAAAACAAAATCGTTCTCTAAAAAACTTAATTCAAATTAAGAAATAGTTAAGAACAGACTACGCCTGTCAAAATTCAACCACTTTACGCAACTTTTTGTGCCCTTTATTTGTCTTTAATGACAAAAATTGGAAACTATGAACAAAGTAAAAGCATTGTTAGCAGGATTAGCGTTGTTTTTTGTTGCAGGAACAGCAAATGCTCAGAGCATGAAAAACACTTTGAAGATTGGTGCACTTGCGGGTCCATCCGTAGCATCTAGAAATGCAAGTGCAGCGGCTGGATTGAATGTAGCTTATCAAAATCTTATTACGCCGCATTTTGGCTTAGGTGTAACTACAGGTTATCATCACCATTTCGGAAAGGATAAGGACGTAAGTAATACTACCTTAAAAAATAACGACTTTGGTGTTATTCCGGTAGCAGCACTATTTAGATATTATCCAAAATCAGAAGGGATCTACGTAGGAACTGATTTAGGATATGGTGTAATTACCGGCGATGATAAAGTAGCCTCTAATAGCTCTGTAGAGCGTCCTAATGGCGGTTTCTACTTGAAGCCAGAGGTTGGATATCACAATCGCCACTGGAACATTTTTGCCCATTATACCAAAGTGTTTACCGGTAGTGATGGAACCATTCGTGTAAATGGTGCTTCGCAAAAGTATAATGCCGGTATTATTGGTGTAGGTTTGGCATACAACATTGGTCTCGGCCGATAATTAATATTTGCAAACCTATCTTTAGCTATAATCTTTTATGCTTAATCCGGCTTTCAAAGCCGGGTTTTTTTATACTTTGTTGATTTAAGTGTTGTTGCACATTCTGTTCGAGCAAATTGCAGATTTATTACTTTTGCCCGATGCGAAAGTTAAGTATGGAAGAATTGGGCCGAAAGTCCATAGATGAATTTAGAGAGGCTGCTAAAATGCCTATTGTGGTAGTGCTGGAGAATATCAGGAGTGCTTATAATGTAGGTAGTGTCTTTCGTACCAGTGATGCCTTTTTGATTGAAGCCATTTATATAACCGGATACACAGCGCGTCCCCCTCATAAAGAAATTAAGAAAACAGCCTTGGGCGCCGAGGAAACCGTAACTTGGGAGTATTTTCCTAACGCTGCTGCAGCTGTGGAAAAACTACGGGCAGAGGGTTACAAAATTTACGCAGTAGAGCAGGTGGAAAATAGTACTTACCTTCATCAGCTCAACTGGGATGGTAGTGAAAAAATAGCCGTCATTTTCGGTAATGAAGTTACGGGAGTGGAACAGTCCACCATCGATCTTTGTGACAGTGCCATCGAAATCCCACAGTTGGGTATGAAGCACTCGTTAAATATTGCCACAGCGGCTGGTGTGGTTTTGTGGGAGTTGGTAAGTAGAAAAATCAGTAACGTGCTATAAGTATGTCAACAGTGAAGAAATATCTGAGTCTGATAAAATTCTCGCATACCATATTTGCAATGCCTTTTGCAATGATAGGCTTCTTTCTAGGCTTTCGTATTTTTCAGGCAGGGGGTATTGCGAATTATTCTTATCGAGAAACATTTAGTAGCGTATTTCGAGAGAAATGGTTGGTATTTTTATTGGTGATAGCTTGTATGGTATTTGCTCGAAGCGCGGCTATGGCATTTAACCGATATCTCGACCGCCATTTCGATGCAAAAAATCCCCGAACTGCCGTAAGGGAAATACCGGCAGGTATTTTAAAGGCCGACCGGGTATTATGGTTCACGATCATCAATGCGTTATTGTTTATTATCTGTACTTATTTTATCAACCCTCTTTGTTTTTATCTATCGCCAGTAGCATTGCTTGTGATCTTGGGATATAGTTATACCAAACGCTTTACGGCGTTATGTCATATCATACTGGGGTTAGGGTTATCCCTGGCGCCTATAGGGGCTTATCTTGCGGTAACGGGAAAGTTTGATGTACTGCCTATACTTTTTTCTTTTGCCGTAATTTTCTGGGTGAGTGGATTTGATATTATTTATGCTTTGCAGGATGAAGAGTTTGACAGGGATCATAACTTATATTCCATACCTTCTCAGTTGGGAAAGAGAAAAGCTTTAAGGGTGTCGGAGCTTTTGCATGTGGCCAGTACGGCATGTGTGGTGGCAGCTGGCTTGTACGGAGGTTTCGGTTATTTGTACTGGGCTGGGGTGGGTGTGTTTGCAGGCATGCTGCTTTATCAACACAATATTGTAAAACCCGATGATTTGCGTAGGGTGAATCTAGCATTTATGACGGCTAATGGCATTGCATCGGTAGTATTTGCAGTATTAGTAATTGCAGATTTATTTTTATTCTAAATATCGATTTATTTTTAAATATTCATTAATACATTGGCACGTATCCTCGCTATTGATTACGGACTTAAAAGAACGGGCATTGCCGTTACGGATCCCTTGCAGATTATCGCTTCAGGGCTTACTACTATCGATTCTGGTCAGCTCATTCCTTTTTTAAAAGATTATTTTGCTAAAGAAGAGGTAGAAAAAATTATAATTGGATTGCCCAAGAACTGGGATGAAAGCGATACGCATGCTACACCACTGGTAGTAAAAGCCATTAAGCAAATAAGAAAACATTTTCCTAATATGCCTCTCGAAACGGTGGATGAGCGTTATACCTCTAAAATGGCCAAAGATGCCATGTTGGAAATGGGATTAAAGAAAATGCAACGTCGAAATAAGGCCCTAGTAGATGAAATTGCGGCCACCATTATGCTACAGGAATATTTAGGACGTTAAATGCTGCCATTCGACCTTTAATACCGACTTTGCCCTTTTTAATTTCGGATAATTTTCAATATACATTTCTCGGTTTAACTACCTTTGCAGCTATGATCTTACCTATCGTAGCATACGGCAACCCTATTTTACGTAAAGTAGCAGAAGAGATAGACCCGGATTATCCCGGACTAGAACAACTTATTGCAGATATGTGGGAAACCATGTACGCCAGCAATGGGGTAGGGCTGGCAGCTCCACAGGTGAACAAGTCCATCAGATTGTTTGTTGTGGACAGTCAACAGGTTTTTGAGAGTATGGAACCGGATGATGAGGAACGCGATAAATATCCCGATGCCCCGGGCATAAAAAAAGTATTCATTAACGCCTATATAAAAGAACTAGGTGGAACTCCCTGGTCTTATAGCGAAGGATGCTTAAGCATTCCCAAAATAAGAGAAGATGTGCAGCGCCCCGAAACGGTAACCTTAGAGTATGAGGACGAAAGTTTTGAACTACATACCGAAACTTTCACGGGCTTATCCGCACGTATTATCCTGCATGAATACGACCATATTGAGGGCAAATTATTTATTGACCATCTGCCTCCTTTGCGTAGAAAACTATTGCAAAGCAAACTCAAAGATATTGCTTCCGGCAAGGTGAAAGTGCATTATAAAATGATGCGTTAAAGACACGTCTCAACGACTAAAGCATATTGTTATCAGCGAAGCTATAGTATCCTAAGTCGCTGACAATTATATGGTCTAGAATTGTTATATCAAGTAATTGCGCAGCTTGTCTCATTTTTGCTGTGAGTAATTCATCTGCCTTACTGGGTTGGAGATTGCCAGATGGATGATTGTGACTGAGAATGATATTTACGGCGTTCTTTTCTAGTGCTTTTTTCAGTATAATGCGTGGATCCGCTACTGTGCCGGTAATGCCTCCCTCGCTGATAATATCAAAGCTGATAAGTTTATTAGCCCGATTGAGGTAAAGTACCGCAAAAATTTCATGGGTGTAATCTTTTAATCTTTCCTTAAGGAAAAGAGCTGCATCTTGGGAGGACTTGAAGGTTGCTGCTTCAGGAATACTGCCCTGTTGTCTTCTGCGTCCCAGCTCTAACGCTGCAGCAATGGTAATGGCTTTAGCCTCGCCAATACCCTTGATTCGCATGAGATCTTTTATAGATAATTTGCCGATTTTGTTTATATTATCATCACCCATCTGCAATACTTCTTTAGCTAAGTCGAGTGCCGATTTTTGTGCTGTGCCGTTATGAATAAGAATGGCCAGTAGTTCGGAATTGCTCAGTCGTTGAGGTCCGTGTAACAATAGTTTTTCTCGGGGACGGTCATCTTTAGGCCACTGCTTGATGCTTGTAGTTTTCATAGAGTGATGCTTACACAATATTAAAAAATAATTCTATTATTATTTGCTGATATTTTTCTTAAGCTGATGAGCAATTATTTATGCATATTCGAAACGTAATGTCATTAAAAACTCTGTCTTGTCGTTCCGAAATCAGAAGAAAAAAAATATCTTCGCCGCTCATTACACACTACACTATGCACACAGCTATTTCCATTCCGCATTCGGCAAAAATTTTTTCAGGATCCGCATCCAAAGAGCTTTGTACTGAAATCTGCTCCCATTTTGGTTGTGAAGAGGGTAAAGTAAATATTCAGCGTTTTGCTGACGGGGAAATATCTCCGAATTACCTGGAAAGCGTACGGGGTGATTATATTTTTCTGGTACAGAGCACTTATGCCCCGGCCGATCATTTGATGGAGTTACTGCTGATGATCGATGCCGCTAAAAGAGCCTCGGCTTACAAAGTAATTGCGGTGCTACCCTATTACGGGTATGCTCGCCAGGATAGGAAAGACCGCCCTCGTGTGGCTATCGGTAGTAAATTGATAGCCAACATGCTGACTGCAGCAGGTGCTGATCGTATCATTACGATGGACCTCCACGCGCCTCAAATTCAGGGGTATTTTGATATTCCGGTGGATCATTTGGACAGTCACGCGGTTTTTATTCCTTATATTGAAAAGTTACAATTAAAAAACCTTACCTTTGCGGCCCCTGACGTAGGCGCTACAAACCGTATCAGGGAAATTGCCAGCTATTTTAATGCCGATATGGTGATTTGTGACAAACACCGTAAGCGTGCCAACGAAATAGCTAGTATGACACTGATCGGGGATGTAGAAGGTAAGGATGTGGTAATCATTGATGATATTTGTGATACCGGTGGCACTTTGGCTAAATGTGCAGGACTGATTAAGGAGAAGGGTGCCAATAGTGTAAGAGCCATGATTACGCATCCGCTGTTGAGTGGTAAGGCTTACGAGAATATCGAAAACAGCGTTTTGGAGGAATTGGTAGTATGTAATACTATTCCGCTCAAAAAGCAAAGCCCCAAAATTAAAGTAATTTCTGTGGCACAGCTGTTTTCGGTAGCCATCAAGCACGCATTTGAAAATAAAAGTATTACCAGCTTGTTTGTGCACTCAAACCTGCGTACCAGTTAAAAGCAAATTTTAAAACAACATAAAAATGAAAACAATTACAATCGAAGGACAACTGAGGACCGAATTTGGCAAAAAAGCCACCCGCCAACTTCGCTCTCAGGGATATGTGCCTGCTGTAATTTATGGGGGTGCAAAAGAAATCAACTTTTACGCGCCAGCAGCAGCGTTTAAGCCACTGGTATACACATCAAGTTTCCAGTTAGCTGAAATAAAAGTTGATGGTACTGTTTACAAATGTATTTTAAAGGATCTGCAATTTGATAAAGTTACAGATGCGTTGATCCATGTGGATTTCTTGGAGCTGGTAGAAAACAAGAAAGTAATCGCTACCATTCCGCTGAAATTTACAGGTACTGCCAAAGGAGTGAGAGCCGGTGGACGTTTTGTAGCTAAAATTAAGGCAGTAAAAGTAAAAACCCTTCCTAAAGATCTGAAAGAAGTGCTGGAAGTACCTATTGATGATCTGGAAGTGAATGGAAACATTCGTGTTGAGGACATCAAAGCTCCAGATATGGAGATTCTGAACTCTCCACGTATCCCGATCGCTTCAGTAGTTATGACAAGACAGTTGCGGCAAGAAGAAGCAGCTGCCGCTGCAGCCGCTAAGAAGTAAAATTCTTAAATTTGCATATAGCCCCGTAAAAAGCGGGGCTATTTTTTTATCATAGCTGTATGCTAAGAGAAGGTGACCGAGCGAATGTTGATGACAACTAACTGTTGCGGATTTTGTTAATTATCTAAAAGTCATCACCTTTGCAGGATTAACCAGAGCATGATATATATTTTGTATTTTTGATAGACCAACATGAAGTTTTTAATTGTAGGGTTGGGAAATATCGGCAATGAATATGCGCATACCAGGCATAATATCGGGTTTGATGTTGTGGCCGCTTTTGTACAAAAGCATCATGGTGACTTCAGGCAGGATCGGCTTGCTTATGTGGCTGAAATTAAATGGAAAGGACGCTTATTCATATGTATCTGTCCTACAACATACATGAATCTGAGCGGTAGGGCATTTAAATATTGGCTGGATAAAGAGAAAATTGAATTAGGCAATACATTAACTATAGTAGATGATTTAGCATTGCCTTTAGACAGATTAAGAATGAGGGGGTCCGGAAGTGATGGGGGGCATAATGGCCTCAAAAGTATTCAGGAAGCCATCAATTCCGTAGACTATCCCAAGCTCAGATTTGGTATAGGCAACAACTTCCCTAAGGGCATGCAGTCCGAGTTTGTATTAGGCAAATGGACTAAAGAGGAAGAGCCTATCGTTAAACTGAAAATTGAAAAATCTGTTGAAGCTATTGAAACGTTTGCAACTCAAGGTCTGAATGCTGCTATGAACAGCGTTAATAGTCAGACGTATTCATTGTAATGTAAGCCTGATAAAAACATGATTGTATGAAAATTTTTTGTATTGGCAGAAATTATCCTGCACACGCAAAAGAATTGGGGCACGAGGTACCGGAAGATCCGGTGGTTTTTTTAAAACCAAAGACTGCATTACTAAAACCACACTTGCCCTTTTATTATCCGGAGTTTACCAATGAATTGCACTATGAATGCGAACTGGTGTTGCGCATTTGTAAAAACGGACGCTACATCAATAAGCGCTATGCTCACCAGTATTACGATGCCATTACGCTGGGTATCGACTTTACTGCAAGAGATTTGCAGAATAACCTAAAAAAACAGGGGTTGCCTTGGGAAAAGGCAAAAGCTTGGGATAATTCTACAGTAGTGGGTAAATGGATACCTATTAGTAATTTCCCGAATGCAAAAGATATCAAATTTAAATTCTACAAAAATAATGAGCTAGTACAGCAAGGTAATTCGGGTGATCTTTTGTTCAGCTTTAATACTTTGCTGACTCATATTTCCAAATATTTTTCACTCAACATAGGAGACTTAGTATTTACCGGTACGCCACCCGGTGTAGGAGAGGTAGTGCCCGGAGATGTATTGGAGGGGGTACTGGAAGGCGAATCCGTATTGAATTTAACAGTTAAATAAAAAAATACTTCTACATACGATAAAAGTCGCACTGAAAAGTTGCGGCTTTTATTTTAACATTATATATTTGCAACATTGTTTCAAATATTGAATCGGCGGATATACATATCGAGGATTTCAGCTCTGTGGCTTCTACTGGTGTTTGCGATAAGCGTAACACCGCGCAAGTACTTACACGACCTCTTCAGCCATCACATCGATTATACGTATAGCCAATATGCGCACACCCAGGAAAAGGTTGTCGTAACCTATAAGTTTAATTGTGGTTTCAATGAAACCATAGCATTAGATCCTTTCTTAGGGGGACAGGCCTTCCGTCCCACGTTATTAATGGAGTACATAGTTTCGGGAAGCAGCTTCATTCCCGAGTATTTATATAGTACTTCGTTCCATTATTTTGTACATCGAGGTCCTCCCACAGCTTAACGTTTTTACTACATATCGTTTTGCAAAGCAGTAGTGATAGCACTACTGTAGTGATAGGTATAAGCAGCGGGGTATGTTGCTGCTGATTGGATTTTTTGATTGATAAAAAGGAACTCATGTACATAAAATATTTATTCAGCTTATTGTTTTTACTAACTGTTTCATCTATATACGGGAATGATAACGGAGGAGCCCTCAGTGGGGTAGTTACAGATGCTATTTCTTCACAGCCTTTACAGGGAGTAAGCGTGTCTATTCCTGATCTTAAAATAGCAACACTCACGGATAAAGAAGGACGTTATCATTTTAAATCGGTGCCCAATGGAACTTTTATACTTCTAATTTCTCATGTTGGCTATCAGTCGAAAGCGGTGAATGTTACCGTTCGTGGCGTCACCCGGCAAGACTTTTCCCTTCATACCTCTGTAGTGGAAAATGAGCATGTAACCGTCACCGGTGTATCATCTGCCACACAGCTTAAGCGCACGCCTATACAGGTGAGTATCGTATCTCGAAAAAGTATAGAGCAAAACACCGGCACTACACTCTTAGACGCGGTAGCTAAAGAACCCGGCGTATCTATTGTAACAACCGGGCCTGCAATTGCCAAACCTTTTATTCGAGGCTTAGGGTATAACCGCGTTGTAACTGTAAATGATGGTGTGCGACAAGAAGGACAGCAGTGGGGAGATGAGCATGGCCTGGAGATTGACGAATTCAGTACACAGCGGGTTGAGATATTGAAAGGCCCGGCATCACTGATGTATGGCAGTGATGCTTTGGGTGGGGTTATTAATATTTTAACCAATATGCCTGTAGCCAATAATACTCTTCGGGCGAACGTGCTCAGCACCTTCAACAGTAATAACCGTATGTATGGGAACTATGCAAACGTGGCAGGTAATATCAACGGGTTTAATTGGAATCTATACGGCAGCTACAAATCGGCCGGAGACTATAAAAACAAATATGATGGGAACGTATTAAACAGCCGTTTCAATGAAAAGAACGCTGGCGGGTACATCGGGTTGAATAAAAACTGGGGATATACGCATCTGATTTTTTCGCATTTTAATCAGAAATTGGGCATAGTGGAAGGAGAGCGTGACGACGAAGGCCAATTAGTTTTGGATGGATATGCTTTGACCCATAAGCTGATCAAAGGTCGCAGCCCGTTGGTCCCTTATCAAACAGTGCGGCATTCCAAAATAGCTTTGGACAACTCCTTTTCGTTGCCTTCGGGTGGAAGAATTACGGCACTGGCCGCTTTTCAAATAAATCGACGCCAGGAGTTTGGAGAAGTGGAGCATCCTGATGAGCCCGAAGCCTTTTTCGATTTGAAAACGATCAATTACCATTTGGCCTATCATTTACCGCAATCCAAAAATTGGAAGACCAGCTTTGGAGTAAACGGTATGCGTCAATGGAATACCAATAAAGGCGAGGAGGCTTTAATTCCCGACTATAGCCTTTTTGATGTAGGCGTATACGGGGTAACTACCAAAACTTGGGAAAACACCAGCTTCAGTGCAGGGCTGCGTTACGATATCCGAAACATGAACAGTAAGAAAATGAGTGAGGACGCCGATATCCGATTTCAAGCTTTCAAAAAGCAGTTTTCCAATATCTCAGCCAGTATTGGTGCTACACATGCCATCAGCAGCCATGTTACTTTTAAGGCTAATCTCAGCAGAGGCTATAGAGCACCGAATGCTTCCGAACTGGCGGCTAACGGCGAGCATGAAGGAACCCATCGTTATGAAATCGGTAATCAGCAGTTGAAAAGTGAGGTGGCAACAGCTGCCGATCTGGGATTGGAAGTGACCACCAATCACATCGACTTCAGTATTGCACCATTTTATAACCATATCAGCAATTATATTTTTTATAATAAGGTATTGGCATCAAATGGTGCAGATTCCATAATTGATGGGGCGCAAGTATTTCAGTTTAATCAGCACGATGCTCGTCTGATGGGCATTGAAGCGCGAGTGGATGTGCACCCTCACCCGCTAGACTGGCTGCATTTTGAAAATACCTTTAGTTTTGTGAGAGGTAAGTTTACAAAACCTGTAGATGGTTCTGATAATCTTCCACTCATTGCACCGGCAAGACTGCTTACCGAACTGCGAGGAGAATTCCCAACAGTATTAAAGCATCTGTCCAACTTTTATATCAAGCTTGAAGCAAATACGGTAGCAGCTCAGAAAAATTTCTTTGCAGGGTATGATACCGAAACCGCAACCGATGGCTATGTATTGCTGAATGCAGGTGTGGGAACCGATGTAAAGATTGCCGGAAAAAACCGTTTTAGTATACACTTGGCGTTAAATAATATTACTGATATAGCTTATCAGAGTCACTTAAGCCGATTGAAGTATACCGATGCTCATCCGATAACCGGTAGGGTAGGCGTATTTAACATGGGGCGCAATTTTACTGCCCGTTTCCTGCTTCCGCTTGATTGGAAACTTTAGATTGCCTGTTACTAATTACGGCAGCCCGATGCTGTTGTCTATCCAGTATGGTTTCCAGATGTGGTTGGATAACAGCATTGAGGCTGTCTTTTGTAATAACGAGGGCGTTGGGATCTTCTACTAGCTGATACCAAGGCTTCTCTTTCCCGAAGGGGTAAGTACCGAAGATGATGACAGGGGTACCATAAGCTTCGATTTCGCGATCGTTTTTAAGTATCCATTGTTCAGCCCAGTTATATAAAAATTCTGCATCAGCTCCCAGCAAACGCATACAACTATGCGAGATAGGATAACCGGGTAATGCATACTCATGAAAACCTACGCCCAATTTATTATGTACGTTGAAGTTCCATTTTAGTATCCAGCTGGCATTTACGGTGCTGGTGCTTTTCTTCGATTTCCAGTTGGTAAAGAAAAGGCCACGGGGAGTGGGGGAGCTCTTCTTACCCATGTTGGTGGGACCTGTGAGTATTAATGATCCGTTTTCGTAGGCGGCAAACACTTGTGTAGGATAAGAAAAGAAAATGATTTTATTTACATCTTTCAATTGTTCCACTTGTTCCGGGAAGGGCGAATAATATTGCAAGGGCAGCGAAAAATTGCTGGGGATAATGATGCTATCCAGTCTTTTCAGATGCGTAGTATCTACACGGTTCAACAACGTAAGTATGTCCAACCTTTTTGCGCCCCCTAAAGAGTCTTTCTGTTGCTGCCATTCTTTTTGTTTTATAAATCGGTAGGTAAGGGCCGGTTGGGGTGCAACAGGCTCAGGGGCGGTTTCCTCCTGCTGTACTGTAGTATCAACAGGTGTGGGAGCAGGTTGAGTATCCTTTTGCTGACAGGAGAAACAAATAAGTACTGATAAAAGCAGCGAGTAAAAAGGGATAGATCGCATCATTCTATCTGCAATATGCATAAATATTTCTACTAAACGAAATTTTTAGCAGGAGGTATGCTTTCAGCCATTTTTTAAAAAACGTATATTCGTAGCCTGTATATATACTTGAATATCATAAACGAATTATCATATTAAACAGCAAGAGTGAAGAAGCGTGTAGTCATCACGTAGTTTCACCATCATTAAGAATATTTAAAAATACATTGCGATGAAAACAAAATTAAGGGTAGGCATGATCGGTGGCGGTAAGAATGCCTTTATTGGTGCCGTACACCGTGCAGCTTTAAACATGGATGGATTAATAGAATTGAGTTGTTGTGCATTGAGTCATGATCCGCAAGTAGCAAAGGAATCAGGGCAAGCGCTTTTTTTGCCGGATGACAGAATCTATACTTCATATGAGGAGATGATTAAAAAGGAAAGCGAACTGCCTGCCGAGAAACGCATGCACTTTGTATCCATTGTAACCCCTAATCATGTGCACTTTGAGCCCGCAATGATGGCATTGGAGCATGGTTTTCATGTGGTATTGGA
This sequence comes from Niabella digestorum, assembly GCF_036409055.1. Classification (NCBI taxonomy): domain Bacteria; kingdom Pseudomonadati; phylum Bacteroidota; class Chitinophagia; order Chitinophagales; family Chitinophagaceae; genus Niabella; species Niabella digestorum. The sequence goes on along the minus strand of NZ_JAZGLY010000003.1, from coordinate 13,194 downwards.
AAAGCCGATGGTATTTACCTTAGACCAAGCCAAACAACTGAAGCAAAAAGTAGAAGAAACAGGATTGTTACTTTGTCTTACGCATACTTATTCGGGTTATCCTATGGTAAAACAAGCCCGTCAAATGGTGAAAGATGGGGCGCTGGGGGCGATCAGAAAAATATGGGTAGAGTACCCGCAGGGCTGGCTGAGCCGTCTTTCAGAGAAAGAAGGAAATATTCAGGCGGCTTGGAGAACCGATCCAGCACGTAGTGGTAAAAGTGGCGCCATGGGCGATATTGGAACGCATGCGGCACATCTGGCGGAATATATTTCCGGACAAAAGATTGTAAAACTTTGTGCTGACTTAAACATAATAGTAGAAGGCCGCCTGCTGGACGATGACGGTGCCATGCTGCTGAAATTTGATAAAGGGGCTACAGGAGTCCTCACTGCTACTCAGGTAGCAGCAGGAGAGGAGAATAATCTGCGCATCCGTATTTATGGTGAAAAAGGTGGACTGGAATGGAGTCAACAAGAGCCGAATACTTTAATCGTAAAATGGCTGGATGGTCCGGCACAAATATATCGCGCAGGAAATGCTTATCTGCATGATGTGGCCAAACACAATACCAGGACACCCGGCGGTCACCCCGAGGGTTACTTGGAAGCTTTTGCAAATATTTACAGAAATTTTGCGCTGACTTTACAAGCACGCTTGAACGGTGAGGAGCCTAGCAGCCTGATAGACTTTCCCACTGTGGAAGATGGGGTGAGAGGTATGGCATTTATAGATAATGTGATTGCCTCTGCTCAAAGTGACAAGAAGTGGTGGGATTATGTTATATAGGCTTATTTAAAAATGCACTTTATAGCCTGCAATACGGTTGCAGGCTTTTTATTGTTAATGGAGTTGTTAAATCATTAGTGGGATGTTTAAAAAAATTCTTTTTACGCTGGCACTTATTGTAACATTTCAGCTGGCTGCTTTGGCTCAATCCGGTGTGGGTAAAGCATCCGATAAAGCTTACTCGTACGCTTATATCAGGGTAGCAGGCCAACCTTTTTCGCGAAAGCTTGTAGTAGATGTGGATTTAGGCGATACAGAAGCACAAAAACAGGCTGGACAGCAGTATTCAGATGCCCTAACTAATAAAAAGTCCTATGCTGCGGTGCTGAATTATATGGCTGATGAAGGTTACGAACTGGTACAGATGCAGGAACTGGTCGAATCTTATAAAGGTACGGGTGGAACATCGGGAGTTATCTTTATCATGAAAAAAAGAAAGGACTAAGGCAGGCCAAGCACGATGCAACCGTAAACGCTTTCTTCGTTATATTTGATTATGCTCTTGCTCGATTATCTGAAAAGCTTCTTTCCTATTGATGAGGAACTGGAGATGTTCTTCGGTTCCATCAGTGAAACCAAAGAATATCGTAAAGGGGCATTTATCTTTGTACCGGACACTTATCTCAAACACATTTATTTTGTCGAATCAGGCTTTACCCGTGTGTTTTATAACAAGGATGGGAAGGATATTACGCATTATTTTTATGGCGAAAACAATTTTATTACCGGCATAGAGAGTGTGTTTTATGAAAAACCCAGCCTGTTCGGCTTACAGGCGCTTGCCCATTCTCGTGTAACATTGCTGCCTTTTAGCCCTATTCGTGAGATGTCGGAGAAGAGTATTACTATCAATCATATCATCAAAAAAATGCTGCTGGACAATCTTATTGCCTTTTCCAAAAGGTTTTACAATAACCAATTTAAGTCTGCACAGGAGCGTTACGAAGCCTTGCTAGAAGAAAATCCAACGATCCTGCAAAATGCTAGTTTGGGACATATTGCCTCCTATTTAGGTGTTTCCCAGCAGACTTTATCGGTAATTAGAGGTAATCTATAGTTTATTTTTTAAGGTATCTGAAAAAATATCAGGAATAATTCACCCACCTTTGTGTTGTTATCTCTAAATAGATAAACAACATGAAACTATATTCTATTCGTCCTGCATTATTGCTCATAAGTCTTTTAGCGATGACGAGCATGGATGCGCAGGAAACGTTCAAACCGTTTAAAACACCTGTCGAAAGTGCTATACAGCATAACAAGTCGATTCAAAATGCAATGCTGGAAAACCAGAAGGTAGTACTAGACCAGCAAGCCGTAAAAGGAAAGTCTTTGCCCCATTTGTCAGTAAATGCGTTGTATGGTTATTTACATACGGGAGTAGATGTGGATATACCTGCGCGCACTTTGCCGATAACAGGCATCACGTTGTTTGAAGAATCTGCTAAAGGCAATTTTTCCACACATGCTTTCGCTTCGGGGCTTACCGCAACACAGGTGATTTTTAGTGGGCTGCAAATTAGCAATGGTCAAAAGGCCCTTGAACAAAAGTATAAGGCGCAGACATTGCTGACCGAAGCGTCTTACGATGCTCTAGCCCAGGAAATTATTACTTCATTCGATCAGCTGATGCTGTTGAAAGAAGTGGATTTGCTGATCAACGATTCGGAGAGAAGGTTGCAAAAGGAACATCAAAAAGTAATCAAGGCAATTGAAAACGGAGTAGCTATTCCTTATGATCGGGATAAGATTAAACTGGCTATGCTGGAGTTGGAAAGCAAACGTGCCGAAGTACAGAGCAATCGGGAATTATTGTATTTTAAACTAGAAGAGCTTACAGGCCTTGCTTCAGAAGAATTGCAAAAGATAGACTACACGTTGGAGGTTATGCTGCTTACTGATGATGCCATGGCGATGAACCGAAAAGAGCTGCAAGCACTGGAAGCTTCGCAAAAAGCATATGAATATTTGTTGAAGAAAGAAAAAGGAGCGCAGTTGCCCCAAGTATTTGCTTTCGGCAATCTGTCTTATTTAAATGCTTTTAATGCTCGTACCACTCTAAAGGATGTGGCCAGTTTGGGCGATGTTACGTTAAAGACAAATCATGTACAGTTGGCTCCTGCATACGGAGTAGGAGTAGGCCTTAGATGGAGTATCTTTGATGGTAAGGCGCATCATACCGCTATTGAAAAAGCAAAAATCGATTTGCAGATTAATGAAAATAAGTTGGAAGATACCCGAGAGAAATTGAACCTCCTGCAGCGTAAGACGAAGTCGGATTATGACTTGGGTTTAAGGAAGATTGCCGTGCATCAACAACAGATGATCATTGCAAAAAACAACTTACATCTGGCATCGCGTCAGTTTGAAGAAGGATTGCTAGATGTTACGGAGCGCCTGGCTGCAGAAAATGAATACTATAAACAATCCTTAAGTTACTATAATCAGATTTTGAATCAGCGTTTGGCCGCTACCGAATTGCTGAAGGCCAATGGCAATTTATATCAAACCATCATCAGATAACTATGAAACAACTATTTTACATAATAGGATTAGCGTTACTATTGCAAGGCTGTTCTTGTGGCAAACATGAAAAGCATGCAACACTGGAAGGAAAAATAGAAAGAGACCAATTGTCGGTTACAACCAAAGTTCCCGGACGTGTGCAGCAGATTCTGGTGGAAGAAGGACAGTTAGTACAGCAGGGAGATACCCTGATGATACTGGAGTTGCCTGAAGTAGACGCTAAAGCTATTCAAGCGCAAGGAGCACTAGAAGCAGCACAGGCGCAATACGAGATGGCGGTAAAGGGAGCTACGGAAGGACAAATCCGTCAGCTGAGGGCTAAGGTGGACGGACTAAAGGAACAATATGAATTTGCGCAAAAATCACTCGAACGCATGCGTAATCTGCTAGCCGATTCACTGGTAGCACAACAAAAATATGATGAGGTATATGCAAAGTACCAAGGAGCTCGTAACCAGTACGAAGCGGCAAAGGTCGAATTAGCAGAAGCAGAAAGAGGTGCTCGAGTAGAACAGCAGAAGATGGCATTGGGACAGAAGGAACGGGCACTGGGCGCCGTATCGGAAGTACATGCGGCAGCGCAGGAACGTTTTATTCTAGCTCCACAGGAAATGACTATCGAAACCATCAATCTGAAAGTAGGAGAGCTGGCACTGGCAGGGTACAGTTTGATTTCAGGATATATTACTGAGGGTACTTATTTCCGCCTTACTGTTCCCGAAAGTAAGGTAAAGGCTTTTCAGAAAGGTGCTGTGAAAGAATTGCGTATTCCTTATCTAGACAATAAGGCCATCCAGGCTAAGGTGGAAACTGTTAAAGCGTTGAGTGCTTATGCTAATATCAGTACGGCATACCCCGACTTTGAACAGCAGGAGGCCATGTTTGAGATCAGACTCAAAGCCGTAAATCCTGCCGAGAGCAGAGCGTTGCTCACTAAGGCCGGTTTTGTCGTTGCAGATCATTAAATTTTTAAACATGAAAACATTTTTCAGCCTGGTTCGAAGGGAGTTTCAACTGTTTTTTCAGAACAGGGTGCTGATGGTATTGTTTCTTGGTGCTCCATTAATGTATGGAGTATTGGTGGGTTCGGTATATAAAAAAGGAGCCGTAACCAACTTGCCCATCGTGGTAGTGGATGAAGACAATACGCCACTATCAAGACAGTTGATTGATATGTTTAATGAAAACGAAGTGATTTATGTAGCCTCCGTATTGCCCGATAATTTTAATGCTCATAAGGAAGCGCTGCGAAAGGAAGCCACCGTGGTAGTGAACATTCCCCGCAATTTTGCTGCAGATATTAATTACAACCGTCCTACGGAAGTTACCATGTTTGTGAATACATCCAATACGCTTACTTCCAACTATGCCATGATGGCCACCAATGTGTGTGTAGCTACACTCAAAGCAGGTATTCAAATTAAATCCCTAGAGAAAAAAGGGGTGCCTTCGTATGTGGCCACACAGCAGTATGAACCGTTTAAGACCACCATCATCAGGCAAAATTTTAAATCGGGCAACTACCTCTACTTCATGCTGCCGGGTGTATTGCTTACCGTATTGCAACAGGTATTGATGTTAGGGCTGGCACTCAGCTTTGCATCGGAGTTTGAAAGAGGTACATTCAAAGAGTTGGTGGCAAAATCCTCCAATGTATTTCAGTTGTTATTCGTGAAAATCACGCCCTATTTATTGATGTCGGTATTGATTTATGTATTGTATTACATCTATTCGCTGGTGTATAGAATGCCTTTGCATGTAGAGGGTTTTGCTTTTTGGGGCGCCTCGATTTTATTCCTGCTAGCGGTAGGGTTTTTAGGTATACTGGTAAGCATAGCCATTCCTAATCAGCTACAGGCTACCGAAATTCTAATGGTAGTGGCTACGCCTTCTTTTATTTTGAGTGGATTTACCTGGCCTTTAAGTCAGATGCCCGGTTGGGTGGTTGCTTTTGCTAAATGTATTCCGCTGACCCATTATCTGCAAATTTTCCGCACACTCATTGTAGAAAAAGGTACAGTAGATGTGGTGTCTTCTTCTATATGGGGGCTGGTCATCATTGCAAGCATCTCCTTCGTGTTATCACTGGTATTATTACAATGGAAGATTAATAAGGTGCAGAAGCGGCCTATCATATCGACCTGATCTAAATAAAATATGATGACTATCCTTGTTTAATGTGATTGCATTATGCAATGATTTTTTATTTAATATTAAAGATGCATGGGTTTACTTATCCTGATCGATAGTTGTAAAATAAGTTTGCTGTTAGAATGTTGACATGCCCTTGTCACAATGTCCCTTTAGCTTTGTCGGCGTATAAAAATAGATGCGTTATGTATATTATAGTAGGCGCTACAGGTCGTATTGGTTCTTTAGTAGTGAAAGCAATGCAGCATCAAAATCTACCCGTAAGGGCAGTTGTTAGGGATCCTAGTAAGCTAACACTTACGTCGGTTGAAGTAGGTAAGGCTGATTTAATGCAAACGGATGAGGTAGTTGAAGCCTTTAAAGGTGGTACCACTGCTCTATTGATAACTCCTGAAAATCCGGCTTCACAAGACATTATGGGCGATACCCGTCGTGTTGTAGAAAATTATCGGCAGGCGATTATCGCTACAGGCATTCGTAGGATGGTTGCTTTGTCTTGCATTGGCGCACATCTTGACGATAATACCGGCAATATTTTGATGTCGCGTATGTTGGAGACAGCGCTAGCAGATCTGGATGTAGAAAAAGTATATATTAGACCTTCTTATTATTTCAGTAACTGGTTGGCATATCTCGACACCGTGCAGCAGTATGGCATATTGCCTACTTTTTTCCCCGAGGATTTGAAAATTGAGATGCATGCCCCGGCTGATTTGGCTCAGTTTATTACCGAAATAATGATTGCAAAAGAAGTACAACAGGTGTATGAACTGTTCGGGCCGCGTGCCTATAGTTCTAGGGATATTGCTGCTGCATTTTCAAATTTGCTGCAAAAATCGATAGCGGTGCAATCTATACCACCGCGCCAGTGGGTAGAGACGTTGTGCTCCGTAGGGTTTACCGAAGATGCCGCCAAGCATTTAGCGGATATGACGCAGGCCGTTGTTGACCAGAAAGCTATACCTGAGTTCCCGGAGCGTGTTATTAAATTAAAAACAGAATTTGAAGATTATATCAGACCTTATGTTGCTAATGCCGATTAAGGAATAGAAAGACGCGTATTTCGTATAGAGTACAACTCAGGGTACATAAATTTGTTCCTCTAAAACCTTTACTATGACTAAGCCCGTTGGTCTTACTAAAAACAATACCTGGCAATACGGCATCAGAAGAACCGTTCCTATGCCGTTCCATCAGGTGTGGGATTTTCTTTTTTCTAAAAAAGGGTTATCGTTATGGGCGCGTCATCCAAATACTCAGTTTTCTACCTATATAGATCGCTCTCATATTCGCACCAAATGGCAATTGCCCGGATGGTCCCAGCCTGTCATACTGCAGCTTCGGGTGCTGGCAGGCAATCAGAAAACTACTATTGCTATACATGTGGAAAAAATGCTGCATCAGCAACAGCGTGAAGAAGCCCGGAAGTATTGGGAGACAACCCTACTTTATATACAGAATGCTTTAAAAACGCAAGTGGAATAAATGTGATTCTGGCAAATTTGTTGTGTGTTTAATTTATTTTTATATAATTTTGTTACTTCAGCCCGCAATTGTGTATGAGCCCGAGACGTTTCCCTGACGCGGTAGCGGTAATTTGCTTTCTTTTGATTCGTTGTCCTTAATCATATAGAAGGTTAAAAAATACCATTATGGGAAAATTTGTAATTACTACTAGAAAAAACGGTGAGTATCAATTTGTACTCAAAGCCGGTAACGGACAAACTATCTTAGTAAGTGAAGGCTATACCACAAAAGCGGCTTGCCTAAATGGGTTAAACTCAGTACGTAACAATGCAGTAGACGATAGTAAATATGAACGAAAGGCTTCTAGCAACGGAAAATATTATTTTAATTTAAAAGCAACCAACGGGCAGATAATCGGTACCAGTGAGATGTACGAAAGTGAGAGCGGAAGAGAGAATGGAATTGCTTCTGTAAAGAAGAATGCATCCGAAGCTGAAGTAGATGATCAGACTGCCTGAGGTAAAGATTGTAGTAGAGTAGATAGAGAACAAAAGCCTCTAAACTGCCGGGTGGATAAACCCGGCCTTTTTATTTTATTGCGCTTGCAGTGATACTACTCTATTGGAGATGCCAATTTTTTGAGATAAGCAGCTAGAGGTTCGTCCTGAAATACAAAACCTGTAAGTCTTAGTTTTTCATTGCTCACACGGCTTCCTTCCAGCAGGGCAGTAGCCATTTCGCCCAACAAGATGCGCACCAACCATGCCGGAGCATTGGGTAATAAAGTTTTTTTGTTAAAGGATTGCAAGAGCTGTTGTGCAAAGTCCTGCATGGTGATAGGCTCACTGGCAGTGGTATTATAAACGCCCTTTATTTCGGGATGCTGTAATAGGAACAAATACAAGCGTACCAAATCTTCTATTGATATCCAGGACATGTATTGCTGTCCACTCCCCAATGCTACATTTATCCCGCGTCGGGCCAAGGGAGCCATTCTCTCGTAAGCACCCCCATGGCCCATTACGATGCCTTTACGGAGTATCACCACTCTGGTTCCCAACGTGCTGAACTGCTGCGCCGCGTTTTCCCATTCCCTGCATACCTGTGCCAGAAAATCCTGGCCTATCGGATCATCTTCTTTAAAAATAGTATTGGTAGTAACTGCCCCGTAATAGCCAGTGCCTGATGAGGAAATTAATGTATGTAGGGGTACTTGCTGTTGACGACAGTATTGGCATAGCAGGTCTAGCGTTTTCACACGACTGTCCAGTATCTCTTTTTTACGGCGGGCGGTCCAGCGTTTTGCGCCGATATTAGCCCCTGTGAGATTGATGATGGTGGCTACCTGTTCAAAGGCTGCCGGGTCGATGTACTGCTGTTCGGGATCCCAACGAAAGTATCGAAGGGCATCCTGTGCTGCAACGACAGTGGGTTGGCGGGTGAGTACCGATAGGGCATAGCCCTGTTGCTGTAAGGCTGGTATCAGATGGCGGCCCACAAAACCGGTACCCCCGGCTATCAAAATGCGTTGTGTCATGCGTAAAAGCGTTATCAGTGTTTTTCAAATATAATTAGGACCATTCGGCAAGATAAGGGCGTGCTGGCATAGCAAGATGGAGCAGCAATCGTCATCAGGATGACGGCTGTACTACCCGAATCTGCTTATGGGTACTTGCTGCTTTTTTGCCCCAGTCGGATATAGCTTTTAGCACCGGAATCAGGGTTTTACCAAAAGGGGTCAGCTCGTATTCTACCTTCAACGGAGGTTTGTGGGTGTGTACGATACGTTTCACCAGTCCATCTTCTTCCAACTCTTTCAGTTGTAGGCTGATGGTGCGTTCGGTCACCATGGGTAAATCCTTGCGTAGTTCATGATACCGCTTACGCTGCATCAAATGAATCAGAATAGCAGCCTTCCATTTTCCGCCGATGTACTTCATCGCCAGACTGGTGCTGCAGGGGTATTCTTTGTTATCGATACAATACATAGGTACTATCCTTTTTGACAGTTATTGTAAAGATAAGAAACTATACTTATTTTTGCGGCTATAAAAAATATAGTAACTGTAAAAATTATTGAATACCTATGAGTTTTTTAGATTTAGCCAACAAGCGGTACACGACCAAGCAGTACCAGTCGGGTAAAAAAATCAGTGAGGATCAAATCCGCCAGTTAAAGGAGATATTGCGTTTAAGCCCTTCTTCCATTAACAGTCAACCTTGGAAATTTGTTTTTGTAGGGGAGGAGCAGAAGAAAGCGGAGCTGGCAAGGGTATCCTATTTCAACGAGCAGCGAATACTAGATGCCAGTCATGTGGTAGTATTTTCGGTAATTGACCGTGTAGAAGATTTTGAAAAACAAATTGAGGAACATCTGCCCGAAGGAGCCGTGAACTACTACAACAATATGGTTAAGCCCCTAGGTGAGGCCGAAATTAAGTCCTGGCTGCGTCATCAAGTGTATCTGTCGCTGGGTTTTTTCCTTTCGGCATGTGCCGATATGGACATAGACAGTACCCCTATGGAAGGCATTCAATCGGAGGAGTACGACCGCATCCTGAACTTGGAAGGTTATAAAACGCTATTTGCAGTAGCTATCGGCTATCGCAATCCAGCAGATAGCAATCAGCCTGCATTAACGGCCAAATCCCGTCTGCCACTGGAGGCCGTGGTGGCTACGGTATAACAAAAGACTTATATATAGTGAAGCGAGAGGGGCATTGGCCCCTTTTTTATTATATATAGATGTCACCCCATCTGCCCATCCCACCATTTAGTGTTGCAACAGTAATTTTATAGCATCCCCATTTTTAGTGATGCTATAAAAGTTTCAGTATCAATAAATTGTTCTAAACTTGCCCTTTAATAAAACCAAATTTATTCTGCTATGACTAACACAATTACTGCAAAGCTGATTACACCACTCGTTTTGCGAAAATTAGTACTACTGCTTATTTTATTTTTGTCTGGCATTATTGCCCGTGCTCAGGCTACGGACTCTGAAGGATGTAAAGATCATCCCTTCTTCAATCGCTATCCAAAATTTTATATTCAAGATTGTTCCGAAAATTATGATGAAGTGGAGTTTTGGATAAGCGATGATAAAGCCGTAAAAAAGGAAGGAACCGTTACGCGCATCCTGTACACTTATGATGGTCCTTACGGCCCAATCTACCTAGCCGTTTACAAATCATTAAAAACTATGAAAACGCCATTCTTTCTAAAGGTGGCAAAAAGATTTATTCCGACATTTCCGGGGGCAAAAACTTTACTGGAGCAACCTTTACTCTTAAAGCGGATGGTAAAGAGTATTGGGTAAGTATTCATGATTTAGGTAATAATCCTGTGGACTATTATAAGATAACTATATTAGCCCTAGAAGAGATGGAACAGGTGATCGAAGCTAACAGAATGTTTGAACAGCTCGAAGCCGGTACATCTGTTGCCCTCCATATCAATTTCGAAACCGGAAAATCCACCATCATGCCCGACTCGCAACACATCATCGACGAGTTGGCCAAAATGCTCAAAGAAAACAGCACCTTAACCATACTTATCGAAGGGCATACCGACAATGTAGGTAGTGCCGCTTCTAACCAGCAGTTGTCCGAACAAAGGGCGGAAAGCGTGAAGAAAGCTTTGGTGCAAAAAGGCATCAGTGCCCACCGCATGGCCACAATCGGTTTTGGGCAGAGCCGTCCGGTAGCCGATAACGGTACCGATGAAGGGCGTGCTAAAAACAGAAGGGTAGAGATTAGAAAAATATAAGCCTTAAGCTTTATCCTTGAATAGTAGTTCCTATGAATAGCAATTATTCATAGGATTTTTTATTTCTTGCCATTGCTGTATGAAAAAGGCTATCTTTCCGACATCTGGAAAAACACTTGTAATTTGATGAAAAGAAAAATTTTTGGGAACTTACAAGGTGGAGTATCCCGGATGCAGTCTGCAACGTGGTAAGCCACCCTGTTCCTTTTTAATGACAACACTATGCACATTAGAAATTACGAATTTAAAGCCCGAATAGAAGGCATAGAGCAATACGAACAACAACTGCTGAAATTGAGTCCGCGATTTGTAGGTGAAGACCATCAGATCGATACTTATTTTAACGCGCCGCAGGGGCGGTTGAAGCTGCGTGAAGGTAATATCGAAAATGCCCTCATCCACTACGACCGACAGGATCTACAGGGTTCAAAGTTGTCGAACGTGATTTTGTATAAACACAAGCCTGATGGAGTCCTCCGCCAAAAACGAATTTATTATGAATGTAATTTTTATTTTTATTTAAGGAATTCATGAGCGCTTCGCTTAGGTTCGTTTTTTATTTTTAAATTTAACTCATAAAAATTCTTTTGGCTCGCCTCGGTGCAAAATCGAAACTAATTGCTTCGATTTCCACGCCTTCGGCAATACCCAAAACGTTGGCGGTCATTGTAGGACAACCCAATAAAAACAGAAATTTGAACTTTTAAAAGATAACATAAGATGACAAATAAAATACCGACAGTAGAAACACAGATGCTAATTAGAAAACCTGTTTCACAAGTTTTCCAAGCAATTATTGACCCGACAATTACAACTAACTTTTGGTTTACAAAATCAAGCGGAAAGTTAGAAGTAGGAAAAACTGTAAAATGGGAATGGGAAATGTATGGCGTTTCCACCAACGTATTGACAAAGGAAATTATTCCGAACAAACTTATTTCAACAGAATGGGGCGACCCAGTAACGACAGTTGATTACGAGTTTACCGCATTGACAGACGAAACAACTTACGTTATAATCAAAAATTACGGCTTCAAAGAAACGGGGGACGATTTAATTGAGGCAATTAAAGACAATACAGGTGGTTTCACAACGGTTCTAGACGGGATGAAAGCCTATTTAGAACACAATATCAGATTAAATTTAATTGCCGATAAATTTCCAAAAGAAGTAAGCAATAACGACCAGTAAAATAACAACCGTATCGACAGAAAACAACGAACCGCCAACATCGGTTTTGCGTCAGGCGGGGTGACGTGCTTCTATTGACAACTTTGTGTATAATTGAAATGCGGTTCTTCGTATCGAGTGCAGTGCTATAAAGCCCGCCCGAACGCAAAGCCGAAAACCGTTAGCGGTAATTTTACCAAACAGAATGTTGAACATAAAAAAATATAATCCGATGAAGCTATAAGTAACTGTTCAAAATAAAAAAAGTGAAACTTTTTTATTGCTTTCAAAAAGCAGTGAGAATTTCTATTATCAACTTTTAAAAATTAGAAGAAATGACGCAGTTACAAATGATTAACAAAACAAAATCTATAGCTCAACAAGACGAAAATGTTTCCGCTGTTTTTATGTATGGTTCATTTACTAAAAGCGAAGGAGATAAATATTCTGATATCGAATTTTACATCTTTTTAAAAAATAAAGAAAATTTCTCGTCGGAAAAATGGGTAAATCAAATTCATCCTGTGGCATTATATTTTACAAATGAATATGGAAGCGAAGTTGCTATTTTTGAGAATATGGTCAGAGGCGAATTTCATTTTTTAAAAACGGAGGAAATTGAAATTATCAAATCTTGGGACGGAATTGTTGCATTTAGCGATTTTGACCAAATGAACCTAATCGACAAAGACGGACATTTAACGAAAACACTAAATCAAATCAAAACGAAATCGCCCGAAAGAATAACAAATGAAAACATCTTGTGGTTAAGTCAATCATTACTGAATGTTATACTGACAACAAGCAACTTAATTAAGCGAGAAGAATTTGCTCATGCTCATCATAGTTTATCAAATGTTCAGAAATATTTGCTTTGGCTTATTAGAGCAAGAACAAACAAAACCCAACATTGGGAAAGTCCAACTAAAAGTCTTGAAAAGGATATTGATACGACTTGGTATTTTGCGTATAAAACAGTAACATCGGATTTAAATCCTAAAAATATAATTTTAGCTTTTGAAAACTCATTAAATTTATCGGAAAAACTATTTGACGAACTAAATATTGAACCAAAAATGAAAGAAATCCTACATGAAATAAGAAAAAACTACCGCCAACATCGGTAACCGTTGCACAACTCTCTATTTTTCCAAATAATCTTTAAAACCCCAAAAACTCAACCTCTTTTAAGTCGATTTAAAGGAGGTTTATTTTTTAGTTGTAGTTCAAAATGCTAAAATTTGAGTGGCTTAAAAATGAATTTTTGAGCTCGTGAAGATGCG